>WRMB01000050.1 GCA_009777345.1 Micrococcales bacterium | reverse complement strand
GTTGTCGCTGCTCAACGGGCCTCCAGCCCGCCTTCGCTGCTCCGCCTTGCCAGCACACCCGTCTGGGCCCACAGCGCCAGAGGCTCCGCGCGGCGGCGTAGCCGACGTGTGGAGTGGCGCTGGGGAATGACGCTCGTGACGGCGCAAATCGGTGGATCAGGGCTCAGCCCGGGATCGACCGAGAACGTGGTCGTAGTGCCGTCTGAGATGGCACGATGATCGACATGTCGTTGACCGCTCAGGTGAAGGACGAGCTCGCCAGGCTCAAGATCGACAAGACGTCGTGCCGCAAGGCCGAGGTCTCGGCGATGCTGCGGTTCGCCGGGGGGCTGCACATCATCTCCGGCCGGATCGTCATCGAGGCCGAGCTCGACAAGCCGATCGCCGCCCGGCGGCTGCGTCAGGCCATCCTCGACCTGTACGGGCACCAGGGCGAGATCATCGTGGTGTCCGGGGCGGGGCTGCGCCGGGGGAGCCGGTACGTGCTGCGGATCATCAAGGACGGGGAGTCCCTGGCCCGGCAGACCGGTCTGCTGGACAACCGGGGCCGCCCGGTGCGCGGCCTGCCGTCCCAGCTGGTATCGGCCGGGGTGGGGGAGGCCGAGGCGGCCTGGCGCGGGGCGTTCCTCGCGCACGGGTCGCTGACCACCCCGGGACGCTCGTCGTCGCTGGAGGTCACCTGCCCCGGTCCGGAGGCGGCGCTGGCCCTGGTGGGCGCGGCCCGACGGCTGGGCATCACGGCCAAGGCCCGGGAGGTGCGGGGTGTGGACCGGGTGGTGATCCGCGACGGCGACGCCATCTCGGCCATGCTGACCCGGCTCGGCGCCCACGACGCCACCTTGGTCTGGGAAGAGCTGCGGGTGCGCCGGGAGGTGCGCGGCACGGCGAACCGGATGGCCAACTTCGACGACGCGAACCTGCGCCGCTCGGCCCGCGCCGCGGTGGCCGCCGGGGCCCGGGTGGAGCGGGCCTTCGAGATCCTCGGCCCCGACGTGCCCGACCACCTGCGGGAGGCGGGCGAGCTGCGCCTGGCGCACAAGCAGGCGTCGCTGGAAGAGCTGGGCAAGATGTCCGACCCGCCGCTGACCAAGGACGCCGTCGCCGGGCGCATCCGGCGGTTGCTGGCGACGGCCGACAAGCGGGCCGCCGAGCTGGGTGTGCCGGACACCGAGTCGGCGCTGAACATGGATCTTCTCGATATCTGAGGCACGGTGTCTCGCCAGCGCCCGATTTGCCGCGGTTTTGGCGACCCTGGCCCGGTCGGCCCGTATCGCTGCTGACCTGCACCGATCCGGTGGCAGACGGGATCGCCCGAGTGCCGTGCACGTCGTGGCAGGGGTAGTCGATTGGATATAGGGTCGTGCTGTCCGACCGCACCGTGCACTCCCCTGGGGGCTGCGCGGACGCGGTCGGGCGCGGACTGCACGCCGGTCGTGCGGACGGAACACCGCTACTGTGCGCCGATGGCGGCGCATCGACGAGGAGGGCACGTGACCATCAAGGTCGGCATCAACGGCTTTGGCCGGATCGGGCGCAACTTCCTGCGCGCCGTCGTCGCGGAGGGCGCTGACATCGAGGTCGTCGGCGTCAACGACCTCACCGACAACAAGACCCTGGCGCACCTGCTGAAGTACGACACGGTGCTGGGTCGGTTCCCGCTGAGCGTCTCCTACGACGAGTCGAGCATCGTCGTCGACGGCAAGAAGATGGCCGCGATGGCCGAGCGCGACCCGGCGGCGCTGCCCTGGCGCGACCTGGGCGCCGATATCGTCATCGAGTCCACGGGCTTCTTCACCGACGCGACCAAGGCCAAGGCCCATATCGACGGCGGCGCCAAGAAGGTCCTCATCTCCGCCCCGGCGAAGAACGAGGACATCACGGTTGTCATGGGTGTGAACCACACGCTGTACGACCCGGCGGCGCACCACATCGTCTCCAACGCCTCGTGCACCACCAACTGCCTGGCCCCGATGGCCAAGGCGCTGAACGACTCGGTCGGCATCCAGCGCGGTCTGATGACGACGATCCACGCCTACACCGGCGACCAGAACCTCCAGGACGGTCCGCACCGCGACCTGCGCCGGGCCCGGGCCGCGGCACAGAACATCGTGCCGACCTCCACCGGGGCCGCCAAGGCCGTGGCCCTCGTGCTGCCCGAGCTCAAGGGCAAGCTCGACGGGTTCGCGATGCGGGTGCCGACCATCACCGGCTCGGCCACCGACCTGACCTTCGTGGCCGGCCGGGAGACCTCGGTGGACGAGGTCAACGCCGCGGTGAAGGCCGCCGCCGCCGGTCCGCTCAAGGGTGTCCTCGAGTACTGCGAGGACGACATCGTCTCCAGCGACATCATCACCAACCCGCACCAGAGCATCTTCGACTCCAAGCTGACCAAGGTGCAGGGCGACCTGGTCAAGGTCGTGTCCTGGTACGACAACGAGTGGGGGTACTCCTCCAGCCTCGTGCACCTGACCCAGTACGTCGGCGAGCGGCTCTGACGCCACCGACGGTGAGACCCACTGAGCGTCCGCGCGCGGTCGTGCTTCTGGCCGCGCGCGGACGCTCGCACGTCCGGACGAGAAGAACCGAGGAACCATGAAGACGATCGAGGACCTAGGCGACCTGCGCGGCAAGCGCGTGCTGGTCCGTTCTGACTTCAACGTGCCGCTGGACGGCACGACCATCACCGACGACGGCCGGATCAGGGCGGCCCTGCCGACCCTGACCCGGCTGCTGGACGCCGGGGCCCGCGTCGTGGTCACCGCCCACCTGGGCCGCCCCAAGGGCGCCCCGGACCCGAAGTACTCGCTGGCACCGGTCGCGGCCCGGCTCGGTGAGCTGCTGGGCCAGCCTGTGGCCCTGGCCGCAGACTTCGTCGGCCCGTCGGCGCGGCAGGTCGTCGGCGCCCTGGGCGACGGCCAGGTCGCGCTGCTGGAGAACGTGCGGTTCGACGCCCGTGAGACGTCCAAGGACGACGCCGAGCGCGGCGCCCTGGCCGACGAGCTGGCGGCGCTGGCCGACGCTTTCGTCTCCGACGGGTTCGGCGTGGTGCACCGCAAGCAGGCGTCGGTCTACGACGTCGCGCAGCGGCTGCCGCACGCCGCCGGTCTGCTGGTGCTGGGCGAGGTCGCGGCGCTGCGGCGGGCCACCGAGGACCCGGCCCGGCCGTACGTCGTGGTGCTCGGCGGGGCGAAGGTCTCCGACAAGCTCGGCGTCATCTCGAACCTGCTGGGCAAGGCCGACCGGCTGATCGTCGGCGGCGGCATGGCCTACACCTTCGCGGTGGCCCAGGGCCACTCGGTCGGGACCTCGCTGCTGGAGGCCGACCAGGTGGACACCGTCAAGGGCTATCTGGAGCAGGCCAAGGCCAAGGGCGTCGAGATCGTCCTGCCCGTCGACGGTGTGGTCGCCCCGAAGTTCGCCGCGGACGCCCCGGCCACCGTCGTACCGGTCGACGCCATACCCGACGACCAGATGGGCCTGGACATCGGCCCGCGGTCCTGCGAGCTGTTCGCCGCGAAGATCGCCGACGCCAAGACCGTCGTGTGGAACGGCCCGGCGGGGGTGTTCGAGTTCGAGCAGTTCTCCGCCGGTACCCGCGCGGTGGCGCAGGCCCTGGTAGACGCGGGCGCCAACGGTGCGTTCACCATCGTCGGCGGTGGCGACTCGGCCGCCGCGGTGCGTCGGCTCGGTTTCGACGAGGCCAGGTTCGGGCACATCTCCACCGGTGGCGGGGCCAGCCTGGAGCTGCTGGAGGGCAAGCAGCTGCCCGGTATCGCTGTGCTGGAGTCGTGATGGCTGCCGTCGACAAGGGCGCCCGCACCCCACTGATGGCGGGCAACTGGAAGATGAACCTGGACCACCAGCAGGCCATCGCCACGGTGCAGAAGCTGGCCTGGGAGCTGCGCGACGGCAAGCACGACTTCGACGCGGTCGAGGTCGCGGTGCTGCCGCCGTTCACCGATATCCGCTCGGTACAGACCCTGGTCGACGCCGACAAGCTGGCGATCGAGTACGGCGCGCAGGACGTCTCGGCCCACGTCTCCGGCGCCTACACCGGGGAGATCTCCGGGCAGTTCCTGGCCAGGCTGGGCTGCACGTACGCCGTCGTCGGGCACTCCGAGCGGCGGCAGTACCACGGCGAGGACGAGACGGTCACCAACGCCAAGGTGAAGTCGGCGCTGGCCCACGGCCTGGTGCCGATCCTGTGCGTCGGCGAAGAGCTGGAGGTCCGCGAGGCGGGCGGCCACACGGCGCACACTCTGCGCCAGCTCGACGGCGGCCTGGAAGGTCTCACCGCCGAGCAGGTCGCGGGCCTGGTCGTCGCCTACGAACCGGTGTGGGCCATCGGCACGGGCGTGGTGTGCAGCCCCGAGGACGCCCAGGACATGGCCGCGGCCGTCCGTGCGCGGGTCGCCGAGCTGTACGACCAGGCGACGGCCGACGCGGTGCGGATCCTGTACGGCGGGTCGGTGAAGTCGTCCAACGTGGCGGCGATCATGGACCTGCCGGACGTGGACGGCGCCCTGGTCGGCGGGGCCAGCCTGGACCCCGCGGAGTTCGCCAAGATCGTGCGCTACCAGGCGCACGTCCGCTGACGCATGGCTGAACCGAGGCTGAACCGGGATCCGCGTCGTCGGGTCCCGGTTCTGCCTCGGCAGTTTGTCGCTTACCCTGGTGCTGCTGTTGGTGTGGCGGCCGGTCTCGGCCTCGCAGTGCTGTATGACGTCTGCAACGAAAGAAGAACCGCGTGTCCGCGTTGAAGATCGCGCTCCAGGTGCTGCTGGTGCTGTCCAGCCTCCTGCTGGTGCTCCTGGTCCTGCTCCACAAGGGCCGTGGCGGGGGCCTGTCGGACATGTTCGGCGGTGGCATCAGCTCGTCCGCCGGCAGCTCGGGTGTGGCCGAGCGCAACCTCAACCGAATCACTATCGGCGCGGCGCTGGTGTGGACGACCATCATCGTGGTGCTGGGTCTCATCGAGAAGGCGTGAGGGAGGGATCTGATGGCGGGTGGAAGTGCGATCCGCGGTTCGCGCGTCGGGGCCGGGCCGATCGGCGAGTCTGAGCGCGGCCTGGCCGCACCGCGGGTGTGGATCTCGTACTGGTGCGTCAACGGCCACGAGACCCGCCCCAGCTTCGCGGAGGAGGCTGTCGAGGAGGCCCCGGTGACCTGGGACTGCCCGCGCTGCGGTTTCCCGGCCGGTCAGGACCAGGCCAACCCGCCGTCCCCGTCGCGCAACGAGCCGTACAAGACCCACCTGGCCTACGTCAAGGAACGCCGCACCGAAGAGGACGGCGCAGCGCTCCTGGACGAGGCCCTGGCCGCGCTGCGGGCCCGCCGCGGCGGCTGACGAGCCGACGAGACCCGCTAGACCTGGTCGTCGGCTGGCCAGGTCCAGGTGAGCACGATGATCGTCACCATGGTGGCCACCTCGACGACGCTGAAGAGCACGTAGTAGGGCGTGGGCATGCCCATGAAGAGGGAGCCGACATGGCCCAGCATCAGCAGCGCCGCGACCGTGATGCCGAGCGGTCGGCCGGTGCGCCGCCGGAGCAGGCGCGACAGCACGATCATGAGCACCGGCACCAGCATCCAGACCCCGGCGGCCGTCAGCGTCCACTCGTTCATCCCGGTGTACGGGTCCTGGGGGTCCATCAGCGAGACGACGTCGCACCAGAGAAAGCTCAGGACCAGGACCAGCCACAGAGTCTGCAGCAGGACCGGGCGAGGCAGGGTCGTGGTGTTCATCGGGTGTCTCCTTCGTGGGTGGTCTGTCGCGAGGACGCGACAGCATGGCCGCTTGGCCGTCGGCCAGCGGAGCAGAGGTGGTTGGTTGGTTCAGGTGGTGGGCGGTCCGGCGGTCAGCAGAGCACCCATGCGGGTGACCATGGCCTTGATCTGGTCACGGTCGAGGTCGATCTGGTTGGCGACCAGGGACGCGGCCAGCCCGCTGGCGTACAGGTAGATGTCCAGGAACGCGGCGTTGGCGGTCTCGTCGTCGGCGGCGACCAGGCGGCGGATGGGGTCGATCTCCTGGCCGTGGCAGTCGTCGCTGGTCACCGCGTCCGCCGGGTCCTCGGCGTTGTCGTAGCCGGTCAGGAAACGAAAGAGGTTGGGTTCGGCCAGGGCGAAGTCGATGTAGGCCATGCCGAAGCTGGCCATCACGTCCTGGTCGAGGGTGACGTGCTCGTTCAGGTAGGTGCTCTGGTACTCGTCGGTGCGGGAGTAGACGGCCGACCTCAGCTCTTCCATGGTGGAGAAGTGGGTGAAGATCGGCTGGGTCGAGCACCCCAGGGCCAGAGCCAGGTTGCGTGCGTTCAGAGACTCGATCCCCGACTGGCGCACCAGGTTGAGCGCGGCGGTCAGGATGTCGTCCCGGGTCACCTTGATCCGTGGTGGGGCCACTGCCTGTCCTCCTCATACAACGTTCGTTATATAACAGACGCTATTCGACTTCTGCCAGGGTGTCAACCACCTCCGGCAGCGGCCTCGCCCCGTCGGCCTCCCGACGGCGGCGGCGCCAGCCGCATCCCTCGCGTCACCCTAGACTGGGTGGCGTGATCTCACGGATCGACCTGCGTGGCAAGACCCTGACCCGAAGCCAGCTCGTCGTCACGCTGCCGCGGGCCGAGATGGACGTAGAGCACGCCGCCGAGCAGGTGGCACCCGTCGTGGCCGACGTGCGCGACCGGGGTGCTGACGCGCTGCGCGACTGGTCGGAGAAGTTCGACCAGGTGCGGCCCCAGCACCTGCGGGTACCCGCCGAGGCTGTCGCGGCTGCGGTGGAGGCGCTCGACCCGGCGGTGCGCGACGGGATGACCGAGGCCATCGACCGGGTGCGGGCAGTCCACGCCGCGCAGGTCCCGGCGCCGTTCACCGTGCAGGTCGGCCCTGGTGCGCAGGTGCGGCAGCGCTGGTTGCCGGTGCGTCGGGTGGGCCTGTACGTGCCGGGTGGGCTGGCGCTGTACCCGTCGTCGGTGGTGATGAACGTGGTGGCCGCGCAGGCGGCCGGTGTGCCGTCCCTGGCGGTCGCGTCACCGCCGCAGGTCAGCAACGGCGGGCTGCCCGACCCGGGGGTGCTGGGCACCTGCGGGCTGCTCGGCGTGGACGAGGTCTACGCCGCCGGGGGAGCGCAGGCCGTCGCTATGCTGGCCTACGGCGCGGCCGAGGCCGACGGGACCGTGGTGTGCCAACCGGTGGACGTTGTCACCGGGCCGGGCAACGTGTATGTCGCTGCCGCCAAGCGGCTGGTGCGCGGGGTGGTCGGGATCGACGCGGAGGCCGGACCCACCGAGGTCGCGATCCTGGCCGACGCTACCGCCGACCCCCAGCACGTCGCCGCCGATATGCTCTCCCAGGCCGAGCACGACCCGCTGGCCGCGGCGGTGCTGGTCACCGACTCGCCCGAGCTGGCCGACGCGGTCGAGCGGGCGCTCGCCCCCAGGCTGGCCGCCACGGCCAACCGTGAGCGGGCGTCCGTCGCGCTGGCCGGACCGCAGTCCGCCGTCGTGCTGGTGGACGATATCGCCGCTGGGCTGGACGTGGTCGACGCCTATGGTGCCGAGCACCTGGAGATCATGACCGTCGACGCCGCCGCGCTGGCCGAACAGGTGACCAGCGCCGGGGCGATCTTCGTCGGACCGTACTCGCCGGTGTCGCTGGGGGACTACGTCGCCGGGTCCAACCACGTGCTGCCCACCGGCGGGGCCGCCCACTACTCCTCCGGCCTGGGGGTGCACTCCTACGTCCGCGCAGTGCAGGTGATCGAGTACGACGCCGACGCCCTGGCCGCCGTCGCCGACCACGTCGTCGCGCTGTCCGCCGTCGAACAGCTGCCCGCGCACGGTGAGGCGGTCCAGGCCCGGTTCGAGGCGTGAGCCCACCCGCCGTCGGCCGGGACTGCGCCGCGGGCCAGCCCGCAGCCCAGACCAGGGCCCGGGTCGTGCTGACCGGCACGATGGTGCTGTACCTGGTCGTGGTCGGTCTGATCACGCTCACCCCGGCGTCGCCGACCGCGCACGGCGTGATGTGGCACGTGGCCCGGCTGCTCCACCGCCTCCCCGGCACCGGCTGGGTCACCGAACCCGGCCTGGAGCTGACCGCGAACATCATCATGTTCGTCCCCCTGGGCCTGCTCGGCGTCCCGCTGGTCGGTCGTGCCCGCTGGTGGTGGGTCGTCGTCGCCGGTGTGGCACTGACCTGCTTCATCGAGCTGGTCCAGCACTGGATCCCAGGCCGGGTCCCCGATGTGCGCGACCTGGTCGCCAACACGTCGGGCGCCCTGCTGGGCGCCTGGGTGGTGCTGCTCGTCGCCCGACTGCGGCAGGCTCGAACAGGTTGAGGTAGCGGCGTGGAGTCGCGGCTCAGGCCGCCGCGTTCATCGAGTGTTCATGTGCAATTTACCGTGAGCGCCTTTGGCTATCTGTACCCTGCTGCCTGAGATGCGGATCCAACCACAGAGCGGACGATGAGAACGAGGCGGAACGTCGGTCTGCTCCTCGCTGCCGTGCTTGTCGTGGGGATCGTCGTCGCCGTCGTGTGGGGTCGTGGCGGCTCTGGTGGCGGCGGGTCGACGGACCTCACCGTCGTCGAGGGTGTCATCGGATCGGAGAAGAAGCCTTTCTTCGACGACCCGGCCGTGCAGGCGGAATTCGCAGCCAACGGGTACACCGTCAAGGTGACGACCGCCGGGTCGCGCCAGATCGCGACGACGGCAGACCTCACCGGGGTCGACTTCGTCTTCCCGTCCTCCGCTCCTGCGGCGCTCAAGGTGAGCCAGCGCACCGGGGTCGCGACGTCGTACTCGCCGTTCTACTCGCCGATGGCCGTCGCGACGTTCGCCCCGCTCGCGCCCCTTCTCGAGGAAGCGGGCATCGTCTCGCAGGACGGCGCCGGAGTCTGGCACCTCGACGTGGCGCAGTACCTGGCGGCGGTCCGCGCAGGCACGCGGTGGAGTGACCTGCCGGGGGCGGACACCGCCTACCCGAGCCCGCGCGAGCTGCTCCTGTCGTCGACGGACATCCGCTCGTCGAACTCCGCGGCGATGTACCTGTCCATCGCCTCCTACGTCGTCAACGGGGACAATGTCGTCACGGGGATAGAGCAGCAGGACGCGATCATCGACGAGATGGCGCAGCTGTTCCTCGGGCAGGGGTTCTCCGCCTCGTCGAGCGAGGACCCGTTCGCCGACTACCTCTCGCAGGGCATCGGGTCCAAGCCGCTCGTCATGGTCTACGAGGCTCAGTTCCTCGGACAGCAGATGACAGACCACGACACCGGCACGGCAGCCGTCACACCCGACATGATGCTCATGTACCCCTCTCCCACGGTGCTGTCCAAGCACACCGTCATCCCCCTGACGCCCGCTGGAGACGCGGTGGGGCAGCTCCTCATGACCGACCCGGCACTGGCCCGCCTCGCCGCCCGGCACGGCTTCCGCCCCGCCGACCCCGCCGTCTTCGCCTCCGTCCTCACCGACCGTGGCCTCGCTGTCCCACCGACGCCCGTCGGCGTCGTCGAACCGCCGAGCTATGAGGTTCTCGAGTCAATAATCCAGGCCATCTCCGACCGCTACACGAGCTCCGTGGCCCGTAACGAGGAACAACCATGACCGGCGCCTCCGCCGTCGCGCACCCTGTACGACACCAGCCGTCCGGCGCGGCCTCGCCGGGACTCGGAGCCTGATATGTCCCGAATGCGCGGTCTGGCCGCGGTCGTCGCCGTCGCCCTCCTGGCCGCATGCACGTCCGGCTCTGACGACGGTGCGAGCGACGGCCCCGACGTCCTGCGCGTCCTCGCGGGAAGCGAGGTGCAGGACATGCTCCCCATCCTGGCCGAGGCGAAGGACGCCATCGGGGTCGACGTCCGCCTCGACTTTTCGGGCACCATCGAGGGGACGGAGCTCGTCGCCGCCGGCGGTGCCGCCGGGACGTACGACGCGACGTGGTTCCCCAACAACCGGTACCTCTCGCTGCTGCCCGGGGCCGAAACGGCGATCCGCGAATCCGTGAAGATCATGTCCTCGCCCGTCGTGCTCGGTCTCACTCCGGCGGCTGCCACCCGGCTCGGCTGGGACACGACGGCCCCGAGCTGGGCCGATATCGCCGACGCCGCCGCCGACGGCGAGCTCACGTACGGCATGACGAATCCCGCCGCGTCGAACTCGGGCTTCTCTGCCCTCGTCTCGGTGGCGACCGCTCTGAGCGGCACCGGGTCGGCCCTCACGCCGTCCGATATCGACGGTGTCCTGCCGGAGCTCACGAAGTTCGCGACGGGTCAGCAGCTCACCGCAGGGTCCTCGGGCTGGCTGGCCGACCGTTACCGCGAGAACCCGTCCGCGATCGACGGGATCGTCAACTACGAGTCTGTCCTCATGGGCATGCAGGCGGAGGGGATGCCGCTGACGATCGTCGTCCCGCGCGACGGCGTCGTGACGAGCGACTACCCCCTGACGCTCCTGTCGTCCGCGGACGGCTCCAAGCGTGCTCTCTTCGACCAGCTCACGGCCTGGCTCACGACACCTGACGTCCAGCGGAAGATCGTCGACCAGGTGCACCGCCGCCCCGGGGTGCCCAGCATCGACACCGGATCGACCTTCCCGAGCGGTGTGCTCTTCGAGACCCCGTTCCCCAACACCATCGAGACAGCGAACTCGCTCATCAGCGCCTACCTCGGCTCGGCCCGAGCCCCGGCCCAGGCGGTGTTCGTCCTTGACACCTCGGGGTCGATGGAAGGGGACCGCATCGCGTCGCTCCAGACAGCGCTGAAGAATCTCGCGGGCGCGGACACGTCGACCGTCGGCGCTTTCACACGGTTCCGCGGCGGAGAACGAATCTCGCTGCTCACGTTCAGCACCACTGTCGCCGACCCGGTCGTCGTCGACATTCCCCGCACCGACCTGGCGGTCGCGTACCAGCAGATCACCGACTTCGCCGACCACCTCCCGACGAACGGGGGCACCGCGGTCTACGACGCGCTCGCATCGGCCTACGGTCTGGCCGTCGCGCAGAAGCAGGAGCGACCGGACACCTTCGTCTCCGTCGTCCTGATGACCGACGGGGAGAACAACAGCGGCCGGAGCCTTGACGACTTCCGGCAGCTCTACCCGTCGCTCGGCGACGCGGCGGCTGATATCCCGACGTTCGTCGTCCTCTTCGGCGACACCAACGCCGACGAGATGCAGCAGGTCGCGGACCTCACGGGCGGACAGACCTTCGACGCGCGCGGTGGCGACCTCGCACGGGCCTTCCGGGAGATTCGTGGCTACCAGTAAGACCGGCGGTGTCGACCGCTGGCTTGCCTCGACGAAGAACCTCGTCGGCAGCGGCTGCGCGATCCTTGCGCTCGTGGCCCAGCTCGTCTTCGGGCTCGGCCCCCTGTGGCCTGTCGTCGTCGTCGCGGCCTACGGTGTCGGCGCTCTTGTCGCGCCGCACCGGCGCGTCACGCTACGGCTCGGCCTGTCCCTCGGGGCTTCGAAGGCCGATCTCGAGGACCAGCTCGGCGTTCTCGGGCGCCGTCTGCGCGGGCTTGACGCCGACGCTCAGGCACAGGTCACGACGATCGTCGGCACCCTGGGCGAGATCCTGCGCTCGTGGGACGACCTCGCCGTCGCCCGCGACCAGCGTCACACCGTCGAGCAGATGATCGGTGACTATCTCCCGACAAGCGTCCAGACCTACCTCGACCTGCCGCAGACCGTCGGTGCGGGCCGCGCCGCGGCGCACACCGAGCTCATGGCACAGCTCGCCCTTCTCGACACGGAGAGCGTCCGCATCCGCGACGCCCTCTTCGCCAAGCGGCTCGACACGCTGACCGGCCAGGGGCGGTTCCTGCGCGACAAGTTCAGCCAGTCATCGCTCGACCTCGGGCCATAGGTGGAGGGGGGTCCGTCGGCGCACCCTGCGTACGCCTTCTGCGGTGGCACTGAGTCGGATGTGGGGCGGGCTGTCTCTAGAATCGGGGGCGTGACCTTACCCCTGCGCTCCGAGCTGGTCGGGCTGAGTCCGTACGGGGCTCCGCAGCTGGACGTGCCGGTGCGGCTCAACACCAACGAGAACCCGTACCCGCCGAGCCCGGAGGTCGTGGACGGTATCGCCGAGGCGGTGCGGGTGGCGGCCCGGCAGCTGAACCGGTACCCGGACCGGGACTGCCTGGCGCTGCGCTCTGACCTGGCCGACTACCTGGCTGTCGAGTCTGGGGTGCGGCTGGAACCCAGCCAGGTCTGGGCGGCCAACGCCTCGAACGAGGTGATGCTGCACGTGCTGCAGGCCTTCGGCGGGCCGGGCCGCACCGCGCTGAGCTTCGCGCCGACCTACTCGATGTACCCGGAGTACGCCCGGGACACCTTCACGACCTGGGTGACAGGGCGTCGCGACGCAGACTTCGCCATTGACCTCGACCACGCGACGGCGCTGGTCGACCAGGTGCGGCCGTCGGTGGTCCTGCTGGCCAGCCCGAACAACCCGACCGGGACGGCTCTGCCGGTGGCTACCACGCGGGCGGTGCTGGACGCCGCGGCGCGGGTACCGGGCGGGTGCGTCGTGGTGGTGGACGAGGCCTACGGGGAGTTCCGTCGACCGGGTACGCCCTCGGCCACCGAGCTGCTGGGGGAGTACCCGCACCTGGCGGTGGTCCGGACCATGTCCAAGGCGTTCGGCCTGGCGGGGGCCCGGGTGGGCTACCTGGCCGGGACGGCCGAGCTGGTCGACGCTCTGCGTGTCGTGCGGCTGCCGTACCACCTGTCGGCGGTCACCCAGGCCGTCGCCCGGGCGGCGCTGGCCCACACCCCTGAGCTGATGGCGCAGGTCGGGGCGCTGCGCGTGGAACGCGACCGGTGGGTGGCGGCGCTGCGGGCCCGGGGCCTGCGGGCCTGCGACTCGGACGCCAACTTCGTGCTGTTCGGCGTGTTCGACGATGCGCACGCGATCTGGCAGGGTCTGCTGGACCGTGGTGTGCTGGTGCGTGAAGTCGGGCCCGACGGGTGGCTCCGGGTGTCGATCGGCACGCCCGAGGAGATGGCGGCTTTCGGGGCCGCCCTGGACGAGGTGGTGGAGCAGTGAAGCACCGCACTGGTGTGGTCGACCGCACGACGGCCGAGTCGTCCGTGCACGTGGAGGTGGACCTGGACGGCACGGGCCGCACCGCGGTCTCCACCACCGTCCCGTTCTACGACCACATGCTCACCGCGCTGGGCCGTCACTCGCTGATCGACCTCGTCGTACGGGCCACCGGTGATACCGAGGTGGACGTGCACCACACGGTCGAGGACGTCGCGATCTGCCTGGGCCAGGCGCTGCGCCAGGCCCTGGGCGACAAGACCGGTATCGCCCGCTACGGCGACGCCACGGTGCCGCTGGACGAGGCGTTGGCCCAGGCCGTGGTGGACGTCTCCGGCCGTCCCTACCTGGTGCACACCGGGGAACCTGAGGGGCAGGCGCAGCACCTGGTCGGTGGGCACTTTACTGGTGCGCTCACCCGGCACGTCCTGGAGTCGGTCGCGCATCACGCCCACCTCACCCTGCACGTGCGGCTGCTGGCCGGGCGCGACCCGCACCATATCGTCGAAGCCCAGTTCAAGGCCCTGGCCCGGGCGCTGCGCGCCGCCGTCGCGCCGGACCCGCGGGTGGTCGGTGTGCCGTCGACCAAGGGGGCCCTGTGACCGGTCGTGAGCCCGGCGCGGACCGTCCCGACGACGAGTCCTGGGTGCCCGACGACCTGGACGCGCTCGTGGTCCCCGACGACCTCAGCGGGCTCGTCGACCCCGTCGGCCGTCCGTTCGACGCACCGGCTGACCGTCCGGACACCACAGAGCCGGTTCAGGGGCCGGTTCGGGGGCCTGCTCCGGTGCCTGACGACCCGTCCGGCCTGGACGAACCGGTGACCGTCGCGCTGCTGCTCACCCAGGTGGTGGCCGCCGAACCGCTGGCCGCGGTGTGCTGCCTGGCCGGGGTGCAGGCCGAGGCGGTCGGCTCGGCAGCCGGGTCGGTCGCGGTGCTGACCGACCCGACGGCAGCGGCCGAGGCCGCCGCCGCCGTGTCCCGCATGCTGCCCGGCACCAGGGTGGTGCTGCTGGAACGCCGCGACGGGTCGATCGCCGCCGCGGTGTGGTCCCGGGGCGTCCGCGGCGAGGAGGCCCCACCCGGCCTGGTGCTGGCCGAGGGCCCCGCCCTCCTGGAAGACCTGCTGCTCGGCAGCACGACCCTCGACGACCTGGAAGGCACCGTGCCCAGCGCGGGCATGTCCCGGTTCAAGGCCCTGCGCCTGCTCAGCAAGGCCGCCCGGCAGGCCCGCGGACGCTGACGGTGGGGCGTCTCACGCGTTCCCCGACCTGGTAGGGCACCGGTCGTCGGCGTGAAGGCCGTCCGGCGCCGTACACCTCGCTGCCCGGGGCCTGGGACCTTCGCGCAGCTTCTGGTGTCGCAGCATTGCGACACGGTGTTCCAGGGCTGTTACGCCGAACCGTCCGGGGGACCGGCGCGACGCCTCTACGCTGTGGACTGGTGCCGCGGATCGGCGGTCCGACAAGGAGCCTGGAGCAGACGATGAGGAAGAGAGCCTTCGCGGCCGGGCTGGCGATGGTGTCGGCCCTGGCGCTGTCAGCCTGCGGTATCTCGTTCAGCAACGGTGACTCGAAAAGCACCCAGACCGCTGGGGACGACCCCGTCACCGGTTCGCAGGGACCAGCCGTCGGCGACAGCGACGACGGTGAGCCGGGCGGGGTTTCGGATGACGTCAGCTCTGACGGGCCGGTGCAGCAGTCCGGCGAGTCCGACAGCAGCTTCGCGACCCGCGCCGAGCAGTTCCGCTCCGTCAGCAGCGGCAGCCAGTTCCCCTACGAGTGCGACGACGGTCCGTGGAGCTCGACAGGCCAATACCAGACCGTGGTCCTGAACGGTCACTGCACCGACGTTAACATCACGCACTATAGTGTCGAAGTATGGGTTTTTCAGGCGGACCGCGTCAACGTGAGTGCGGACGCTCGGTATGCCAAGGTTGTCGCAGACCAGATTGGCGATCTTACCATAGCGGGATACAGCGCTGACGTCTATGCCGGAACTTTGGACAGCGTGACGGTGGGAGTCGATGCTAGATACGCATCGATATACACCGGCACGATAGGTGCGCGGGTCACGATCCAGGGATACTCCACCAGTATCTACTACGACCGAGGTTCCCCCTCGGTGACCAATACAGGAAAGTATACCAGTGTCGAGAAGAACTGAGGGGTGCCCGATCGTTCCGAGGGTCGTTGTTGCGGTGCTGGTTCAACGGTGAAGATGGGTCCGGCGAGAGGTGAGAGGGCTGTCCGTCACGTCAGCTCATGTGTCGCAGAATTGCGACACATGTCTCAGGACTGATACGCCAGATCGTTCCCTGTCTCGTCGTGATGCTCATACGATGGCGAGGGCGGTTCGGATCCTCCGGACCCGACGAGGATTGGGATAGGCGATGAGGAAGATGGTGCTCGCGGCCTCTCTGGCCCTGGCATCGACCCTGGTTCTGTCAGCGTGCGGAGTCTTGGTCGACGACGGTGGCTCGCGAGGCGCGGACGGGAGTGATCGACCGATCGCCAGTGACGGGTCGCAGGGTGGCCGGGCCGTCGACAGGAATGACAGCGGCGAGGCGGACGGAGTCGCGGGTGGCGTCGTCCCGGACGAACCGGTGCAGCAGCCTGGCGAGTCCGACAGCAGCTTCGCGACCCGTGTCGAACAGTTCGGCTCCGTCAGCAGCGGCAGCCAGTTCCCCTACGAGTGCAACGACGGTCCGTGGAGCTCGACCGGCGACCACCAGAAGGTGGTCCTGCACGGTCACTGCACCGACGTCAACGTTACGCATGGCCATGTCAAAGTCTGGGTCGCTCAGGCGGACCGCGTCAACGTGGGTACGGGCGGTATGCATTCCAGGGTCGTCGCCAACGAGGTCAGCAGCCTCACCATCGCCGCAGGCCACGTCCATGTCTATACCGGAACCCTGGGCGACGTGACAGTGGCACCGGCGGACGCGGCCAACCATGCCAAGGTCTACACCGGCACGATTGGTCCACGGGTCACTATCCAGGCGGACCATGCGGGTGTCTACTACGACCAAGGCTCTCCCTCGGTGACCAACACGGGAAGCCATACCAATGTCAAGAAGAACTGAGGGACGGCGGCGGACGGTCGTCCTGGCCGTCGTGACTGCCGCTGGACTTGTGGCGACGGGGTGTTCATGGTCGTCCGCGGACAGCCCGGTAAGGGAGTCGGAGCCGGGGAGGACGGCCGCGGCGGGAGCGCCGGTGACGGACGTGGTACCGGGAATGGTGGTGCCGGGCTACGAGATGGGGCAGTTCCCGGACGTGCCGCTGTTCACGCTGCCGGACATGTCGCTGCTGTACGCCCGGGACGATGCGTTCACCCAGCAGTTCGCCGATATCGGCGACCGCTACCCTGGTCTGACCCTGTCCCCGGTGGCCTGCGACGACTCCGGTACCCGGATCATCTCCGACGGGGCGACGCTGGCCTACGGCGACGGCGGCACGACCTATGCCGGTCCGGACGGGATCACCCAGAACTTCGGCGACGGGTCGGGGCTGGTCCTGTCTTCGAACGAGACCATCCAGGTCAAGGCCGACGGGTCGGGTACCTATGTGGGGCCGTCGGCGATCATAGAGGCGCGCGCCGACGGTTCGGGTCTGTACACCGGGTCGGGTGGTGACGCCGGGCTGGTCGTCTCCCTGGACGGGAAAGGTGCCGGGACGTACAGCGGTCCGGACGGGATCATCACCAACGAGGGCGACGGTTCGGGCGGCTATTCCGGCGGCGGTATCGTCATCAAGAACAACGGTGACGGATCGGGTTCGTACGTCGCCGACCGGCTGCTGATCGAGAACGACGGGAACGGTACCGCGCACATCGTCGGGTCCCAGGTGCTGGACGTGGCGGCCCCGCCGCTGACGCCGGTGCCCGCTCTGGGCAAGTTCCCGCCGCTGGGCGCACTGACACCGCAGACGTTCTGCGGGGTATCGATCACCGTGGACGCGACGCTGCTGTTCGACTTCGGCCAGGCCGATATCCGTCCCGACGCCCAGGCGGTGCTGGACACCGTCGCCCAGGCGCTGAAGGACAACCAGGTGCCCAAGGCGGTCATCGAGGGCCACACCGACTCGATCAGCGACGACGCGTTCAACCAGACCCTGTCGGAGAACCGGGCCGATGCGGTGCGCGACGGCCTGCTCGCCGCCGGTGTCACCTCGAACCTGGAGGCCGTCGGGTACGGCAAGACCCGCCCGGTGGCCCCCAACCAGATCAACGGTCAGGACAACCCCGCCGGGCGCCAGCTCAACCGTCGGGTCGAGATCTACATCCCGACGTTCGGTTGAGCACCGGGACGGGCGACGGGGACCGCGGGCGGAACCACGGGCAGCCACAGGCCGACGGCGGTTCCCCAGCCCGCGCGGGAGCGCAGGGTGGTGCTGCCGCCGTGGCGGCGGGTCACGGTGCGCACCAGGGGCAGGCCCATACCGGTGCCGGGCAGGGTGCGGGACGTCGAGGCCCGGGCGAACTCCTCCCAGACCTGGTGCTGCTCGTCGTCGGGGATACCCAGGCCGGTATCGGCCACCTCGACGAGCACCCAGCCGTCGGTGGGTTCGCTGACCCGCAGGTCGATCGAGTCACCGGGCCGGGAGTACTTCAGGGCGTTGTCGGCCAGGTTGCGGACCGCCAGGTAGACCAGGTCCGGGTCGGCGGTGAGGGTGGGCACCGGCCAGGGCGCGGTGGGCAGGGTCACCGACCAGCGCCGCTGGAAGCCGCCGGGGCGGGCGGCGACGTCGTCGCGCACCTCGGTGAGCAGTGCGGCCAGGTCTACCGGGCCCAGGTCCAGCTGGCGCCGTTCCAGCTCGGCCAGCTTGCGCAGGTCGCCGAGCAGGGCGCCGATCCGGTCGGCCTGGGCGGCCACTACCGGCAGCGCCTGGGCCAGGTCGTCGGGCGCGGACGCCACCGTGAGGCGCAGCGCCTGGAGCGGGTTCTTCAGCTCGTGGTCCAGGCGTAGCAGCAGCCGCATCCGCATCGCGTGCACCTCCCGGTCGCGGGCGACGGCCTGGGCGTGCGCGGCCTGCGCGGCGGCGAAGGCGCGGCGCCGGGCCCGGCGGCGGCGCCACGGCCAGAGGCTCGCGACCAGGCTCGTCCCCACGCCCACCTCGGCGATCACGGCGGGCAGCGGCGCGGTGAGCACCACCAGGGGCGATTCGCGCTGCAGCACGACGACGGCCCCGACCAGCCCGGCGACCGCGGGGAGCGCGACGACCAGCCAGAGCAGGACGCTGCGCGCCCGGGAGCCAGCGGGGTCGTCCGGATCCATGAGCGGCACGGTGTCGATCAGCGTCTGGTCGGTCGGTGCCACGGTGGTCGCCCTGTGGGGGGTGCTCATATCGGTTCGCTCGTGTCAGCAGTCGGCCGCGACCGGACCGTGGAACCGGTAGCCCTGCCCGGGGACGGTCGTCAACCAGTGCGGGTGGGCCGCGTCGTCGCCGAGCGCCTTGCGCAGCTCGGCCACCCGCTGGTCCACGGCTCGGGTGCCGATCGGGTCTTCGAACCCCCACACGGCCTCCAGCAGCCGGTCCCGGCTGATCAGCTCGTCGGGGTGGGTGAGCAGGTAGTCCAGCAGCGTCGTGGTCTTCGGGGTGAGCACCAGCTCCCGGTCGCCCAGCCAGTACCGGCGGGTCAGGCGGTCGGCCAGCAGGACGCCCGCGGGCCCGCCGGCGGGGTCGCCGGCCCGCAGCCGGGGGGACGCGGCCAGCGACAGGGTGCCGCGCTGGGTGCGGCGCAGGATCGCCCGCGTCCGGGACACCAGCTCGGAGTGGTCGAACGGCTTGTTCAGGTAGTCGTCGGCGCCCTCGTCCAGGGCACGGGCCCGTTCGGCGGCCTCCCCGACCGAGGTCAGCAGGATCACCGGGACGGTGCGACCGTCGGCCCGCAGCCGACGCAGCACCGCCCGCCCGTCGATCCCGGGCAGCACGATGTCGAGCACCACCAGATCGGGTTCTTCCAACGCCACGACGGTCAGCGCCGACTCGCCGTCGTAGGCGACGTCCACGACGAACCCTTCCCGCCGCAGCAGGGCGGCGAGGGCGTCGGTGATGGTCGCATCGTCGTCCACCACCAGAAGTCGCTCCTCGTTCACGCTGCGATGCTACCGGCTACCGATACCGCCGTTGGTGGGTTTTCGCCCGGCTTGCAGGGTGTGCCCGGTACTCTGGGTGGCGTGCCCCAGCCTCGTGTCGTCGTGCTCGACTACGGCTTCGGCAACGTCCGGTCGGCCGTGCGGGCGCTGCAGCGGGTCGGTGCGCAGGTCGAGCTGACCGCCGACCGGGACGCCGCCGAGGCGGCCGACGGGCTGGTGGTCCCCGGGGTCGGGGCGTTCGCCGCCGTGATGGACGGGCTGCGCGCCGTGCGCGGCGACCAGGTCGTCGACCGGCGGCTCGCCGGCGGTCGACCCGTGCTGGGTATCTGCGTGGGGATGCAGGTGATGTTCGCCCGGGGCGAGGAGCACGGGGTCGCCTCTGAAGGGCTGGGGGAGTGGCCCGGTGTCGTGGACCGGCTGGAGGCCGACGTGGTGCCGCACATGGGCTGGTCGCCGGTGACGGCGCCGGACGGGTCGGTGCTGTTCGACGGCGTCGGCGACGAACGGTTCTACTTCGTGCACTCGTACGCGGCGCGGTCGTTCCCGCTGGACGTCCAGCCCGGACCGCAGCCGCCGCCGACGGTGACCTGGTCCGACCACGGCGGCCGGTTCGTCGCCGCCGTGGAGAACGGACCGCTGTCGGCCACCCAGTTCCACCCGGAGAAGTCCGGCGACGCCGGGGCCAGGTTGCTGCGCAACTGGGTCGCCGTGCTGTCGTGACCCACCGCTGTCCGAACCGTGATCCTCGCGAACCGAAGGAGCGTCGTGACCGACCGTCTGATCCTGCTGCCCGCCGTCGACGTCGCCGACGGGCAGGCCGTCCGCCTGGTCCAGGGCGAGGCGGGTTCTGAGACCTCCTACGGCGACCCGCTGGACGCCGCCCTGGCCTGGCAGTCGGCCGGGGCACAGTGGGTGCACCTGGTCGACCTGGACGCGGCGTTCGGCCGCGGCGACAACGCCTCGCGGCTGGCGCAGGTCACCGCCTTCCTGGTGGGTGCCGGGGTGAACGTCGAGCTGTCCGGCGGTATCCGCGACGACGCCAGCCTGGCCCGGGCGCTGGACGCCGGGGCCACCCGGGTCAACCTGGGCACCGCGGCGCTGGAAGACCCGGACTGGACCGCCGCGGTCATCGCCGCCCACGGCGAGCGGATCGCCGTCGGCCTGGACGTGCGCGGCACCACGCTGGCCGCCCGCGGCTGGACCCAGGAGGGCGGCGACCTGTGGCAGGTGATGGCCCGGCTGGACGACGCCGGGTGCGTCCGCTACGTCGTCACCGACGTCACCAAGGACGGCACCCTGCGCGGCCCGAACCTGGACCTGCTGCGCGAGGTGTGCACCCGGACCGACGCGGCCGTCGTCGCGTCCGGCGGGGTGTCCACCCTGGACGACCTGCGGGCGCTGCGCGAGCTGGTACCGCTCGGGGTCGAGGGTGCCATCGTCGGCAAGGCCCTGTACGCCGAGGCGTTCACCCTGCCCGAGGCCCTGGACGTCGCCGGGCGGTGACCGCGGGGCGGTGGATCCGGGCTCAGCGGCGCAGCAGCATCCGCCGCAGGCTGAACCCGTCCACGGCCTTGCGCAGCCCCAGACCGCCGAGCGTCGTGACGATCACCGCGCCGAGCACGATCTGGCCGACCAGCACCGCCCGGTTGAGGTCGAACGCGGGGTGCCAGCGCACACCGGTGTCGTCGACGACGAACACGCCGGTGGCCCGCACCCGGGTGGCGAAGCACCCGCCGCCGCCCCCGCCGTCGGCCCCGTCCTTGTCCGCGCCGCCCCCGACGCCCAGGCCGGAACCGCCGATCACCTTGGCGACGGGGATCACCAAGGTCTCACCCTGCTGGTAGGCCTCGCCGTACACGCGGCGGATCGAGACCACGTCCTGTACCGCGTCGGTGAACTGGCCCGGGTCGAAGCTGCGCATCTCCATCGTGTCCTCCTCAGGTCTTGCTGACGCGTACCAGCATATTGACCCTGACGGCAGGACGGGACCGTGCCGCTGTGCCGCACCCGGAACGGGCTCAGGACACGGGACCTGTCAGCCGCTCTCCGGGGCCTTCGCCGGGGGCGTCGGGGTAGAGCGAGGCCTCCCGGAAGGCCAGCTGGAGGGTGCGCAGCCCGTCGCGCAGGGACCGGGCGTGCTCGTTGCCCAGGTCCGGGGCGGCCGTGACGACCAGACCGGCCAGCGCGGTGATGAGCTTGCGGGCCTCGTCGAGGTCGCGCAGGTCCTCGCCGCGCCCGTCGGGACCGTCCTGCGCCAGACCGCACTTGACCGCGGCGGCGCTCATGAGGTGCACCGCGGCGGTAGTGATGATCTCGACGGCCGCGACGTCCGCGATGTCTCGGGTGGCGGCGGCGATGTCGTCGGGGTCTGGTGCGTCGGTCACCCGAGCATCCTGCCAGACGGGCGGACGAGTGGGAGGCGTCGGGTCGGCTCTGGTACCATCGGCGGCTGACCGACCTGCGCGCTGCGCAGGTGCACAAGCGGAGATCTCTCCCACCCGTTCCCGACAGCCTCGGGGTCGACGACCACTGTGGTCCACGGCCCGACGACAGGGCCCGGGTCGAGCCCACGGTCGTGGCTCCGGCCACGTCCGGTACCGGTACGCCGGTGGGTTCGTGAGGCCTTCGCCCCTGTGCCTGGGACGAGGGCCTTCTTCGTCCCAGGGGGCCACCGACGACCCCAAGGAGCAGCACATCAGCGAGCCCCGCATCAACGACCGGATCCGTGTCGCCGAGGTCCGGCTCGTCGGCCCTGCCGGCGAGCAGGTCGGCATCGTGCGGTTGGAGGACGCCCTGCGCCTGGCGCAGGACGCCGATCTCGACCTCGTGGAGGTCGCACCTGACGCTCGTCCGCCGGTCGTCAAGATCATGGACTACGGCAAGTACAAGTACGAAGCGGACATGAAAGCCCGCGAGGCCCGGCGCAACCAGGCGAACACGGTCCTCAAGGAGATCCGCTTCCGGCTGAAGATCGACCCGCACGACTACGGCACCAAGAAAGGCCACGTCGAGCGGTTCCTCAAGGCTGGCGACAAGGTCAAGGTGATGATCCAGTTCCGAGGCCGGGAGCAGTCGCGGCCCGAGGCCGGTATCCGTCTGCTGTCCCGGCTGGCCGATGACATCGGCGAGTTCGGCTTCGTGGAGAGCCAGCCGAAGCAGGACGGCCGGAACATGGTCATGGTCATCGCCCCGGTGAAGAAGAAGGCCGAGCAGCGCAACGAGGCCCGGCGGGCCGCCCAGGCCAAGGCCCGCCAGGACGCGGCGGTCGAGGTGCCCACCGAGGCCTCGGCCCCGACGAGCCCAGTCTCGACAAGCCCAGTCTCGACAAGCCCAGCCCCGGCAGCGCCGGAGCCTCCGGCCGAGCCGGAACCTGTTGCGCAGCCGGAACCTGCAGCGAAACCCCCGGCGCCCCGTGTGTCGGCCGCGAAACCTGTTGCGACACCCGCGGCCAGTCCGGCCGCCGCCAAGACCGCGCCGGTGCCCCGGCCGTCGGCCGCGGCGCCCCGGACGCCTGCCGCGAGGGCAGCACCTCGACCGGGCCCGCGTCCGCGGCCCCCGGTCGGCCGCTGACCGTCGCGCTGTACCGCCGCCCGCAAGGACGGCACTAACGACAAGGAGAACGGACCATGCCGAAGAACAAGACGCACTCCGGCACCAAGAAGCGGGTGCGCGTCACCGGCTCCGGAAAGCTCATGCGGGAACGGGCGGGTGTGCGGCACCTGTTCGAGCGCAAGTCGAGCCGCCTGACCCGCCGCCTGGCCGGGGACGTCGAGCTCGCCCCCGCCGACGCCCGCAAGTACAAGAGACTGCTCGGCCGCTGACTGTCCCGCGCGCACCAGCGCGCCAGCGTCCGACCCGACGACGAAGGAGCATCACGTGGCACGCGTGAAGCGGGCGGTCAACGCCCAGAAGAAGCGCCGCACCACCCTGGAGCGGGCCAGCGGCTACCGCGGTCAGCGGTCCCGCCTGTACCGCAAGGCCAAAGAGCAGGTCACCCACTCGATGGTCTACGCCTACCGCGACCGCAAGGTGCGCAAGGGCGACTTCCGCAAGCTGTGGATCACCCGGATCAACGCGGCCGTCCGGGCCGAGGGCATGACCTACAACCGCTTCATCCAGGGCCTCAAGGCCGCGCAGGTCGAGGTGGACCGTCGGATGCTCGCCGAGATGGCCGTCAACGACCCCAAGGCGTTCGCCGCGATCGTCGCCCTCGCCAAGCAGGCGCTCCCGGCCGATATCAACGCGCCGCGCGCCGCCTGACCACCCCGCCGACCCCTGGCTGCGGAGGTCGTCGGTCCCGGTGCGTGGGTCTCGTGCCGGTCCGTCGGCTCGAACCAGTGGGTCGGCGCGAGACCTACGCACCGGGACGGCTGCTGAGGGTGGTGGAACTGTGCTGGACGACCTGCTGACCGGCTCGCTGCTGGTCAATCCACGCGCCGAGCGGGTGCGGCAGGTACGCGCCCTGGCCGGTCGCGCGGTGCGGGAACGGACCGGGCGGTTCCTCGTCGAGGGCCCCCAGGCGGTACGCGAGGCGGTGCGGGCGTCAGCGGTGGGTCTGCACGCGGTGTACCTGACCGCGGCCTCGGCCGAGCGCTACCCCGAGATCGTCGCATCGGCCGCGGGACGTGGGGTGCTGCCTCGTCTGGGTACCCCGGCGGTCCTGGCCGCGATGAGCCCGGACGCCCAGGAGGTCGTGGCTGTCGCCGACCCGGTGGACGTGCCCGTGCGGCAGGCCCTGGCCGCCCGGCCACGCCTGGTGGCGGTGCTGGTGCAGGTGCGCGACCCCGGCAACGTGGGGACGGTGGTGCGCACCGCGGACGCTGCCGGGGCCGGGGCTGTGCTGCTGTCCGACACCTCGGTGGACGTGCACAACCCCAAGGTGGTCCGGTCTACCGCGGGGTCCTTGTTCCACCGGCCGGTGGCGGTCGGGGTGGCGACGTCGTCCCTGGTCGCGACGCTCCACGGTGCCGGTCTGACCGTCCTGGCCGCTGCGGGCGACGGCCGGTGCGACCTGGACGACCTGCTCGACGTAGCGGGCGACACCCCCGTCGGCGTACCGGACCTGGCAGGCCCCACGGCGTGGCTGTTCGGCAACGAGGCCCACGGCCTGCCCGACGAGGTGCTCCAGACCGCCGACGCGACGGTCCGCATCCCGCTGCACGGCCAGGCCGAGTCGCTGAACCTGGCCGCCGCCGCCGCGGTCTGCCTGTACGCCTCAGCCCGGACCCACCGATTTCCACCGTCGTGAGGCTCTCGGTTTCGTGGGCTTGACCCAGCCCTCCCGTCATAGGGGCTCTACGCAGTTGAGGGTGTAGCGGGTTGGCGGGCGAGGGCTGGTAGGGGCGGCGCGTCGGTCGTCGGTGGGGTCGAGGTCTTCCGATGATGGAGGTTCCTACGCCGTCCAGCAGGAAGACCTCG
>WRMB01000049.1 GCA_009777345.1 Micrococcales bacterium | reverse complement strand
AGGGACGAAGTTCCGGACGAGGGACGAACTTATTGCTTCGTCCCTCGTCCGGAACTTCGTCCCTCGGCGGTGTCACCGGGGCGGTCCGAGCCATTCCACCAGGTCGGGCAGCTCGGCGGCGACGGTGGCGGCGTCGGTGCGGATCTGCTCGACGGGTCGGTCGCGGTCCGGGGCCAGCTCACGGGCGGCAGCCATCAGCTCCGGGTGCGGTCCGGGCTGGTCCTCGTCGTCCTCGTCCATGTGGAGCAGCTCGACCGGGCCGCGGCCGTGGGCGAGGAGCCACAGCAGGTCGGCAGCGTCGCGAGCCAGGACCGCGGTGTCTCCCTCGGAGCCGAGGAACACGACCGGTTGTTGCTCCAACGGTTCACCGTCCCGGATGGCCCATAGCGCGACGCGCCCGCCGGTACCGTCGTCCCCGAGCATGTGGAGCAGGTGTGACGGTGCATCAGGGGTACCCCAGTCCGCGACCCATGACGCAGTTTCGTCCGCGTCTTCGAACCGTGGGAACGGACGGAAGTCGATGCCGTGATCTGGGTAGAGATCAGGTCCAGCAGCCATGATCGCCGCGATCGCAGGTGATATCTCGCTGTTCACGGCCTCGACCGTAGCAGGCTGCGAGGGACGAAGTTCCGGACGAGGGACGAACTTATTGCTTCGTCCCTCGCCCGGAACTTCGTCCCTCGCCCCGGAGCGGGGGGTCGTAGAATCTGTGCGGCGGGCCGTGGGGTTCGTCGTCCCCTGCTGAGACGGAGTACCTGCGTGCCTGTGGCAAACCGGCCTGACCTGCGGAACGTGGCGATCGTCGCGCACGTCGACCACGGCAAGACGACCCTGGTGGACGCCATGCTGTGGCAGACGGGGGCGTTCGGGGAGCACGACCATGTCGAGCGGCGGGCCCTGGACTCCGGTGAGCTGGAGCGGGAGAAGGGCATCACGATCCTGGCGAAGAACACCGCGGTGCGGTACGCCGGGCCGCACGCCGCCGTCGTGGGGCAGCCGGACGGGGTGACGATCAACGTCGTGGATACCCCCGGCCACGCGGACTTCGGGGGGGAGGTGGAGCGGGGGCTGTCCATGGTGGACGGGGTCGTGCTGCTGGTGGACGCCTCGGAAGGTCCCTTGCCGCAGACCCGGTTCGTGCTGCGCAAGGCCCTGGCCGCGAAGCTGCCGGTCGTGCTGGTGGTGAACAAGGTCGACCGGTCCGACGCCCGGATCGCCGAGGTGGTGGAAGAGACCCACGACCTGCTGCTGGGGCTGGCCTCCGACCTGCACGAGGACGAGCCGGAGCTGGACCTGGACGCGGTGCTCGACGTGCCCGTGGTGTACGCCGCGGCCAAGGCGGGGCGGGCCTCCCTGACCGCCCCGGCCGACGGTCAGCTGCCGGACAGCCCCGACCTGGAACCGCTGTTTGCGACGGTTCTCGACCGAATCCCCGCCCCGACGTACGACCCCGACGCGCCGTTGCAGGCCCATGTCACGAACCTGGACGCCTCGCCCTTCCTCGGGCGTCTGGCGCTGCTACGCATCTTCAACGGCACCCTGACCAAGGGGCAGCAGGTGGCCTGGGTGCGGCACGGCGGCACGACGCAGACGGTCAAGGTCACCGAGCTGCTGGCTACCCAGGCCCTGGAGCGGGTGCCGACGGCGTCGGCCGGGCCGGGCGATATCGTCGCGGTCGCCGGGATCGAGGGCATCACAATCGGCGAGACCCTGGCCGACCCGGACGACCCGCGTCCGCTGCCGCTGATCGCCGTGGACGACCCGGCCATCTCCGCCACCGTCGGCATCAACACCTCCCCGCTGGCCGGCAAGGGGGCCAAGGGGCACAAGCTGACCGCCCGCCAGGTCAAGGACCGGCTCGACCGGGAGCTGGTCGGCAACGTGTCGCTGCGGGTGCTGCCGACCGACCGGCCCGACACCTGGGAGGTGCAGGGGCGCGGCGAGCTGGCGCTGGCCATCCTGGTCGAGCAGATGCGGCGCGAAGGGTTCGAGCTCACCGTCGGCAAGCCCACCGCCGTCACCAAGACCGTCGACGGGGTGGTGCACGAACCGGTCGAGCGCATGACGGTCGACGTGCCGGAGGAGTACCTGGGCGCCGTCACCCAGCTGCTCGCCACCCGCAAGGGCCGGATGGAGACCATGGCCAACCACGGCACCGGGTGGGTGCGGATGGAGTTCGTCGTGCCCGCGCGGGGTTTGATCGGCTTCCGGACCAAATTCCTCACCGACACCCGGGGGACGGGAATCGCGTCGTCCACCGCCTCGGGGTACGAACCGTGGGCCGGCCCGATCGAGTCCCGTCAGACCGGGTCGCTGGTGGCCGACCGGCCGGGAGCGGCCACCCCGTACGCCATGCTCGCGCTGCAGGACCGGGGCACGTTCTTCGTCCAGCCCACGTCCGAGGTGTACGAGGGTCAGGTGGTGGGCGAGAACTCGCGCAACGAGGACATGGACGTCAACATCACCCGGGAGAAGAAGCTGACCAACGTGCGCTCGTCCACCGCGGAGAGCTTCGAGTCTCTGACCCCGCCCCGCACCCTCACCCTGGAGGAGTCCCTGGAGTTCGCCCGGGACGACGAGTGCGTCGAGGTCACGCCGGAGATCGTGCGGATCCGCAAGGTGGTCCTGGCGGCCGAGGCGCGGGCCAAGATCGCCGCCCGGGCCCGCCGCGCCGCCCAGTCCTGAGCCCCGATCCACCGATTTCCGCCGCCACCAGCCGGGCGCGCTGGCTGCGTTGTCGCGCGGAGCCTCTCGCGCCGTGGGCCCGCCCGCCTCGAACGGGTGCGGTCGGTCGGCGCCCCGCAGTGCCGCGGGCCCGACCGGTGTGCCTTGGGCGAACAGGGGAGGGCCTGGGTGCGGGATCGGGGGGATCACCGTGTACCTTCGAGCTCTGAGCATCTCGACCCTGCGGAGGATGAGGGACGCCCCTCGCCCATGAACGTGAAAAAACTCGTACGCGGACCCTTGATCTGGATCGTCGTCGCGGTCGCGCTCGTCGCCCTGGCGGCGACCTTCCTCAACCAGGGTCCGTCGAAGAAACGTATCGACACCTCCGACGGGCTGGCGCTGCTGGCCCTGTGCACCACCGAGGCCAAGGCCGACGACGACAGGTGCACCGTCGAGCAGGCCCGGATCACCGACCCGATCCGCCGGGTCGACCTCACCCTGACCACGGAGTTCAAGAAGACGGTCGACGGCGAGGAGCAGAAGTACGGCAAGAACGTGCAGTTCCACTACGTCAACGCCCAGGGGTCGCAGGTCGCCCGGGCGATCGGCGACGCGGACCTGGCCAAGGGCTGGACATCGGTCGTGCAGACCCAGTCGTGGTGGACGTCGACGCTGATGCTCATCGTGCCGTTCATCATCATCTTGGCCATCTTCTGGTTCCTCATCATGAACATGCAGGGCGGCGGCTCCCGGGTGATGAGCTTCGGCAAGTCCCGGGCCAAGCTGGTCAGCAAGGAGTCCCCGCAGGTCACGTTCGCCGATGTGGCCGGGGTGGACGAGGCTCTCGAAGAGCTGGCCGAGATCAAGGAGTTCCTCACCGAACCGGTGAAGTTCCAGGCCGTCGGCGCGAAGATCCCCAAGGGTGTGCTGCTGTACGGGCCGCCCGGCACCGGCAAGACCCTGCTGGCCCGGGCCGTGGCCGGGGAAGCTGGCGTCCCGTTCTACACCATCTCCGGGTCGGACTTCGTCGAGATGTTCGTCGGCGTCGGCGCCTCCCGGGTGCGCGACCTGTTCGAGCAGGCCAAGCAGCACGCCCCGGCCATCATCTTCGTCGACGAGATCGACGCCGTCGGTCGTCACCGCGGCGCGGGCCTGGGCGGCGGGCACGACGAGCGTGAGCAGACCCTGAACCAGATGCTGGTCGAGATGGACGGGTTCGACGTCAAGACGAACGTCATCATGATCGCCGCGACCAACCGGCCCGATATCCTCGACCCGGCGCTGCTGCGCCCCGGCCGGTTCGACCGGCAGGTCTCCGTCGAACCGCCCGACCTCAAGGGCCGCGAGCAGATCCTCGCCGTGCACGCCAAGGGCAAGCCGATGGCACCCGGCGTGGACCTGGTCGCCGTGGCCCGGCGGACTCCTGGGTTCACCGGCGCCGACCTGGCCAACGTCCTCAACGAGGCGGCGCTGCTCACCGCCCGGCAGGGTGGCCAGACCATCGACGACCACGCGCTGGACGAGGCCATCGACCGGGTCGTGGCCGGGCCCCAGAAACGCACCCGGGTGATGAACTCCAAGGAGCAGAAGATCACCGCCTACCACGAAGGCGGGCACGCCCTGGTTGCCGCCGCGCTGCGGTACACCGACCCGGTCACCAAGGTCACGATCCTGCCGCGCGGCCGGGCCCTGGGCTACACCATGGTCATGCCCACCGAGGACAAGTACTCCACCACCCGCAACGAGCTGCTCGACCAGCTGGCCTACGCCATGGGCGGCCGGGTGGCCGAAGAGCTGGTGTTCCACGACCCGACCACCGGCGCGGCCAACGACATCGAGAAAGCCACCGCCACCGCGCGCAAGATGGTCACCCAGTTCGGCATGAGCGCCACCCTCGGTGCCGTGCGGCTGGGCCAGGAATCGTCCGAGGTATTCCTCGGCCGGGACGTCGGGCACCAGCGCGACTACTCCGAAGACATCGCCGCCAGCATCGACCTGGAGGTCCGGACCCTGCTGGAACGCGCGCACGACGAGGCCCGCGAGATCCTGGTCCAGTACCGCGACGTCCTGGACCACCTGGTGCTCGAGCTGCTGGACAAGGAGACGCTCAACGCCGCCCAGCTGGCCGAGGTGTTCGAACCCGTCGTCAAGTGCCCCGAACGCGACGTGTGGATCTCCGGGGACAACCGCGAGGTCTCAGGGCGTCCGCCGGTGCAGACTCCCGCCGAGCAGGGTGCTGCCGACCTAGGCGGGTGACCCCATGGACCCAGACCGGATCCGCGCCGCGGTCCGCGAGCTGCTGCTCGGCATCGGCGAGGACCCCGACCGTGAGGGCCTGCGCGACACCCCCGAGCGGGTGGCCCGGTCCTGCGCCGAGATCTTCGCCGGGCTGACCGCCGACCCCGTACAGGCCCTGGCCACGACCTTCGACCTGGGCCACCAGGAGATGGTGGTCGTCAAGGACATCGCGGTGCACTCCGTGTGCGAGCACCACCTGCTGCCGTTCCACGGGCTGGCGCACGTCGGGTACGTCCCCGGCGACGACGGGCGGATCACCGGTCTGTCCAAGCTGGCCCGGCTCGTCGAGGTGTACGCCCGGCGGCCCCAGGTACAAGAACGGCTCACCTCCCAGATAGCGGACGCCCTGGTCACCGGGCTGGCACCGCGCGGGGTGCTGGTCGTCGTCGAGTGCGAGCACCTGTGCATGTCCATGCGCGGGGTACGCAAGCCGGGGGCGCGGACGGTGACCTCGGCGGTGCGCGGGGCGATGCACGATGTGGCCACTCGGGCCGAGGCGATGGGACTGGTGCTGGGACGGTAGCCGATCGACCATGGTGATGTCGGTCGTTGGTTGTGGAGATTTTGCCGAAACCGGCCAAGGGCATGGCGGGGCAGCTACGCTCGGTGCGATGGATACAGCTGTGTCGACGCGACCACGGAGTGGGCCCGTGGGGGTGCCGCGCGCCGACCGGACGCTGGTCATGGGGGTGCTCAACGTCACACCGGACTCGTTCTCCGACGGGGGGCGGTGGGGGTGCGTCGACGCCGCCGTGGCGCACGGCACGGCCATGGTCGCGGCCGGGGCCGACCTGGTCGACGTGGGCGGGGAGTCCACCCGGCCGGGGGCGGGACGGGTGAGCGAGGCAGAAGAGGTCCGGCGGGTGCTGCCGGTCGTGACCGCGCTGGCGTCCGCCGGTGCGGCGGTGAGCGTGGACACCATGCGGTCGGCGGTCGCGGCGGCGGCGGTGGACGCCGGGGCGGTGCTGGTCAACGACGTGTCCGGCGGGCTGGCCGACCCGCGGATGCACCCGCTGGTGGCCGATCTCGGCGTGGCCTACGTCGCGATGCACTGGCGGGGGCACGCCGACCGGATGGACACCCTCGACCGGTACGGCGATATCGTCGCCGACGTGCGCGCCGAGCTGGCCGCGCGGGTCGCGGCGATGCGGGCCGCGGGGATCGCCGACCAGCAGGTCGTGCTCGACCCGGGACTGGGGTTCGCGAAGACCGGGACGAGCTGCTGGCCGCTGCTGGCCCGGCTGGACGAGCTGCTGGCCGACGGCTTCCCGGTGCTGGTCGGCGCCAGCCGGAAACGGTTTCTCGGTACCCTGGTGGACCGTTGCGACGGCCCGCCGTCGGACCGGGACGCCGCCACCGTGGCGGTCAGCGCCCTCGCGGCCGCCGCGGGAGCCTGGGCGGTGCGGGTGCACGAGGTGAGATCATCGGTCGACGCCGTGCGGGTAGCGCAGGCGTGGCAGGCCGCACGCGACGACGGGAAGAAGCGATGAGGACCGGAACACCGCTGGCAGGGACACAGGCAGCCGAGGCCCAGCCCGCCCGCCCGCACGACCAGGCTGTCGACGACGGTCCCGACCGGATCGAGCTGCGCGGCCTGGCCGCCCACGGGTACCACGGCGTGCACGAGCACGAACGTCGCGACGGGCAGCGGTTCGTCGTCGATATCGTCGTGCACACCGACACCCGGCCCGCCGCCGCCGCTGACGACCTGACCCGGACCCTCGACTACGCCAGTCTGGCCCGTCAGGTCGTCGCGGTGCTCACCGGCCCGCCGGTCGCCCTGCTGGAGACCCTGGCCGAACGGATCGCCGCCACCGGGCTGGCCCACCCGCAGGCCGTCGCCGTGGACGTCACCGTGCACAAGCCCCAGGCGCCGCTGCTCGGCCAGCCTGACGCCGTCAGCGCCGCGGTGGAGTTCGCCGACGTGGTCGTCTCCGTCCGGCGTGACCGGACCCGGGTTCCCGTGGTGGACGCCCCGGCCCCGGCGCTCGAGGCCCGCCCGTCCGACGAGTTCGCGGTGCCCGACCTGGCACCCAGCGCCGCGGACCTCGCGGCCGAGCCCAGCGTGACACCTTACGAGGCGGCTGACCTGGTCGAAGACCCGGCGGCCGTGGCGCCGGAAGAAGGCCCAGAAGAAGGTACGGACCTGCCTGCGGGCGAGACCGACGAACCCGCTGCGCCCGAACCCGCCGACCAGCCGGCGTGGGACGAGCCGATGCCGCCGTCGATCCCACCCGCCACGGTGACCCCAGCCCCGTCCTCGGCGGGTGCGGTGGTCGTCGCGCCCGGTCTCGGCCCCGTGGTGGCCCACCTGGTCTCCAGCCCGGACGCCGCCCCTGCCGTGCAGGCCGACGCCGAACCGGCGGCGCCCGCGGCCCCTGAACCGGTCGTGCAGGCCGACGCCGAGCTGGCCGCGCTCGCGGCCCCTGAACCGGAACCGGTCGTGCCGACCGACGAGCCGACCCCAGAGCCGGACGCGCGGCTGGCCGACGGTCCCGCGTACACATCCGCTCCGGTGACTCCAGAGCCGGACGCGCGGCTGGCCGACGGCCCTGCGTACACGTCCGCTCCGGTGACCCCAGAACCGGTCGTCGTACCAGACGTGGCGCCCCAGGTGGCGCCCCAGGTGGTCGAGGCGTCGTGGATCGCCGAAGCCGCGTCCGACCATGTCGCCCCAGACCCGGCCGCACCGGACCGGGCCGTGCCCGACCCGGTCTGGGTGCCCGCCCCCGGTCCGCAGGAGGCCCCACCGCAGGCCTGGTCTGCCCCGGCGGTGCCCGGCTGGCCGAGCGGTCCCGTCCCGGTAGCGTCCGCGCCCGAACCCGGGCCGCAGCCGAGCCAGCCCGTCGCCGCCCTGGAGCCTTTCGCAGCGGGACCTGTCACGCCGGAGCCCACCCCGGCCTGGTCCGAGGCGGCCGTCCCGGCTGCCCAGCCAGCAGTACCGGCTACCTGGCCCGGCCCCGCCGAGGCCGTCCAGGCCGTCCACCCGGCTGAAGCCCTCCCGTCGCCTTGGGCGGTCGGGCCCGTGGCGCCACCCGGCGAGCCCGCCCCACCGGTCGGAGAACCGTGGGGCTCGGCCCCTGCCCTGCCCGAAGGCTGGGCCCCGCCGCCCCCGCCGCAGTGGGCGAACCTCGACCCACCCGGCAACGCGGCCCAGGTGGCAGCACCGCCCGCCCCAGCCTTCGCGCCGTCCGGGCCCGACCCGGCCTTCGCGTCCGGGCCTGCCCCGGCGCCCGACGCCCCAGCCCGGACCGCCGGTGCGCAGGTGCTGGACCAGCCCCCGTCAGCCCTCACCAATGTCGTCATCGGCGTGGGCGGCAACCTCGGCCCCGTGCAGGAGACCCTGCGCTGGGCCGTGCTGCGGCTGGGCGCTATGACCGCCCTGGAGGTCACCGCCGTCGGACCGCTGGCCCGCACCGCGGCGGTCGGCAGCACCGACCAGCCCGACTACCTCAACACCGTGGTCCTGGCCCGGACCCTGCTGTCGCCCAGAGACCTGCTGCGTCGGCTGCAGGGCATCGAACGCGAAGCCGGGCGGGAACGCCTCGAACGGTGGGGCCCGCGCACCCTGGACCTGGACATCATCGCCTACGGCGACCTCGTCGTCGGCGACGACGAGCTGACCCTGCCCCACCCGCGGGCCCACGAGAGGGCGTTCGTCCTCGGTCCGTGGGCCTCGCTCGCCTCCGACGCGGTCCTGCCCGGCCCCGACGGCGGCCCCGTGGCCCGCCTCGCCGACCACGCCCCCGACGCCAGAGGCGTGCGCTGGATGGCCCTGGACTGGCTGACCGACACCCCGGGAGAACCAGGAGCGGCGTGATGTCCGCGACCCGGTGGGCCACGCTCCTCGCGGTCGCCGTCGTCGTGGCCGCGCTGACCTGGCTCGGCGCCTGGACGCTCGTCCGCCACGACGGCCAGCTCCCCGAGGTCGGCTGGCTGGTGCTGGCCGTCGAGCTGCTCATCGCCGCCGTCGTCCTCGCTCTCGGCTGGACGGTCCGTCAGTACCAGCACGGCCGACGGCCCGACCTGAACCCGCTGCGGGCCGTCCGCACCGCCATGCTCGCCAAAGCCGCCTGCTACACCGGCGCCCTGCTGCTCGGCTGGTACGGCGGGCAGGGGGTGTACCTGGTGAGTGATCTGGTCGTGCCGGGGAACGGGCGGCGGGCCGTGGCGGCGGGGCTGGCGGCGGTCGGGGCGGTGGTGCTGGCTGTGGTCGGGCTCGTCGTGGAACGGTTCTGCCGGGTGCCGCCGTCGGACGGGGCCGAGCTTGGGGGCTCTGTGTCCTGACGGTCTTGGCTTGGCTTGGCTTGGCTTGAGTCTTGGTCGGGTTGGGTTGCGGGGCGGGGTGTCTGGCCGCCGCGCGTCCCTCGCCGACTTCGTCGGCTCCCGCCAGCCCCGGTGCCAGCGCGGCGGCCAGACACCCCGCCCCGCTGGTGTCATCTTCACCAGGGGTTGGGGGTGGTCTTGGGACGCCTCGTCCGGCTGCGCCGAACATCGGCCGTGTCCTGCGTCTCTTACGTCCTCCTGTACGTCTCCTCGTACGTCTCTCCGCGTGACCGGCTCGGGGGGTCTGGTGGGAGGATGGGGCTATGAGCGATGTCGGGCCGTTCGAGCTGGCGGACCTGCGGTGGACCAGGGTGTCGGGGCGGTTGGTCGCCGCCCGGCTCTGCGTGGTGGGGGTGGTGCTCGCGGTGCCGGTGGTGGGCGGGACGGTGGGGGCGCTGGTCAGCGGTGAGCCGTGGGTCTGGGCGGTGCCTGCGGTGGCGCTGGGCGTCATGGGCTGGGTGGGGTGGTTGGTGCCTCGTCAGGTGCGGGCCCTGGGCTATGCCGAACGGGACGACGATCTGCTCGTGGTGCGCGGCATCATGTTCCGGCGGCTGGTCGTGGTGCCGTACGGGCGGATGCAGTACGTGGACGTGCAGGCCGGGCCGGTGGCGCGCTGGCTGGGGATCGCGCAGGTCCAGCTGCACACCGCGGCGCCGGCCACCGACGGGTCGATCCCCGGTCTGGCGCCCGACGAGGCCGCGCGCCTGCGGGACCGGTTGGCGTCGCGGGGCGAGGCGAAGCTGGCCGGACTGTGACCGAGCCGTCGGACGTCCGAGAAGAGCCCGGGCTCGCCGAACCGGCGGGTGGGGCCGGGGACGGTGCCGGGTCGGCGCAGAGCTCACCGGTCCGCCCTGCCAGCGGGCTCGCAGCTCAGGGTGCGCCGCCGCTGGACTCCCCGGCGTGGCGGCGGATGCACCCGGTCACCCCGTTGGTGCGGGGCTGGAAGGTGCTGGCCGCGGTGCTCGCGGTGCTGGGCGTCCAGAACGCCGACGAGCTGGCCCGCCTGGGCGACGCGCCTCGCAGCGCGTGGTTGGCGGTCGCGGTCGGGGTGCTGGCGGTGGCGCTGGTCGGGTTCGGCTACGCCGCGATGGCCTGGCGGATGACCCGGTACGCGGTCACCGACGACGCGGTCCACCTGCGCTCGGGGGTGCTGTTCCGCCAGCAGCGGCAGGCCCGGCTGGACCGGTTGCAGGCGGTGGACGTGGTGCGTCCGCTGCTGGCCCAGCTGTTCGGGCTGTCCGAGCTGCGGCTGGAGGTCGCGGGCGGGTCCGGGTCGGGGGTGTCCCTGGCATTCCTGCCCGAGCGCGAGGCCGACGCGCTGCGCGCCGAGCTGTTGGCCCTGGCCGCAGGGCTGCGCCGACCGGTCGGGGCCGAGGCTGGGGATGCCGACGGCGACGCCCAAGACGGTACGGGGCCCCCGTCCGCCGCCCCGGAGACGGGTCCTCGTCGCTGGGCGACGCCGCCGGCCTTCGTGACCGCACCTGAACGGCAGGTCTACGAGGTGCCGCTGGGTCGGTTGGTCGGGTCGATCGCCCTGTCGGGCGCGACCGTCGCGGCGGTGCTGGGAGTCACGGCCGTGCTGGTGGTCTCGGTGCTCGGCGGCGAGGTCGGGGGGCTGGTCACGATCCTGCCGATCGGAGTGGGCCTGGTCGGTCTGGTCTGGGGGCGGGCCAACGGGGGTGCGTTCTTCCGGGCCGCCACCTCGCCGGACGGGATCCGGCTGCGGCACGGGCTGACCGAGTCGCGGGCCCAGACCGTCCCGCCGGGCCGGGTGCAGGCCGTGAGCATCGCCCAGGGGCCGCTGTGGCGGGGCACCGACTGGTGGCGGGTCCAGATGAACGTCGCCGGGTACGGCCAGGAGGAGAACCAGCCGGGAGGGCGCGAGTCGGTGCTCAACCCGGTGGCCACCCGTGACCAGGTGCGTACCGCCCTGTGGCTGGTGCTGCCGGACCTGGGGGTGGCCGATCCGGTCGCGACCGTCGACGCGGCCCTGACCGGCAGCGGCACCGACGGCGGCTTCACCCCGGCGCCGCGCCGCGCGGCCTGGGTCGACCCGGTCGGCTGGCGGCGGCACGGGGTGCTGGTGACCGAACGGGCCCTGATCGCGCGGTCGGGACGGTTCTGGCGGCAGGTCGTCGTCGTACCGCACGAACGCACCCAGTCGCTGGCCGTCGCCCAGGGCCCGGTGCAGCGGGCGCTGCGGCTGGCGACGTTCGCGCTGCACTCCACCCCGGGGCCGGTCAGCCCGGCGGTGGCGCACCTGGACCAGCAGGTCGCGGCGACGCTGCTGCACGACCAGGCGGTGCGGGCCCGCGCCGCCCGGGCCACGGCCGCGCCGGAGCAGTGGCTCACGCGCCCGCAGGCTGCCGACAGCGGGACCGCGACGGGGCAGATCACGACGGGACAGCTATCGTGACGGCCCCGCCGCGCGGGACCGGCGCACCGCGACTGGGTGTCGGCGTCGTCGGCACCGGCCGGGTCGGCGCGGTGCTGGGGTCGGCGCTGCGCGCGGCCGGGCACCCCGTGGTCGGGGTGTCGGCGGTCTCCCAGCAGTCCCGGGACCGGGCCGAGGCGCTGCTGCCGGGCGTGCCGGTGCTCGACACCGACGAGGTGGTGCGCCGGGCCGAGCTGGTGCTGCTCACCGTGCCCGACGACGCCCTGGCGCCGCTGGTCGCCGGGCTGGCCGGTCTCGGGGCCTGGCAGATGGGTCAGCTCGTCGTGCACACCGCGGGACGGTTCGGCGTGGACGTGCTGGGACCGGCCACCGCGGCCGGGGCGATCGGCCTGGCCGTCCACCCGGCGATGACCTTCACCGGCACCTCGCTGGACCTGTCCCGGCTGGAGGCCACGACGTTCGCGGTGACCGCCGCCGGTCCGTTCGCGCCCATCGGGCAGGCGCTGGTCGTCGAGCTGGGCGGCGAACCGGTGCTCGTCGCCGAGGAGGACCGCGGGCTGTACCACGCGGCCCTGGCGCACGGGGCGAACCACCTGGTGGTCCTCGTCGCCCAGGCCGCGCAGGCCCTGGTCGCGGCGGGCGTCACCGACGCCGGGACGGCGCTGCGGCCGCTGCTCGACGCGGTCCTGGACGCGGCGCTGCGGCGGGCGTCGCCGCCGGGCGGGTCGGCCGCCGAGCCGGTCGGCGCCCGGGACGACCTGGACCCCAGCCCCCGGGCCGGGGCCGTCGCAGCCCTGACCGGTCCGGTGCGCCGCGGCGACGTCGGTACCGTCACCGGGCACCTGGACGCGCTGACGGCCTGGGCCGCGCGCAGCGGGGCGGTCGACGTGGTGGCGGCCTACCGGGTGCTGGCCCGCTCCGCGACGGTGCGGGCCCTGGCCGCCGGGCTGATCGCCGAGACCCAGGCGCAGCGCCTGCTGGCCGAGCTGGAGGACTAGGGCGTGATGATGAGAGTCGTGCACGACGCCGAGGCCCTGGCCGAGGCCCTGGCCGCGCCGGGCGGGCGCCGGGCCGTGGTCATGACGATGGGTGCCCTGCACGACGGTCACCTGGCCCTCGTCCGGCACGCCCGCACCCTGGCCGCGCAGGTCGTGGTGACGGTCTTCGTCAACCCGCTGCAGTTCGGTACCGGGGAGGACCTCGACCGGTACCCCCGGGACCTGCCCGGCGACCTGGCCGCGCTGGCCCCGCTGCTGACAGACGGCGACGTGGTGTACGCCCCGTCGGCCAGCCAGATGTACCCCGACGGTCCGCCGCGGGTACGGGTCGTGGCCGGTCCGGCCGGGGACGTGCTCGAAGGGGCGGTGCGGCCCGGGCACTTCGACGGGATGCTCACCGTCGTGCTCAAGCTGCTGCACCGCACGGCGCCGCAGGTAGCGGTGTTCGGGGCCAAGGACGCCCAGCAGGTGGCGCTGGTCCGGGCCATGGTGCACGACCTGGACGTCCCGGTGGCCGTGGTCGAGGCGCCGACGGTCCGCGAGCCCGACGGGCTGGCGCGCTCCAGCCGCAACGCCTACCTGTCACCGACCGACCGGCAGCGGGCCACAGGCCTGTGGCGGGCCCTGGTCGCGGGCCGCGCGGCCGCGGCGGACGGCGCCCGACCCCCCCAGGTGGTGGCCGCGGCCCAGGACGTGCTGGCAGCCGCGGTAGACGTCGTGGACTACGTCGCGCTGGTCGACCAGGCCTTCGCCCCGGTGCCCGACGACGCGCGGGGCCCGGCCCGGCTGGTGCTGGCCGGACGGCTGGGCAGCACCCGGTTGATCGACAATGCCGAGCTGGTGCTGGTCTAGCCGACGGGCGCGACAAGTCACGTCGTGTGCGACTGGCGTCCCGCACCGCAGACGGCGTGCATTTTGTTCTGGGAGCACCATAAGATTCGCCGCGTGAGCCAACTCGACAGCGCCGCCGGTACCACCCCCGAGCAGATCCGGGTCCGGCGTGCCAAGCGCGCCCGGCTGCTCGGTGACGGTGTCGAGCCCTATCCGGTATCGGTGCCGGTCACCCGGTCGATCGCACAGGTCCGGGCCGCCTATCCGGACCTGCCGCCCGGGGTGGAGACCTCGGAGGTGGTCGGTGTCGCCGGGCGGGTCGTCTTCGTGCGGATCACGGGCAGGCTGTGCTTCGCGGTGCTCCAGGACGGGGCGGGCGGTCGGCTGCAGGCGATGGTCTCGGCGGACAAGGTGGGCCCGCAACGCCTGGTCGACTTCAAGTCCGACGTGGACCTGGGCGACCATCTCTATGTCCACGGCCGTGTGATGACGTCCCGGCGGGGCGAGCTGTCGGTGCTGGCCGACGACTGGCGGATCGCAGCGAAGGCGTTGCGGCCCCTGCCGAATCTGTTCGAGGGCGCCGCGCTGAGCGACGAGGTGCGGATGCGGCAGCGTTATGTCGACCTCGTCGTGAACCAAGAGGCGCGCGACATGGTGCGTCTTCGGGCGGGCGTCGTCCGTTCGTTGCGCGACAACCTGCACCGGCGGGGCTATCTGGAGGTCGAGACGCCGATCCTCCAGGTGCGTCCCGAGGGTGCGGCGGCCCGTCAGTTCGGCACGCACATGAACGCCTTCGACATGCCGCTGTTCCTGCGGATCGCCCCCGAGCTGTTTCTCAAGCGGGCGGCGGTCGGCGGTGTCGAACGTGTCTTCGAGATCAACCGGAACTTCCGCAACGAGGGTGTGGACTCGACGCACTCGCCCGAGTTCTCGATGCTCGAGGCATACCAGGCGTACGGCGACTACGACACGATGGCCGATCTCACCACGGACCTGGTGCAGACCGCCGCGCGCGAGGCGCTGGGCACCACGACGGTACGTCTTGCCGACGGTACGGAATACGATCTGGGCGGGACCTGGGCCACCTTGTCGATGTACGGCTCGCTGTCCGAGGCGCTGGGGACGCCGATCACGCCCGAGACCGACGACCATACGCTGCTCGACCTCCTGACCAGGGCCGATGTCGAGCTGCCCCCCGCGCAGCGAAACCACGGGAAGATGGTCGAAGAACTGTGGGAGCACCATGTCGGCGCGACCTTGTGGGCGCCGACCTACGTGCGCGACTTCCCGGTGCAGACCTCGCCGCTGACCCGCGACCACCGCACCGAGCCGGGCCTGGTGGAGAAGTGGGACCTGTACGTCCGGGGTGTCGAGACGGCGACCGCCTACTCCGAGCTGGTGGACCCCGTGGTGCAGCGGGAGCGGTTCGAGGCGCAGGCGTTGCTCGCTGCCGGCGGCGACGCCGACGCGATGACGGTCGACGAGGACTTCTTGACGGCAATGGAGTACGCGATGCCGCCGTCGGGCGGGATGGGCATGGGGATCGACCGGCTGCTCATCGCGCTCACCGGCCGGGGCATCAGGGACACGATCCTGTTCCCGCTGGTGAAACCGCTGGTGACATCGTGACGGAGCGCCGTAGCGACTGGTAGCGCCGGGTGGTTGTCGCGGGGGCGCCCAATCTCCAATGGCGCGCGGAGCCGCCGGGCGGGAGCCGAAATTCGCGCCCGTCGCCACGAATCGCCGTGGCATCATTTGACTACTCCGACAGACCGTGTGATGATCTGCGTTCGTAAGCAAAGTTCCCCTCCGATCCGATGGAGATGACGATGGCTCAGAAAGTCCAGACGCTGCTGATCGACGACATCGACGGCAGTGCTGCCGACGAGACGGTCACCTTTGGTCTCGACGGTGTGTCCTACGAGATCGACCTGACGGCTGCGAATGCCGCGAAGCTGCGCGACGCGATCGGCGTGTGGGTCGGTTCGGGTCGCAAGGTCGGCCGCATCGGCGGTCGTGCCCGGCGGCGTCCGGCCGGCTCGGGCGACGCGCAGGCGATCCGCGACTGGGCCAAGGCGAACGGCTACGAGGTCTCCGGCCGCGGCCGGATCTCGGCCCAGGTGAGGGCGGCCTACGAGGCGGCGCACTAGGCACTTCCACTAGAGCGTGTCGCCCAATCGGGCGACACGCTCTAGTCTTACCCTCAGACGTCCGCGCAGCGGACGTCATCGGCAGGGGCCCGGCACCGGTTGCCGGGCCCTACGTCTGTCGATACCGGGTGAGCGGAGGTCGAACGGTGCGGTATGACCAGCGTTATGCGACAAGTCATCGATGTCATACGATGGCCTCGCTGGTCTACCGACGACGAGGGGACGAGGCATGAAGGCCCGTCTGGAGCTGGGTGACGTCTTCGCGATACCCCTGGACGGCAGCCGGGCGGGTATCGGCCAGGTCGTCGCGACCTACGGCCAGGGGGCCTTCTACTTCGCGATCTTCGACCTGCTGGTCCACCCTGACGCCGCCGAGGCCAGCATCGACGAGGCCCTGACCGCGGACCTGCTCTTCCTGGCGCCGTCGCTGGACTCCCGGCTGCCGGTGCCCTACCTCACCGTGATCGGCTCCCGCCCGGTCCGCCCGGGGCTGCCGCTGCCCGCTCACCGCGAGGTCGACGCGGACAACCTGGTCCAGGTGGTTGACTTCTCCGGCCGCCGCCGCCGTCCGGCCACCGACGACGAGGCGCGGCGGCTGCAGAACCGCCGCTTCGTCGCACCGCTGCGGCTGGCCCGGGCCCTGCGGGCCACCGCGGGCATGGAACCCTGGCAGGAGGGCTATGCCGAGCTCGTCCCCGACGAGGCGCTGAGCAGCGACCGGCTGTTCGGCCCCGATCCCGAGGCCGGTGTCCTCCCGGCCGCGTCGCCCTGGTCGCCGCGCACCCCCGCGCCCGTCGGTCGGGCTCCCCAGATGCTGGTGAGCCGGGCCATCACGCCCCGCAGCCCGCGACCGGCCCCCAGCCGTCGTCCGACGACCGGCCCGTTCCCGGTGGCCCCGACGACCGGTGCGCTGCGCGCCGTCCCGACGCGGCCGACAGCTGCGGTCCCGGCGGGGGTGCCAGCCGGGGCGCGTGCGACCGCACCACCGACGCCTGTGACGGCACCGACGGCCGTGGTCGCTCCGGCCCAGGCGGACGACGGGCGGTCTGAGGTGTCCGTCGGTGCGGGGCCCGCGGCCTCGGACGCTGTGGCGGTTCCCCAGGTCTCCGGCGCGTAGCCTCACTCATGGGTCTGCACGGGTCCGGTGCGTTGCGCCTGCTCCTGGGCCGTATCGTGGCCGCGGCCGAACCGCCGTCGCGCGCTGCTCTGGCCGCCTCGACCGGGCTGGCCCGGGCGACGGTCTCGGTCGCGGTGGACCAGCTGGTGGCGGGCGGGCTGGTCGCCGAGCTGGCCCCGGTGCTGACCCGCCGGGCGGGCCGTCCGGCGGTGCCGCTGGTCCCGGCGGCCGGGACCGTCGCGGGCGTCGGCCTGGAGGTGGACGGTGCGTATACCGGGGTGCGGGTGGTGGACCTGACCGGGGAGGTGCTGGCCGAGGCCGTGGACTACGGCGACCAGCGCGGGGCCGATCCGGTCGTCGTCGTGGACCGGCTGGTCGCGCTGCTCGACCCGGTGCTGACCGCGCTGGCCGACCAGGAGGTGAGAGTCTGCGGTGCGACCGTCGCCGTCCCTGGTCTGGTCGGCACCGACGGCCAGGTGCGCCTGGCCGCGGACCTGGGCTGGCACGATGTGGACCTGCCCACCCTGCTGCGCACCGACCCCGCTCTGGCCCGGCTGGACCCGGTGGTCGACAACGCCGCGGACCTGGCCGCGGCGGCCGAGCTGCGGGTGCGGCCCGACGACAGCTTCGTCTACGTCTGCGGGGAGACCAGCCTCGGCGGGGCGGTCGTGGTGCACCGCGAGCTGCTGGCCGGGCAGCGGGGCTGGGCCGGGGCGCTCGGGCACCTCGTCGTCGACCCGACAGCCCACAGCCACGAAGGCACCCTGGACGCCCTGGCCGGGCCGGACGCGCTGCTGCGGGCCGCGGGGATCGACCCGACCGCCCGCGCCCCGGCCCTGGTCGCCGCCCTGGAGGCGGACGACCTCAAGGCCCGGGCCGCGGTGGTCCGGGCCGGCCAGGCGCTGGGCCTGGCCCTGGCCTCGGTGGTGAACCTCACCGATGTGCCCACCGTGGTGCTCGGCGGCGCCTACTGGTCGCTGGCCGACCGCCTGGCCCCCCACGTCCTGACCGAGCTGCGCCGCCGGGTGGTGTTCGCCCCCTGGACCGAGTTCACCGTCGACCAGGCCGCCGCCGGTGACCTGCCCTCCCTCACCGGCGCCGCCTGGGCCTCCCTGGGCCGGGTCCTGGACGACCCGGCGGCGTTCTGCGCTGCGCGGGACTGAACCCGGCCTCGGTGGTTGTGCATCTAGATGGACACTATGTGTCTATCTAGACATACAGTCGGGTCGTCCGGGCGGCGTGGTGTCGATCTGTGGCAGGTGGCGTGTCCGACCGTCCCGGATAGGGGACAGGTGCTGCTCACCGGGCGTGACCTCCTGGCACCGAGCGCGATCCGCGGGCAGGATGGGAGGCATGACGTACACCCTGGTGCTGCTCCGCCACGGCGAGAGCGATTGGAACGCGAAGAACCTGTTCACCGGCTGGGTCGACGTGCCCCTGTCGGACAAGGGCGTGGCCGAGGCGAAGCGTGGCGGCGACCTGCTTAAGGACGCCGGGGTGCTGCCCGACGTCATGCACACCTCGTTGCTGCGCCGGGCCATCTGGACCGGGCACCTGTCGCTGGACGTGGCCGACCGGCTGTGGATCGACGTGCGGCGCAGCTGGCGGCTCAACGAGCGGCACTACGGCGCGCTGCAGGGCAAGGACAAGAAGCAGATCCGTGACGAGTACGGCGAAGAGCAGTTCATGGCGTGGCGGCGCTCGTACGACACCCCGCCGCCGGACATCGAGAGGGGCTCGCAGTACTCCCAGGACGCCGACCTGCGCTATGCCGGCGAGCCCATCCCGCTGGCCGAGTGCCTCAAGGACGTGCTGGAACGGGTCATGCCGTACTGGGAGTCCGACCTGGTGCCCGACCTGAAGACCGGCCGGACGGTGCTCGTCGCGGCGCACGGCAACTCGATCCGCGCCATCGTCAAGTACCTCGACGATATCGACGACGACACCATCTCCGGGGTGAACATCCCCACCGGTATCCCGCTGGTGTACGAGCTCGACGAGACCACCCTCAGGCCCACGGTCGTCGGCGGCACCTACCTCGACCCCGAAGCCGCTGCCGCGTCGATCGCCGCGGTCGCCAACCAGGGCCGCTGAGCGGGGGCGGTTGAGTCGTCTTCGCTCGGGTCGGGGTCGGCGGGGGCGCCACCTGTGCCCGGGCTCGCTGCGCGAGCCTTTGACGCCCACCATCCCCAGCGCTTCTCCACGCGCGGCTTCGCCGCCGCGCGGAGCCTCTCGCGCCGTGGGCCCACCGCAGGTGGCGCCCCCGCCGACCCCTTGCGCTTCCATCTCACCTTTGAGGTCGGTGAACTGCCCGCGTGGACCCCGTGCCTCTGTCTCACGCTGGGGCGTTTACAACCGTGCGCACGCTTAGTTCGCGGTCGTGCAGCGGCTGGACCGGTCGGACGTTGCCGTGGTGGACCGCGGTGAAACCGGCCGCCTCGTCGGCGGAGACGGTCACCGGGGTGGTGTAGACGTGCCACAGCACCCCGCCGGTGCACGGTGGCGTGGTTAGCGACCCGAGGTAGCGGACGGTATCGCGGCCCACCGGCAGGACGTCGCTGAGGTCGAGCTCGTCGGTCGTCACGCTGCCGCCCGTCGTGATGCCCGTCGCGATGCGGCCGAAGGGGGCGGGTGTGACCTCCGACGGGACGGCGTCGAGCACCAGACCCAGTGCGGTGGGGCCCGGGCCGATCCGCAGCGGCGCCCCGATCACCGTGACCGCGTCGTCGGCGCTGGTCGCGACGACGTGGATCTCCATAGCGGCGGCGGCACCGTCGAAGGTGTGCTCGCTGGGGGCGTGGAAGTGGAGCTGGGCGACCGTGTACCGCGTCGTCGCGACGGTAAAACCACCGGCCCGGCCGGGGCCGGGGCCGCCGTCGGGCCCCGCTGGTTCGGCCTGGACGGTGCGTCCGGTGTTGAGCACCCGCCACCGGGTCGGCCGCAGGTCCAGCTCGACCGGGTCGGCGGGGTCGGCGTCGCCCAGCGTGCCGGTGGCGATGTCGACGGGCGACCCGGGCTCGGTGCAGGCGGGGTACACCGTGTGCCACCGCTCGGGTGTCAGACCGGTGTGGTAGCCCCAGACGGGCAGGGTCGGGGAAGGGGCCGGGCTGCAGCGCTCCGGGCGGCGATCGGGCATCGGGTGTCCTCTTCAAGCAGGGGGCAGGCGGTGTCGCGGTCGGTGGGTCGAGTCTATCGGCCGCGGGGGGTCGTCGGGCTGGTCGCGACCGCCTGCTCTGGGCCCCGGACGTTGGATCCGGGCACAAAGGACAGACCGGGCCGTCGCGGGTCGATATCCTCGGGAGATGGGTACGGCGACGCTCGTCCTGCTGCGGCACGGGGAGTCGGTGGGCAACGCCCGGGGGATGTTCACCGGGTGGCTGGACGTGCCGCTGAGCCAGCGTGGGGTGGACGAGGCCGAGGCTGCCGGGCAGGCGCTGCGGGAGGCCGGGATCGCCCCGGACGTGGTGCACACCTCGGTGCTGCGCCGGGCCATCGTCACGGCGCTGCTGGTGCTGGACGCGGTGGACCGGCTGTGGGTGCCGATGCACCAGACCTGGCGGCTCAACGAACGTCACTACGGCGCCCTGCAGGGCGCGACGAAAGAGCAGGTCCTGGCGCAGATCGGTCAGGAACGGTTCGCGACCTGGCGACGGTCGTACGCGCTGGCCCCGCCGCCGCTGGACCCTGGTTCGCCGTATGCGCAGGACGCCGACCCGCGCTACGTCGGCAAGCCCGTCCCGCGCACCGAGCGGCTGGCCGACGTGCCGGTGCGGGCCATGCCGTACTGGTACGACGCGGTCGAGCCGGACCTGCGGGCCGGGCGCACGGTCCTCGTCGTGGCGCACGGCAACTCGCTGCGCGCCCTGCGCAAGGTGCTGCAGGGTATCGACGACGACGCTGTCGCCCGGCTGGAGGTGCCCAGCGCCGCCCCGCTCGTCTTCCGGCCCGACGTGCCCGGCCCAGGCGGGACGGTCCGTCTGGGCGAGGGCCGCTACCTGGACCCGGAGGCCGCCCAGGCCGCGGTCGAACGGGCCTGGGCGGCGTACGGCGGTCGGTCCGGGCCGCGCTGAACGACCTCAGCCCTGGGATGCTGACCCACCGGTCCGCGCCGTCGCGGGTACCGGTCTCGAACCGGGATCTTGTCGGCAGGCGACACCGCCCACCCCGGGTCGGCCGTCTGCCGGGTGCCCAGAGCGGGTAAGGTCGCACCGGTGCCGCCCGTGCCGCGCGACGAGCCGTGGCCCACGCTGGGCAGCGCCTGGGCTCGTCGCGAGGGACTGATGAATCTCACCGGAATCGTGTCTGTGCTGTCGGCCGACCCTGCCGTCGCGCGGGTGCTGGGGCTCGGTGCGGACGGGCCCAGCGTGGAGGACCTCGTCGCCCCGCCGGGGCTGCGGGTACCGGTGCTGGCGGGGGTCGCCACGCACCGGCCCGGACCGTTGGTGGTGGTCACGGCGACCGGCCGGGACGCGGACGACCTGGCCGCCGCCCTGCGCAGCTATCTGCCCCAGAGCGGTGACCAGGCCGGGCCCGGGGACGATATCGCCGTGCTGCCCGCCTGGGAGACCCTGCCGCACGAACGGCTGTCGCCCCGGTCGGACACGGTGGCCCGGCGGCTGGCGGTGTTCCGGCGGCTGGCCCACCCGGAGGCGGCTGGCCCCGTCGGTCCCGTCCGGGTGCTGGTGGTGCCGGTGCGGGCGCTGCTGCAGCCGGTGGTCGCGGGCCTGGGTGACCTGGTGCCGGTGGACGTGCGCACCGGCGACCAGGTGGACCTGGACGATCTGGCTGTCCGGCTGGTCGACGCGGCGTACACCCGGGTGGACATGGTGGAGCGGCGCGGGGAGTTCGCCGTGCGCGGCGGGATCCTCGACGTGTTCGCGCCCACGGACGACCACCCGCTGCGCCTGGAGCTGTGGGGCGACACCGTCGAGGAGATCCGCTGGTTCTCCGTCGCCGACCAGCGGTCCCTGGAGGCCGCCGACCGTCTCTGGGCGCCGCCCTGCCGGGAGGTCCTGCTGACCGACCAGGTGCGGGCCCGTGCCGCCGCGCTGGTCCCGCAGCTCCCCGCGGCGGCGGACATGCTGGACAAGATCGCCGCGGGCGTCGCCGTGGAGGGCATGGAGTCGCTGGCCCCCGTCCTGGTGGACGAGATGGTGCCGGTGGTCGACCTGCTGGACCGCCGCGGCCAGGTGGTGCTGGTCGACCCGGAACGGATCCGACGCCGGGCTCACGACCTGGTGGCCACGACGAGCGAGTTCCTGGCCGCCGCCTGGTCGTCGGTCGCCGCCGGTGCCCGCAGCCCGCTGGACCTGTCGTCGGCCAGCTTCGCGACGCTGGCCCAGACCCGCGAGACGGCCGAGTCGCGCGGCCTGGGCTGGTGGACGATCTCCCCCTTCACCCTGCAGGACAGTGGGGACCAGGACAGTGGGGACGGTTCCTACTGTCCTGCCCCGCAGACCGTGGTGGTCGCCGCCCGGGAGGTCGAGCGCTACCGGGGCGACCTGACCCGGGCGGTGGACGACCTGCGCGGTCTCCAGCGCGACGGTTGGCGGCTGGTGCTGGCGACCGACGGGCTGGGGTCCGCCCAGCGGATGGTCGAACAGCTGCGGGCCGCCGACGTCCCCGCCCGGCTGCAGCAGGCGCTGGTCGACCCCCCCGAGGCCGGGCTGGTCTGCGTCGTCCCGGCGGTGGTCGGGCCGGGTTTCGTGCACGAGGGGCTGCGGCTGGCGGTGCTGGCCGAGTCCGACCTGACCGGCCGGACGGGCCCCTCCACGTCGGATATGCGCCGGATGCCCTCGCGCCGCCGCAACGTCGTGGACCCGCTGTCCCTGCGGCCCGGTGACCTGGTGGTCCACGAGCAGCACGGGGTGGGCCGGTTCGTCGAGCTGGTGGCCCGCGCTACCAGGACGGGGGCGACCGGTCCAGGAGCGGTGGCCACCCGGGAGTACCTGGTCATCGAGTACGCGCCCAGCAAGCGCGGCCAGCCCGGGGACCGGCTGTACGTGCCGACAGACGCGCTGGACCAGGTCACCAAGTACGTCGGCGGCGAGGCCGCGACCCTGTCGAAGATGGGCGGCGCGGACTGGGCCAAGACCAAGGGCCGGGCCCGCAAGGCCGTCAAGGAGATCGCCGCCGAGCTGATCCGGCTGTACTCGGCGCGCACGGCCACCCCCGGCCGGGCGTTCGGCCCGGACACCCCGTGGCAGCGCGAGCTGGAGGACGCCTTCGCCTATGTGGAGACCCCCGACCAGCTGGTGACCATCGACGAGGTCAAGGCCGATATGGAGAAACCGGTCCCGATGGACCGGCTGGTCTGCGGCGATGTCGGCTACGGCAAGACGGAGATCGCGGTGCGGGCCGCGTTCAAGGCGGTGCAGGACGGCACCCAGGTGGCCGTCCTGGTCCCCACCACGCTGCTGGTGACCCAGCACCTGGAGACCTTCACCCAGCGGTACGCCCCGTACCCGGTGGTGGTCAAGGCGCTGTCGCGCTTCCAGTCCGACGCCGAGGCTGCCGCCGTGGTCAAGGGCCTGGCGGACGGCAGCGTGGACGTCGTCATCGGCACCCACCGGCTGCTCGCCGGCCAGGTGCGGTTCAAGAACCTGGGGCTGGTGGTCGTCGACGAGGAGCAGCGCTTCGGCGTCGAGCACAAGGAGACGCTCAAGGCGCTGCGCACCGACGTGGACGTGCTGGCCATGTCCGCCACCCCGATCCCGCGCACCCTGGAGATGGCGGTCACCGGTATCCGGGAGATGTCCACCCTGGCCACGCCGCCGGAGGAACGCCACCCGGTGCTGACCTTCGTCGGCCCGCACGACGAGGCGCAGGTGGCCGCCGCCCTGCGCCGCGAGCTGCTGCGCGACGGCCAGGTGTTCTACGTGCACAACAAGGTGGCGTCGATCGACCGGGCGGCGCGGCGCCTGGCCGAGCTGGTGCCGCAGGCCAGGATTGCCGTGGCCCACGGCAAGATGAGCGAGCACCAGCTGGAACGGGTCATGGTGGACTTCTGGGAGAAGCGTTTCGACGTGCTGGTCTGCACGACGATCATCGAGACCGGTCTGGACATCTCCAACGCCAACACCTTGATCCTGGAGCGGGCCGACCAGCTGGGCCTGTCCCAGCTGCACCAGCTGCGCGGCCGGGTGGGCCGCGGCCGGGAACGGGCCTACGCCTATTTCCTGTACCCGCCGGAGATCCCCCTGACCGAGACGGCGCACGACCGGCTGGCGACTATCGCGGCCAACACCGACCTGGGCGCCGGTATGGCCGTGGCGATGAAAGACCTGGAGATCCGCGGCGCGGGCAACCTGCTCGGCGGGGAGCAGTCCGGGCATATCGAGGGTGTCGGTTTCGACCTGTACGTGCGGATGGTGGGCGAGGCCGTGGCCGAGTTCCGCGGCGACGCCCCGCCCGAACAACCGGACGTCACGGTGGAGCTGCCGGTGGACGCTCATATCCCGCACGGCTATATCGCCACCGAACGTCTGCGCCTGGAGGCGTACCGCACCATCGCCCTGGCCGACAGCGCCGCGGGTCTGGACGCGGCCCGCGCCGAGCTGGTCGACCGCTACGGCCCGGTACCCGCACCGGTCGACGCCCTGTTCGAGGTCGCGTCGTTCCGCCACCACGCCCGCCGGGCCGGCCTGACGGACATTACGGCCCAGGGCCGTTTCGTCCGTTTCGCTCCCGTCGAGCTGCCCGAGTCGGCCACCCTGCGCCTCAAGCGCCTGTACCCCGGCACGGTCGTCAAACCCGCCGTCCGCACCGTCCTCGTCCCCTTCCCCACCACGACCCGCGTCGGCGGCCGCCCTCTGCACGGTCCTGAGGTGCTGACCTGGGCCCGCCAGCTGATCGACGCGGTGATCCTCGGCGAGGTGTCGGCGGCGGCAGCCGTCGGGACCCGCTGACCCCCTGAAGCATCCGCCGTAGCCGTCGGCCAGAGGTGGGGTTCCATGCGAGCGGTGGGGGTGGGGGGCCCACGCTCGCCTGGGAGGCCACCTCTCCCCCCCGCAACGCCGGGGGGGGCCCCCCGGGGTCTTCTGCGCCCCC
>WRMB01000048.1 GCA_009777345.1 Micrococcales bacterium | reverse complement strand
TGCAGCCTGCCTCCCGAGCTGAGCGAAGAGCCCGACTGAGCCACGCCGCTCCGTGCGCGGGCGTTCATTGATCACAAAGTCGTTCATCCGGATGAACGACTTTGTGATCTATGAACGACCGCGCGGAGGTCACGGGACCTGGAAGTTCTTGGACGAGAAGCTGGCGTAGTAGCGGCCGTCCTGGGCGGTGAAGTGCAGGACGCAGTAGTCGGGGTCGGTGACGCCGAGGGAGTAGTATTGGGTGTCGCCGTCGCGCCAGACCATCTCCTTGGCGGCGGCGTCCTCCAGCACCTCCATCCGGCCGCGCAGCATCACGCCACGGAAGAAGCGCTGGTCGACGAAGTAGATCGCAGCCTGCGGGTTCGCCCGGTACTGGGCGACCCGCATCGACGAGGTGTTGGTCGTGAACCAGAACTCGCGCAGCCCCACCCGGCGGCGCGGGGCGAGCATCGCCTTGAGGTTGGGGAAGCCGTCGGCGTCCACCGAGGCGATGAACGCTGTGGTCTGGTGGTCGATGAGGTTGCCGACCGTCGGCTCAGGGTCCCAGGTGGTCATCGCGCCATCGTAGCGACCTGGCTACCGTCGACGGTAGCCAGGTCACCACGGTCCACCGTCACCGACCAGCCGTATCGCGATATCGCCCTGCCTGCACCTGCGCAGTACCGGCTGTCCGCTTCCAGAGCGAGCCGAGCCGCGGTGGGTAAGACCTCCGACTGCCGCCGGATGTCACTCGATCCACTCGACGGACTGCATGAAGGCCGCCAGCCGCCCGGAGTCGCCGTGGAAACGGTAGACGCTGCCGTTCCACTCGCACTCCCAGGTCTCCGAAGCCGTTACCCCATGGCCAGGATCAGCACCCCAGGTGTTCAGGTAGTAGGTGACACCGTTGACCGTACGCGTCCCGGCCGGTTCGGGCACGACCTCTCCCTGCGACTCCTCTGCGCACGCAGAAGCCGATGAGCAGGAGGTAAGGTAGACGCTGACACCATCGTAGTAGTCGCCGTCTGCCGGTGTGAAGCCGAGCCCGCCCGACACTTCCCAATCCGCAGACAGGTCGAATCCGACCTTGGCCCCATGCGGCAGCCCGATCACGGTGCCCTTGGTACCGGTCCAGTCGGCCGATTCGACCAGTGCTGTCGAGAACGCGAAGTCCCCGGTGGTGGCATTGAAGCCGAATTCGTAGGCGTGTCCCTCCCAGTCGAAATACCACGTCGGGTTGCGAGATCCGTCCTCCACCTTGTAGTAGGTGACGTCACCGACCGTCTCCTTCTTCACCTGGTTGCCGGAGAGTCTCGACTGAGCCTCCGCGCAAGAACTGGCTGTGGCACACTCCGTCAGCTCAGGATCGGATCCTGGAAGGTTCATCCAACCAGCCTGGCCAAGTACGACGTGACCAGAGGGGGAACCAAAGGAATTGAAGACGATATGCCACTGTTCGTCGAGCTCCCAGCTGGAACCGGTGAGCCTGAAACGATCGCCCGTCTCCAGCTGGAACACGGTCCCGTCACCAGCAGCCGAGCTGGCACTCGGGCTCGACGAGGAGCTGCTGGTCGGTACGGGCGAGACCGGCGTGCGATCGGAGGTGCTAGATCGCAGGGCCATCACTCCGGCCCCGACTCCGACGACCAGCACCACGGCGGCGGCCACGACCGCCGCGGCCCGGGCCCGCTGGCGGCGGCGGCCTCGCCGGACCACCTGGTCGGTGTCCACGTCGATCGGCGGCGGTTGGGACGGTCGGGTGTTCATGGGGGTCTCCTGTCCGAGGATGTCGCGCAGGCGTTCCAGGCCGCGCGAGGTGGTGGACTTCACTGTGCCGACCGAGATACCCAGGAGCTCGGCCACCTCCTTCTCGCTGAGGCCACGCACGTGCCGCAGCACCACGATGCGCCGCTGGCGGGCACCCAGGCGGCGCAGGGCCCGTTCCAGGCGGTCGCGTTCGGCCAGGACCGTCGACGTGTCGCCTGTCGTGGGCTCGGGCAGGTCCTGCGGCGAGACCAGCACCTCGCGCCGCCGGGCGTGCCAGCTGTCGACCTGCTTGTTGGCCATGACCTTGCGGGCGTAGGCCAACGGCGCCCGAGACGACCGCGGCCACGCCACGTACGTCCGCAGCAGGGCGTGCTGCACCAGGTCAGAGGCCTGGTGCACATCACCGCACAGGTACCACGCCGCCCGGGTCAGCGTCGGCAGCGCCGTGGACATGAAGGTGGTGAACTCCTCGTCCCGGGTCGACAGCAAAGGCTGGCGGCCCGACGGCGGTGTGGTGCCAACGAGGTTCATGCTCCCCTAACCGGTCAGTCGGCCCGAAGGTTGCTCGCACCGCCGAAGAAGTCCGAAACTGCGCTGCCTCAGCCCGGATCCACGACGGCTGGTCAGGCGACGGCGTCGGTCAGGCGCTTGGTGAGCAGGAGCTCGGCGATCTGGATGGCGTTGAGGGCGGCACCCTTGCGGAGGTTGTCGTTGGACACGAACAGGGCCAGACCGCGACCGCCAGGGGCGCCCTCGTCGGCGCGGATCCGGCCGACCAGGGACGGGTCGGTACCGGCCGCGTCCAACGGGGTGGGGATGTCGTCGTCGGCGATCTGCACGCCGGGAGCCGTTGCCAGCAGCTCGTAGGCGCGGGCCGGGGTGAGCGGGCGGTCGAACTCGGCGTTGATCGACAGGGAGTGGCCGGTGAACACCGGGACCCGCACGCAGGTGCCGGAGACCGCCAGGTCGGGGATCGACAGGATCTTGCGCGACTCGTGGCGCAGCTTCTGCTCCTCGTCGGTCTCGCCCCGGCCGTCGTCCACGATGCTCCCGGCCAGCGGCAGCACGTCGAAGGCGATGGTCCGGGCGAACTTGGTCGGCTCGCCGAAGTCCACGGCCCGGCCGTCGTGCACCAGGCCGGTGGTGTCCTGGTCGTACGCGGCCCGCACCTGGTCGTCCAGCTCGCGCACCCCGGCCAGGCCGGCACCGGACACCGCCTGGTAGGTGGCCACGACCAGCCGACGCAGACCTGCCTCGTCGTGCAGCGGCTTGAGCACCGGCATCGCGGCCATCGTCGTGCAGTTCGGGTTCGCGACGATACCCAGCGGCGCGTCGTCCAGGGCGTCCGGGTTGACCTCGGCCACCACCAGCGGCACCCGCGGGTCCTTGCGCCAGGCCGAGGAGTTGTCCACCACCAGGGCGCCCGCCGCGGCGAACCGGGGGGCGTGCTGCACCGAGGTCGACCCGCCCGCGGAGAACAAGGCCACGTCGATACCCGACAGGTCAGCCGTCTCGACGTTCTCCACGACGACGTCCTCGTCCCGCCAGGGCAGGGTGCGGCCCGCCGACCGGGCCGACGCGAAGTACCGCATCTGCCGCACCGGGAGCTCCCGTTCCACCAGCAGCCGCCGCATGACGGCACCGACCTGCCCGGTCGCACCCACGACCGCGATGCTCAGCCCGCTCATCGGCCCGTCCCTCCGTAGACCACGGCCTCGTCCTGGTCGGAGTCGAGGTCGAACGCCGTGTGCACCGCCCGCACCGCCGCGTCCAGGTCACCCGCTCCGGTGACCACCGAGAGCCGGATCTCCGAGGTCGAGATCATCTCGATATTGATCCCGGCGTCCGACAGTGCGTGGAACAGCCGCGCCGAGACACCCGGGTTCGACTTCATGCCCGCGCCGACCAGCGACAGCTTGCCGATGGTGTCGTCGTAGGCCAGCCGCGCGTAGCCGATCTCGGCCCGCACCGCCGCCAGCGCCGCCGTGGCCGCGTCCCCGTCGGCCGCGGGCAGGGTGAACGACACGTCGGTCCGGCCGGTGCCCGACGCGGAGACGTTCTGCACGATCATGTCGACGTTGACCCCGGCGTCGGCCACCACCTTGAAGATCCGGGCCGCCTTGCCTGGCACGTCCGGCACGTCGACCAAGGTGATCTTGGCCTGCGACCGGTCGTGCGCGACTCCGGCGATGATCGGCTCTTCCATCGGGTCCTCCTTCGTCACCAGGGTGCCGTCCAGGTCCGAGAACGACGACCGCACATGCACCGGCACGCCGAACCGGCGGGCATACTCCACGCAGCGCGGCATGAGCACCTTGGCCCCGCTCGCTGCCATCTCCAGCATCACGTCGTAGCCGATCTGCCCCAGCCGGCGGGCCGACGGCACGATCCGCGGGTCGGCGGTGAACACGCCGTCCACGTCGGAGTAGATCTCGCAGACGTCCGCGCCCAGGGCCGCCGCCAGCGCCACCGCCGTGGTGTCCGAACCGCCCCGGCCCAGGGTCGTGACGTCGTTGGCCTCGGTGTTCACCCCCTGGAACCCGGCGACGATCGCCACCTGACCGTCGGCCAGGGTCGCGGTGATGCGCGACGGGGAGACGTCGATGATCCGGGCCTGCCCGTACGCGGCGTCCGTGATCACCCCGGCCTGCTGCCCGGTGAACGACCGCGCTTCCACCCCCAGCCCGTCGATCGCCATGGCCAGCAGCGACATCGAGATCCGCTCGCCCGCGGTCAGCAGGATGTCCATCTCCCGGCTCGGCGGGTCGGCCGTGACCTGCTGGGCCAGGTCGAGCAGCTCGTCGGTGGTGTCGCCCATCGCCGAGACCACGACGCACACGTCGTGACCTGCCTGCTTGGTCGCCACGATCCGGGCGGCGACACGCTGGACCGACGCGGCGTCGGCCACCGACGAACCGCCGTACTTCTGCACGATGAGGGCCACCTGGTCAGTTCCTCCTCCGGTCGGGCCGCTGTGAGTCTATCCAGCCCGACGACCGAGCTCACCCGGGCGCTCGCCCACCGGGCGGACGATCACCACGCGATCTTCACCGATCGCGGGAACGGGCCCGGCCGTTGCTCCGTTGGAGTGGTTGAGCAATACGCGATTATTCGGGGAGGGACGAGATGCGGCGCAAGCGCCACGAAGAGCTGGAGCGTGACGACGGGACGATCGTGCGCTACGAACGGCACGCCAACGGTGACGGCCTGGTCGCCGTGGGGGCCGAGGTCGCAGCCGACGCCTATATCGCGCAGACGGCCTGGATCGACCCAGGGGTGCGAGTGCTACCCGGCGCCCGGGTGGGCGGGCACGCCTGGGTCGAGGACGGCGCGGTCGTCGGGCAGCACGCCCAGATCGGCAGCCACAGCCGCATCGGCCCGGCCGCGACCATCGGTCCGGGGGCGAAGGTCGGGCAGCGAGTACAGCTCGGGGCTCGGGCGACCGTCGAGGAGGGTGCCGTGGTGTGCCCGGAGAGCGTCGTCGCTGCTGGTGCTGTCGTGCGGGGGTACGTTCCGGCTGCGTGATTCGGTTTTTCTCGGGCTGGGTCGCGGGTCGGGGTGCCTGCCCCAGCGCTTCTCCACGCACCGGCCTATGCCGTCGCGTGGAGCCTCTCGCGCCGTGGCCCCACGCGCGTTCCTTCGCCCGGCCACACCGAACATCGGCCGAGCACGGCAGCTCGGCCTGAGCGATGGCCCAGGCCGAGCCCCACGGCCTCAGCTACCGGTGTCGGCCAGGTAGTCGTCCAGGACCTCGGCGGTGCGGGACATGCCCAGGCGGGAGGCCCCGGCAGTGATCATCGAGATGGCGTCGGCGGCGGTGCTCAGGCCGCCGGAGGCCTTGAGGCCGAGACGGCCGCCGATGGTGCCGGAGATGATGCCGACGGCGCGCGTGGTCACCCCGCCGGCCGGGTGGTAGCCGGTGGAGGTCTTGATGTAGTCGGCGCCCGCGTCGGCGGCGGCGCGACAGGTCTCGATCAGCTCGTGGTCGGACAGGACCGCGGACTCGACGACGACCTTGAGCAGGAGCGGCTGCGGTACGACGGCCCGGACGGCGGCGATATCGGCGCGCACATCGTCGAAGCGGCGTTCCTTGGCCGCGCCCAGGTCGACGACCATGTCGATCTCGTCGGCACCGTCGGCCACGGCCTGGGTGGCCTCGGCCACCTTGATCGCGGTCTTGTGGGCGCCGGACGGGAAACCGACGACCGTGGTGACCTTGACCACCTTGGTCCCGTCCGCGCGCAGCGGGACGTCGAGCGGCAGGTGGACGGGGCTGACGCACACCGCGTACACGCCGAGGTCGACCGCGGTGGCGACGAGGTCGGCGATCTCGGCCCGGGTGGCCTCGGGACGCAGCAGGGTATGGTCGATGAACTGGGCCAGCTCCGCTGGTCCCATGGGCAGGTGCCCGGCAGGCTGAGAGTTCTCTACGACATCCGAAGTGGTCATGCGCGGTGCCTTCCTCCTGGGGCCCCAGGGCTGGGGCCGGTGATGGTCGCGACGAGCTCCTCCCGCTCGTCACGGTGACTGAATGCCGAGCGTGCCGCGGTCAGCGTCACGTCCCGGACGTCGTCGAGGCTCCACCCGGCCTGGTCGACCAGCAGAGCCAGCTCGCGGGACAACGAGGTGCCCGACTGCAGGCGGTTGTCGGTGTTGACCGTCACCGCGAACCCGGCGCGCAGCAGCGCGGTCGCCGGGTGGGTGGCCACGGAGGCGGCGGCGCCGGTCGCCACGTTGGACGACGGGCACACCTCCAGGGCGATACCCCGGTCGCGTACCCAGTGCGCCAGGGTCGTGTCCGGACGGGGCTGGGGGTCCTGGCGCCCGTCCGCCGGGACCGTGTCGGCGTGAGCGGGACCGGCCGCGTCGTGGGACGTGCCGCCCGGCCAGTCGATCTGGTCGGGCAGGGCGGTCTTGTCGGGCCAGGCCACGGTGTCCGGCCAGACCAGCTGGTCGACCAGGCGCACCCCGTGGCCCAGGCGGCAGGCCCCGGCGTGCACCGCCTCGGCCAGGGACCTGGCGGCTTCCGGCCCGGACCCGGCTTCTCCGGCGTGCACCGTGCACGGCAGGTCGGCCTCGCGCAGCAGCGCGAAGGCCCGGGCCGCCCGGCTCGCCGGGAAGCCCTGCTCCGGACCGGCCAGGTCGAACCCGACCACCGCCCCGGTGCCGCCGTCGGCCCGGTGCCGCACCGCCAGCTCGGCGATCCGCTCGGACTGGTCGTGCTGGCGCAGCGCGCACAGGATCTGGCCCACCCGCACCCCGGTAGCAGCCGCGCCCTCGACCAGACCGTCGCGCACCGCGGCCACGACATCGTCCAGGCCCAGGCCCGCGGTCAGGTGCAGCTCGGGGGCGTAGCGCAGCTCGGCGGCGACGACACCGTCCGCGGCCAGGTCCTCGACGGCCTCCCGGGCGACCCGGCGCAGCGCGTCGGCGGTCTGCAGTACGGCGACGGTGTGCTCAAACGTCGCGAGGTACGTGGTCAGAGAACCGTGGGCCGCGGTGACGAACCACCGGGCCAGGGCGGCGGCGTCGGTCTCGGGCAGGGCGTGGCCGACCGACCGCGCCAGGTCGAGCAGGGTCTGCGGGCGCAGCCCGCCGTCCAGGTGGTCGTGCAGCAGCACCTTCGGCAGCGCCCGCATGGCGTCCAGAGTCTCAGGGCTGGGCTCGAGGGCGCCAGGTTCGAGGGCACCAGGTTCGACAGCACCGAGGTCACCAGCACTGGGTTCGACAGCACTAGGCTCACCAGCACGCGGCTCACCAGCCGCTCCGTAGGACCCTGGTGCTTCGCTCACTCGTCGGCCTCGTCGTCGAGCGGGACCTCCGTGGCCTGGTCGATGACGTCCGCCTCGTCGGCCTGGTCGCCGGGGTGCGGGGGCGCGGGCTCGTAGTCCTCCGGCTGGTCCGGCACGACCGGCCCGTCGGTGAGCCGCACCGGTTCGTCCAGGTCCACCGGACGCAGCCCAGCGTCGCGCCATGCGCCTTCCCGTGCACCCTCCGGAACCGTGCTCACGGGCGGGCCTCCCCTCCGCTGCGGAACTCTCGGCACCATCTTCGCACTCTCCGGCCCACTATGCGCTAGGACGTGTCTCCCAGTCCCACGGCTGAGCCAGTGCCGCCGACCGTCGGACGAGCCAGGTCAGCGGGACCGAAGGGGTCGGGCAGGAGCGCCGCCAGGCGGACCGGACCGGCGGACGTGCCGACCAGCAGGTCGGGGCCGCCGTGCTCGGACAGCAGCTGGCGACAACGACCGCAGGGCAGCAGCCAGGCACCGTCACCGGCCACGCAGGCCACGGCGACCAGGCGGCCGCCGCCGGTGACGTGCAGCTGGCAGACCAGGGCGCACTCGGCGCACAGGGTGAGGCCGAACGAGGCGTTCTCCACATTGCACCCGACGACGACCCGACCGTCGTCGACCAGCCCGGCCGCACCGACCGGGAAGCCGGAGTACGGGGCGTAGGCCTGGGTCGCCGCGGCGCGGGCGGCGGCGACCAGCGCCGCCCAGTCAACCGGTACGGTCCAGTCGATATCGGTCACAGCTGTGGCACTCCCAGGGCAAGACGTGCGGCGGTTGCGGTGCAAGCCGGACACTACCGTCAGCCAGGAATTGCACGCCGCGGCGGGCTACCTAAAGTGGTGTGCCGGGAAGTCTGGCGGACCCCAGTACCTGCTGCTGGGCGCGGACGACGAGAGGACCCCCTGTGACGACACCCGTGACGCCGAGTGCGGGCGCCTGGTCGGCGGGGCGGCGGCGCACAGCGACCGTCGTGGTGGTCGCGCTCATCGCGTTCACAGCGTTGACCAGCATCTCCGCCCAGGCCGCCGATACCGTCCCGTTCCTGGTCCGGTACACGACCAACGCCAACGGTGCCATCGTCACGATCGGCAACAACCTGCTGACCTGCCCGGCGGCGGCCGAGAACTGCGCCGCGGCCCGGGCCGGCGGGAACTACAACAACAACAGCTTCACCATGACCCACCTCGACGCCGACGACGTGGCGGGGACGTTCAACTCCTCGTCCTCGGTGCTGTCGCTGCCCGAAGGGGCGACGGTGCTGTGGGCGGGCCTGTACTGGGGCGCGCGGCTGCAGACCGGCACCGGGGGCCAGACGGGCAGCGGGACCCGCACGGTGATGCAGCTGCGCCCCCCCGGGGCGGCGAGCTACCAGACGATCACCTCGCAGCAGGAGTTCGGTCCCAACACGGCCAGCTACAACGCCTACCAGGAGTTCGCCGATGTCACCGCCATCGTGCGGGCGGCCGGGAACGGCGAGTACTGGGGCGCCAACGTGGTGACCGCCACCGGGGTCGACCGCTACGCCGGGTGGTCGCTGACCGTGGCCTACGCGGCGCCGGGGATGCCGCTGCGCAACCTCACGGTGTTCGACGGGTTCGACAAGGTGGGCAACGGGGAGCCGCAGACGGTGACCGTCTCCGGGTTCCGGGCCCCGTTGGTCGGCCCGGTCGACGCCCAGCTGAGCATGGTGGCCTACGAGGGCGACCTGTCCTCGGCCGGCGACCAGACCCGGCTGAACAGCACCCAGCTGGCGACCGCGCTGTCACCGGGCTCGAACTTCTTCAACAGCACCAACGACCGCAACGGGACGCTGGTCACGACCCGCACCCCGGCCGACCAGAACATGCTCGGCTTCGACATCAAGAACCTCGGCGCCTCCGGGGCGATCCCGAACGGCGCGACCAGCGCCACGTTCACCTTCTCCAGCAGCGGCGACGTCTACTACCCCGGCCTGCTGACCACGGCGATCAACCTGTACGCCCCGGACTTCACGGCATCGTCGAAGTCCGTGGTCAACCTCGACGGCAACAGTCCGGCCCGGCCGGGCGACAGGCTGCTGTACAGCGTCTCGGTCGTGAACACCGGTCAGGACCCGGCGACCCAGGTCGTATCGCACGACGTCCTCCCGCCGGGCCTGACCTACGTGCCGGGGTCCTTGGAGCTGATCCCGTCCCCCGGTGCCCCGAGCACGGCACTGACCGACGCGCCGGGCGACGACGCCGGGGAGTACCTGATCGGGAGCCGCACGGTCCAGGTACGCCTGGGCGTCTCGGCGACGGCGACCACGGGCGGCACCGTGGCCGTCGGCGCCGCACCGCGCTACACCTTCCAGGTCACGGTCGACCCCGCGGCCGGCGACACCACGGTGACGAACTCGGCGGACGTGTCCTACCGCACCGGTACCACGGACATCCCCGCCACCTACACCGTCCCGCCCGCGTCGGTCGACGTCGTGGCCCAGGCCGACCTCTCCGTCACCAAGACGCTGGACCCGCGCCCCACGGCCGCGGTCGGCTCCGGTATCACCGGCCTGATCACGGTGACCAACCACGGGCCCGATACGGCCCGGAACGTCAGGCTGACCGACCCGGTCCCGGCGGGCTGGGACGGCGTCGGCGCGAGCCTGCCGCCGGGGACTCCCGGCTGGTGCACCGTGACCAGCGGCACGGTGGTCTGCTCCCTGGGCGATATGGCCGACGGCGCCACGACCGTGATCACCGTGACCGGCACCACGGCACCGGACTCCACCGCAACGTCGCTGACCAACACCGCCACGGTGAGCACCACGTCGTACGACCCGTCGCCGACCAACAACGTCGCCAGCGACACGATCGTCCTGGACCGCGCCGCCGACCTGGCGGTGACCAAGACCGCCGCGACCTCGGCCCGGCCGGGCGACACCGTGACCTGGACCCTCACGGTCACCAACGCCGGACCGTCGGACGCGGCGAACCTGCTGGTCACCGACAGGCTCGACGATGCCGCGCAGGCCGGGCTCACCGCGGCCACCATCGTCGGCGGTCAGGGCCCGGACTGCCCGCCCCCGACCGACCGCGCGGTGCGGTGCACCATCGACCGCCTGCCGGCCGGTACCAGCGCCACGGTCACGGTCCGCGGCCGGCTGGCCGCCGACCTGACGGCCGGAACCAGCGTGGGCAACAGCGCGACCGTCTCCTCCGACACACCGGACCCGGACAGCACCGACAACCAGACCAGCGCGACGGTGACGGTGGCCCCGCCCCAGGCCGACGTCCGGGTCCAGAAGCAGGGCCCGGCCAGCGTCGTAGCCGGCGAGACGATCACCTGGACCGTCGTCGCCACCAGCTACGGCCCGTCGGACGCGACCGGGGTGGTCCTCACCGACACCGTCCCGGCCGGGGTGACCGGTATCGTCGCGACGACCTCGCGCGGCGACCCCTGCACCGTGAGCGGGCAGACCGTCACCTGCCCCGTGGGCCGGCTGCCGTCGGCCGGCGCCGGCCTGCCCGGCGCGGCGGCGACCGTCACCATCACCGGCACGGTCGCGCCGCAGACCACCGGGACCCTGCACAACACGGCGACGGCGACGGCCAGCACCACCGATCCCGACGCCAGCAACGACACCGCGACCTCCGACACCACGGTCACGACGCGGTACAACCTCTCGGTGGCCAAGACCGCCAACCGCACGACGCTGCCGGGGGCCGTGCCCCGGGCCGTGACGTACACCATCACGGTCACCAACGACGGCCCGTCCGCGGCCCGCGACGTCACGCTGAGCGACCTGACCCCGCTGGTCCTGACGCTGGGGTCGGCGACGTCGCCGGACGGGACGTGCGACACCTCCCAGGCCACCACACCGCAGCCGGGCAACCCCGACCACGGGCTGATCACCTGCACGCTGCCCGGGCCGATCGCCCCGGGCACCAGCGCCCAGGTCACGGTGGCGACCCAGGCCGACCAGGTCCTGGCGGGCGGCCCGGACGTCGTGGAGACGGTGAGCCTCCAGGCCGCGGACGACACCGACCCGAGCGACGACTCGGCCAGCTGGACGCTGAGCGGCCTGCCGTTCGTCGACCTCGCGCTGGACAAGTCCGCCGCCGCCCAGGTCACCGCCGGGACGTCGGCCACCTACACCTTCGTCCTGACCAACAACAACGACCCCGGTTCCGGGACGGACAATATCGTCGCGCTGCGACCGATCCTGACCGACAGGCTCCCGCCCGGCGTCAGCTACAGCAGCGCGATCGTCACCTCCGGCGGTGGGCAGGACGTGGCTTGTTCGGTCACCGGACAGGACCTGACCTGCCAGCTGACGCAGGACCTGCCCGCGGGCCAGTCCGCCACGGTGCAGGTCACTGTCGATATCGCCCCGGACCTGGCGGCCGGGACCACGCTGACCAACACCGCCGCGACGGTGACCGCCGATATGACGACCAACCCGGACCGGAACCTGGCGAACAACTCCTCAACCGCCAGCAGCACCGTCGTGGCCGCGGCCGACCTGGCCGTCACCGCACTGACCCTCGACCCGGTCGTGGCGACCCAGACCGGACCGGGCAGCCAGCGCGACGTGCACCTCACCCTCACCAACCACGGGCCCTCGACGGCCCGGGAGGTCACGTTCCGCATCGCGCGCACCGTCGACGCCTTCGTGGTCAGCACCGGCACCCTGCCCGCCAGCTGCACCAGCACAGCCCGGGAGCTGGTCTGCACCATCGCCGGTTCTGACCTCGCCCCCGGGGAGTCGGTCGATGTCGACTACAGGATCGCGGTGGCCGGCCACGCGACGCCAGGGTCGTACCCCGACACGGTCCAGGTCTCCAGCACGACACCGGACAGCGACCCGGACAACAACACCGCGGTCACGCCGATCGTGGTCGGGGCGGCGTTCACCGACCTGGCGCTCACCAAGACCCTGGTCGGGACCGTCACCAACCCGGACGACCCGCACCAGGCCTTCGTGGCCGGCGGCGCCTTCGCCTACCAGCTCACGGTCCAGGTCCCCGCCGCCGGGTACGCCGACGCCCAGAACGTCGTGCTCGACGACCTGCTGCCGCCCGGTCTGGTCGCGACAGCGGTCGCCAGCACCGCCGGTACCTGCACGCTCGACCCGGCGGCCGGTCCTGGTTCGGACCAGTCCGGGCTGTCGTGCGCCCTCGGCACCGTCTGGGGCTGGGAGGGGACGACCGCCCGGGCCGCCACGGTCGTCACCGTCCACGGCACGCTCGACCCGGACGCCGCCCACCGCAACGGCGGCAGCCCGTTCGCCGAGCAGGTCGAGAACACGGCCCAGGTCACCACGGACACGCCGATGGCCGACGACGACGCTAACCCCAGCACCCCGCCGAAGCGGACCGCCACCGCCGCCGTGGACATCGTCGAGCTGGCCGACCTGCGGCTGACCAAGATCCCCGACCAGGGCACAGTCGTGGCCGGCAACCCGGTCGGCTTCACGCTGACCGTGACCAACGCCGGCCCCTCCGACGTCGAGCACGTTGTGGTCACCGACGTGCTGCCGGTCGGGTTCACGCTCGACGCCGCCGCCTCCGACTGCCCCGCCCCGCAGACCGCACCGCAGGACGAGACGCTGGCCCAGCCCCAGGTGCCGGCCGGTCCGGGCCAGTGGATCGCCTGCCGGGTCGGTGCGGTGGCCGCCGGCCAGTCGGTGTCGATCCGCATCGTCGCGACGACCGACGAGACGCTGAGCCCCGGGCCGCTGACCAACACGGCGACCGTCGGCTCGCTGACCCACGAGGTCGACCCGTCCGACAACACCACGACGGCCGACGTCACCGTGCAGCGCCTGACCAACCTGGCGGTCGCCTCGGCCGCGAGCACCAGCACACCGACGGCCGGCCAGGACATCACCCTCACCGGTTTTGCGGTCAACAACGGCCCCTCGACGGCGGTCGGGACGACCGGCGACACCACCTTCCCGCCCGGTTTCGTGCCGGTGAGCTTCGACGTGCCGTGGAACGACTGCACCTGGAGCCGGTCGACCGATCCCGGCACGGTGGTCGTGCCGCCCACCGAACCGCGCTCGGTGCCCTACGACGGCAGCTTCTCCTGGGTCCTGCACTGCGAGCCGATGACCCCGGGGGCCCAGTGGGAGGCGGGCGGCGCCGCCACCAACGTCGTGGTGATGCATATCCCCGGCGACATGCCCACCGGCACCTACACCGGTACGTCGGTGATCGGCTCGACCACGCCGGAGACCAGGCTGGACGACAACACGACGACGCAGACCTTCGTCGTCGGGCACGTCTCGAACATGTCTGTCACCAAGACGCTGGTAGACCCGATGCAGGCCGGACGCCCGGCGACCTGGCGGCTGACCGTGACCAACGCCGGTCCGTCGGTGGCCGACAACGTGGTGGTCAGCGACGCCGTCCCGCCGGGGATGACCTTCGCGTCCGCCGCCACCCGGGACGGCCGGTCGTGCCCGGTGCCGCTGCTGCGCGACACCGAGCCGATCGTCGAGTGCCCGATGGGCAGCCTGGAGCCCGGCCAGTCGGCCTCGGCGCTGGTCACGTTCGACGTCAGCACCCGGACCGTCGGTGACCGGCTGTGCAACACGGCCCTCGTCGGGTCCGGGTCGCTCGACCCGGACGCCACGGACAACCAGTCGCGGGCCTGCGCCGCGGCGACCGCGCCGACCCCGACCCCGCCGGACGAGACCGACCCCGACCCGGAGCGCACCGCACCGGTGGTCGACGGCAGCACGGGCCCCGCGGGGCTGGCGGTCACCGGCCCGTCGGCGACGCTGCTGGCCGCGGCCCTGCTGGCGCTGGCTGGTGGCCTGTGCTGGCGCCTCGCCGCCCGCCGCCACGCCCGGTAGCCCGGCGGCTCAGCCCTGGTCGCTCAGACCCTGGTCGCCCAAACCCTGGTCGCTCAGCGCCAGCAGCGCGGTACGGGCCAGCAGTGCCGCCCCGTGGCCGACGGCCTGCTCGTCCACCACCAGGTCGCCCCGGTGCAGGTCGTAGGTGTGCCCGCCGGGCGTACGGGTGCCCAGCCGGGCCATGGCCCCGGGGACGTCCCTGAGGTACCAGGCGAAGTCCTCCCCGCCCAGGGACTGCTCGGTGAGCACCACCGCGTCCGGGCCGACGACCTGGTAGGCCGCCCGCTCCAGCAGCCCGGTGCCCGTGGCGTCGTTGACCACCGGCGGCACCCCCTGGACCAGCCGCACCTCGGCCTGCACGCCGAGCGGTGCGACAACGGCTGCGACAGCCCGCCTCACCTCGTCGGCGGCCTGGGTCCAGGCCCGCACGTCCAGGCAGCGCAACGTCCCGGCGACGCTGCCCGACGCCGGGATCGCGTTAGGCACCTGCCCGGCCCGCACCGCGCCCCAGGTGAGGTTCACCCCCCAGCGCGGGTCGAGCCGTCGCCCCAGCACCGCCGGGACACCGGTGATGACCTGGCCCAGCGCGAACACCACGTCCCCGGTCAGGTGCGGCCGTGAGGTGTGCCCGCCCGGGCCGGTGAGGGTGACGTGCACCTGGTCCAGGGCCGAGGTGATCGCGCCGATCCGGGTGCCGACCCGACCGACGTCCAGCCTCGGCTCGCAGTGCAGCGCGAACACGCTCGACACCCCGTCCAGCACCCCGGCGGCCAGGACGTCCAACGACCCGCCGGGCTGCACCTCCTCGGCGGGCTGGAAGATCAGCCGTACCCCGCCGGGCAGCGCGTCGGCGGCGTCCAGCGCGGCCAGCACCAGGCCCGCCCCGACCACCGCCGCCAGGTGCAAGTCGTGACCGCAGGCGTGCGACACCCCGGGCACCTGCGAGACGCAGTCCTGCCCGCAGGCGTCGGGCACCGGCAGGGCGTCCATATCGGCCCGCAGCGCCACCCGGCCGGCCCCGGTCGGAACCTCGCCCACGTCCACCACCAGCCCGGTACCGGTCAGCTCGCGCGGTTCCAGCCCCGCGGCGGCCAGCCGCTCGGCCACCACCCGCCGGGTGCGCCGCTCGGCGCGGGCCAGCTCGGGATGAGCGTGCAGGTCCCGTCGCAGCGCGACCAGCTCGGGGTGCAGACCTGCCACCAGGTCCAGCACCCGGCGGGCCCCGTCCTGCGCTGTCTCGACCACAACCTCCAGGCTACCCACCACGCGGCGACGCGGCCGGGCAGAGCGAGCGACGGGACTACAGCAGCCGGGTGGCGCCTCGTTCCCGCCAGGCGTCCACCGCGTTCTTCACCTGCTGGGCGTGGGCCCGGGTGGTAACCAGCAGGGCGTCGGGGGTGTCCACGACGACGGCCTCGTCCAGCCCGACCACGGTCACCGCCCGGTCCCCGGTGACGACGAAGGCGTCGGGGGCGTCCAGGCGCAGCACCAGGGCGTCGTCGCCGAGCGTGGCGCTGCGGGGCGGTTCGCCGCCGGGGCCGTCGGGGTCGCCCGCCCCGAGCAGGGTGGCCAGGGACTCGAAGTCACCGATATCGTCCCAGTCGAAGCCGCCGGGCACGACGGCCACTCCCCCGGTCGCGGCGACCGGTTCGGCGATGGCGTGGTCGATAGCGATCCGGGTCAGCGTCGGCCAGACAGTCTCCAGCGCCGCGGCGCGGCCGGGGGTGTCCCAGAGCGCGGCGATCTCGCGCAGCCCGTCGTGCAGGGCGGGCAGCTGGGTGTGCAGGTGGTCCAGCAGCACCCCGGCGCTGGCGACGAACATGCCCGCGTTCCAGCTGTACCGGCCGGTGGCCAGGTAGGTCCAGGCGGTGTCGGCGTCGGGTTTCTCGGTGAACCCGGTGACGTGCCGGGCGCTGGGGGCGCCCGCGACGCCCAGGTCGTCGCCGGCGGCGACGTAGCCGAAGGCCGTGGACGGACCGGTCGCCTTGATGCCCACCGTGACCAGGTAGCCGACGCGCGCCGCGGCCACGGCCTCGGTCACGGTGCGCTCGAAGACGTCCTGCCCGGCGATGACGTGGTCCGCGGCGAACGAGCCGAGCACCGTGCTGGGCCCGTGCCGCTGGGCCAGCACCGCCGCCGCCAGGCCGATCGCGGCCATGGAGTCGCGCGGCGACGGTTCGGCCAGCACCTGTTCCGCTGCGCCTTCCGTCCCGCTGCCGTCCAGCTCGGGCAGCTGACGCACCACCTCGTCGCGGTGCGCCTGGCCGGTGACGACCAGTATCCGGTCCGGTCCGGTCAGCGGCAGCAGCCGGTCGACGGTGCCCTGCAGCAGGCTGCGCCCGGTGCCGAGCACGTCGACCAGGAACTTGGGCCGACCGGTGCGCGACAGCGGCCACAGCCGGGTACCCGATCCCCCGGCCGGGATGACAGCGTGGAAGTCTTCGATCCCCGACACAGCACCGAGCGTATCGGTCCGACGCGCACCAGGCCGACACCAGAGGGGCCGACAGCGCCGCGCGACGGCCGTCGTGGGAGGCGAGTGTGACGTACTCCACATAGCGGACGGTCTGCAACGGGGAAGAATCGCTGGTCTTGCCGCATCTGGAGTCGGGCGGGAGAGTAGTTCCGCACTAGAGTCACCAGTGGCGGCGCCGTTCGGCACCGCCGAGCTCCCGCTTGTAGGAGGTCACGAGTTGTCTGCTCCGCCCCAAGCCGGACCGGTCAAGGCGCCGGTCGGCACTCTCTACCGCGGAGGCACGGGGATGTGGTCCTGGGTGCTGCACCGCGTCACCGGGTTCCTCATCTTCATGTTCCTGCTGGTCCACGTCCTGGACACGGCTATGGTCCGGGTCTCGCCCGAGACCTACGACAACATCATGGGGACGTACCACAACTGGGTCATGGGCCTCGCCGAGGCCGGGCTGGTGGCCGCCATCCTCGTGCACGCCTTCAACGGTCTGCGCATCGTCGTGGTCGACTTCTGGTCGAAGGGCCCGAAGTACCAGAAGACGCTGCTGTGGATCGGCGTCGCGGCGCTCGTGCTGCTGCTGGTGCCGTTCCTCGTGATCCACCTGTCCCACATCTTCGGGGGTGAATGATGACCGCTATCGCTGATCCCAAGGCTCCCCGCACCCGTCAGACCGGACCGGGCCGCCGGGTGACCCGCACCAACGCCGAGGCCGTCGGCTGGGTGTTCATGCGGGTGTCCGGTGTGGTGCTGGTCGCGCTGGTGCTCGGCCACCTGGTCGCCAACCTCGTCGTGCCCGCCGACGGGGTGCGCAGCATCGACTTCGCGTTCGTGGCAGGCAAGTGGTCCAGCCTCGGCTGGCAGCTGTGGGACCTGCTGCTGCTGTGGCTGGCGATGATCCACGGCGCCAACGGTGTGCGCACCTTCATCAACGACTACGCCACGAAGAGCACCACCCGGCTGTGGCTGAAGGTGCTGGTCGGTATCGCCTTCGCGGCCGTGGTCGTGCTGGGCACGCTGGTGATCTTCACCTTCGACCCCTGCCCGATGGTCGACGGCGCGCTGCTGGACGGCGCCCCCGGCTTCTGCACCCCCTGACCGTTTCGACAGAGAGCCACACGATGCAGACCCACCAGTACGACGTCGTGATCGTCGGCGCCGGAGGCGCCGGGATGCGCGCCGCCCTCGAGTCCTCGGTGCGCACCCGCACCGCGGTCATCTCCAAGCTGTACCCGACCCGGTCCCACACCGGCGCGGCCCAGGGCGGTATGTGCGCCGCCCTGGCCAACGTCGAGGAGGACAACTCGGAGTGGCACACCTTCGACACCGTCAAGGGCGGTGACTACCTGGTCGACCAGGACGCGGCGGAGATCATGGCCGAAGAGGCCATCGACGCGGTCCTCGACCTGGAGAAGATGGGCCTGCCGTTCAACCGGACGCCCGAGGGCCGGATCGACCAGCGTCGCTTCGGCGGGCACACCCGCAACCACGGCGAGGCCGCGGTGCGCCGCTCCTGCTACGCGGCGGACCGCACCGGTCACATGATCCTGCAGACCCTCTACCAGCAGTGCGTGAAGAACGACGTCGCGTTCTTCAACGAGTTCTACGCGCTGGACCTGCTGGTGGACCACGACCTGTCCGCCGGGCACATCGACGCGGGCCAGGAGGTGCGGGTCGTCGGGGTCGTGGCCTACGAGCTGGCGACCGGCGAGATCCACGTCTTCCGGGCCAAGTCGGTGGTGTTCGCCACCGGCGGGGCGGGCCGGATGTACAAGACGACGTCGAACGCGCACACCCTGACCGGCGACGGGATCGCGCTGGCCTACCGGCGCGGTCTGCCGATCGAGGACATGGAGTTCTTCCAGTTCCACCCCACGGGTCTGGCCGGGCTGGGCATCCTGCTGTCGGAGGCGGCGCGGGGCGAGGGCGGGATCCTGCGCAACTGCGAGGGCGAACGGTTCATGGAGCGCTACGCCCCGACCATCAAGGACCTGGCGCCGCGCGATATCGTCGCCCGGTCCATGGCCAACGAGGTGCGCGAGGGCCGCGGCTGCGGGCCGCACAAGGACTACGTCCTGCTCGACCTGACCCACCTGGAACCGGCCCATATCGACGCCAAGCTGCCGGATATCACCGAGTTCGCGCGGACCTATCTCGGCGTGGAGCCGTACACCGAGCCGGTGCCGGTCTACCCGACCGCGCACTACCTCATGGGCGGTATCCCGACCAATGTCGAAGGCGAAGTGCTCCGCAACGCCGACGACGTGGTCAAGGGCCTGTACGCCGCTGGCGAGTGCGCCTGCGTCTCGGTCCACGGCTCGAACCGTCTGGGCACCAACTCGCTGCTGGACATCAACGTGTTCGGCCGCCGGGCCGGGATCGCGGCAGCCGAGTACGCCCTGAACGCCGATTTCGTCAGGCTGCCCGAGGACGCCGACCCGGCGGGCGCGGTAGTGGCCGAGCTCGAGGCGATCCGCAACCGTACCGACGGGGAGAAGCCCAGCGAGCTGCGCCGGGCCCTGGCCGAGACGATGGACGCCAACGCCCAGGTGTTCCGCACCGAGGACTCGCTGGAGCAGGCGCTGGCCGATGTGCGGGCGCTCGTCCGGCGCTACCGCAACGTGTGCGTGCAGGACAAGTCCCGGGCCTTCAACACCGATCTGCTGGAGGCGGTCGAGCTCGGCTTCATGCTGGACCTGGCCGAGGTCGTGGTGCTCGGGTCGTTGCTGCGCAAGGAGTCCCGCGGCGGTCATTTCCGCGAGGACTACCCCAAGCGCGACGACGCCGCTTTCATGCGCCACACGCTGGCCTACCGGCGCCCGGCCGACGACGACGGGACCGACGGCGACGCCACCGGCCCGTTCGCGCTGAACTCGCTGTCCGACGGCTACCGCGTCGTGTTCGGCAGCAAGTCCGTGACCCAGACCCGGTACCAGCCTATGGAGCGCAAGTACTGATGACTGCCACGACCGAGACCAAAGCCCAGGCCGCCGGTGCGGTGCCGTCGTTCGACGTCACCGTGAAGATCCTGCGGTCCATCCCGTCGGACGCCCCGTCCGGCGGCTACGGCGAGCCCGCCCCCGCGCCGACCTCGCGCTGGGACTCGTTCACCATCTCCGTGCACGGCACCGACCGGGTGCTCGACGCGCTGCACAAGGTTAAGTGGGAGCACGACGGTTCCCTGACGTTCCGTCGTTCCTGCGCCCACGGCGTGTGCGGGTCGGACGCCATGCGGATCAACGGCCGCAACCGGCTGGCCTGCAAGACCCTGCTGAAGGACCTCGACCCGCGCAAGCCCATCAAGATCGAACCGCTCAAGGGCCTGCCGGTGATCAAGGACCTGGTGGTGAACATGGAGCCGTTCTTCGACTCCTACCGCGAGATCCAGCCGTTCCTCATCACCACCGGGGTCGAACCCACCAAGGAACGTCTCCAGTCGGTCACCGAACGGGCCAGGTTCGACGACACCACCAAGTGCATCCTGTGCGCCTGCTGCACCACCAGCTGCCCGGTCTTCTGGACCGACGGCCAGTACTTCGGCCCCCAGGCCATCGTCGCGGCCCACCGCTGGATCTTCGACTCCCGCGACGAGGGCGCCGCCCAGCGCCTGGAGATCCTCAACGACCGCGAAGGCGTCTGGCGCTGCCGCACCACGTTCAACTGCACCGACGCCTGCCCCCGCGGTATCGAAGTCACCAAGGCCATCAGCGAGGTCAAACGGGCCCTCCTCACCCGCACCCACTGACCTGTGCCTGCTCGAAGCCCCCGGCGTCCACGGTGCGCCGGGGGCTTCGTCATCACCTGATCAGCCGAGGCCCAGAACCTGGTCCGATACCCTGGTCGCAGGAAGGAGCCGATCATGTCCGAGACGTTGGTCCCCCGCGGCTGGCGCTACGCCGACCACATCCCGTACAACACCCCCGCCTCCCTCGACGACCTGCACGGTCCGACGTCAGGCACGGTCAGGGTGCAGGAACACATCGACACCGGCCTGAACCCGGTGTACGACATCGCGGACGCATCAGAACGGTGGAGCCTGTACGTCAAGGTCGTCCAGTCAGCGACGGCGGCAGAGCAGGCAGCGTTCCTGGACCGCACGGCCCTGGTCGAGCTGTGGCCGACGTTGATGCTGCCGCAGCAGTGCCGGGCGATCTGGGAAGCAAAGTTCCCAGAACTGGCCGCCACCATGAGACAGATCGCATAGTGCGCGAGATCCATGAGCGCATCGCGGCGGTCGGACTGCGCGAGGCCGAAGAGTTCGGATTCGTCTTGGCGGGTGGGTATGCGATCTCCGCGAACGGCATGGGAGACCGGCCGTCGATGGATGTCGATCTGTTCACCAACCAGTTCGAGCCCGACAGGTTCGCCGAGGCGGTCACCCGGGTGCGAAGCGCCCTGGTCGATGCGGGGTTCGACGTCGAGGACAGGACGGTAGGGCCGACATTCGCCGACATGCATCTCACCGATCGTGCGACAGGCGAGTCCAGCGATATCCAGCTCGGTGCGAACTACCGGGAGTTCCCACCAGCACGCATCGCGGTCGGCCCGGTTCTCGACGTGCGCGACGCGGTGGCTGGCAAGATGAGCGCTCTGTGGTCACGCGGGTACTCACGCGATTTCATCGACATCGACACCGTGGTGACCTCTGGCCGGTTCACCCGTGAAGAGGTACTCGCGATCGGCGACCAGCAAGAGGCTCTGCCGATGGACCGCGACATGCTCGCGGCACGGTTCCGCGAGGTCGGGCACTGGAGCCCCAAAGAGTTCGCCCGGTACGGTGTCGATGCTGCGCGCCGCGAGCAGATCATCGTCAGCTTCACCGAATGGGCTGACCAGATCGACCCCGCAAAGTCCGACACTGGCTGACCGGCCTACCGGCACCAGCGAAACAGCACGGCTGGGCGAGGCCGCCATCGAGTAGGCTTGGCCCCATGGACACGACCGCGAAAGGACATGCCTCGTAGGCGTCCCTCCCGGCTGCGCGCCGAGGCCCAGCAGCGCCGTCCGCATCTAGCAGCCCCGCTCCAACGACTCCCGGTCGGCGGTGCACACCTGTCGGGAACTGCTCGCGCGGCCGTTCTACGACACGAGAACATGCACGGTATCTCGCGCGGGAGGTTGTTCCGCGCGATCGACGCCTGGTGCCGGGCGACAGCCGTGCTCGAACCGTCGATCACCCGCTGCGGCATCTGGGACTGCTGCGGCTGCAACCGGCCGACCGCAGAGACCCGCGACATCCTCGACGACCTGCTTCGCCAGGCGCCGTCACGCCCTGCCCGCGAGCTACGCCGGTTGATCCGGCAGGCCGACACCCGCATCGCTGGCGACCACGACGGCCCCTGGTGGCGGAGCCCGCTCTGGTGGCGATGACAACGTCTCCTCTGAGAAGTTCTGGCTGGCCGACCGTCTCACCGTCGCCGCGCTCGAGGGCCTTGCCCAGAGTGTTGATGCGCCGCAGGGTCTTTCTGTCCTGGGTCTGCCAGTACACATAGTCGTCCCACGCCCCCTCGTGCCAGTCCGTGCGACATTTCCACGTCAGAGCGACAGTTCGAAGTGTCGCTCTGACGTGGAAGTGTCGCACGGACGGTCAGGGGGATCCGGGCGGGTAGGCGGTCGCCGGTACAGCCGGTGTCCAAGCACCTCACCCCTGGTAAGGTTGGCTCATGGATCCGAGCTTCCATTCCAGGGAGGACATCGTTGCCGCCGCCCAGCTGGAGGAAGCGGTCGACACTGATCAAGTGACATTTGAAGAACTGATGTCGATCGAGATCGGTTTTCTGCGGCTGATACTGGAAGACGCCGAGGTGCCACTCAGTCCCGAGGCGACTGCGAAGGGACAGACCCTCCTGGACGTCGCGGAGGCGTACCACACCGGGCGAGCCACTACCAGCGAGCTTGCCGATGCGCACGTGGCGGCGTGGAAAGCCTACGACGAGGCGAACAAACCGTGTAGGCACCCTGAGGCTGGGCCTGCTCGACGCCAGCCCCGACGCTGGTGTCCTTCTTGCCAGGGACACCGAGGTGTACGCCCCCAAGAAGCAGGCTTTTTTCGCTCGCTCGTTATCACGCTGTACGAGAAACCCGACCCCTGGCCCGAGCCTGAGGACCAGGACGGCCCGTTCTTCCACATGTACTATGGCCTGAGCGACCTTGGTGAAGGCTATTGCCTGCGCTACACCCAGTATTTCATTGATCGCATCCACAGCAACCGGGGTGGTGCGCAGACTGAAGCGTCTGCTGGCGGTCCAGACTGAACCATGCAGCGCCGCGCGCACGAGCGATCTGCGCTACAAGAGTGCTCTTGTCGCTCTGGCGACAACGGGCTCATCGAGGTCGAACCAGACACCTTGACAGCCGTCGCACTGACCCAGGCCGGAGGAGTTCCTCCTTGGATCAACGCCTAGCTCGGATCAGCTTTCGGAGCTGGAGTCGAGCTCTGGTACCCACACATAGTCGTCCCACGCCCCCTCGTGCCAGTCTTTGCGCACGCCGTCAGGTCTCGATCAGGTCGCGGGTGACGATGTTGCGCCCGGCGTCGAAGTCTCTGGCACGTTCGACCAGGTCTTGTTCGGCGGGCGTTCCCGTCGACACCTCGAAGGGAAGCTTCTGGGTGCGCACCACGACGCGGACGAACATGTTGATCGCCGTCGACGCGGTCATCCCCACGTCGGCGCAGAAAGCGTCGAACTGGTGCTTGACATCTTGGTCCATCCGGACGCTGAACGTTGAGGTGGTCACGACTGCCTCCCAAGCAGCTCCTGCGAGACGCACCTAATGTAGCACATCCGGTGCGGATGGAGGACTGCTTGGTTGGACCACACCCTCAACCGCACCTGTTCGAACTCCACTTGCCGTGGGCACCGCGACCGGCTTCGCGCTGACGCACCTAGGCTGAGGCCGTGGACTCCGATGCTCTCGTGCAGCCGATCGTCGTCGACAAGGCGGGCACGCACCTGGCGACGATCCGCGCCGCGGCTGTCGCCTCGGTGCTGTGCTGGTACGCCGGTCGTCTCGACGAGGTGTGGGCTGTGTGGCTGTCCGGTCCGTTCACCAAGACGGTACGCCGAGCCAAGACCGCCCAGGTGCTCGCCCTGGCACAGATGCCCGGCTCGGTGACGGTCGGCAGACCCGGCGACCCCGGCTTCGCGGTAGCCCTGCCGCCGGTGCGCTACACCGACCTGCCGCGTGAGATCGTCCGCCTCCAGGTGTCGGGCACCGACCTGCCGCGTGACCCGGCGTTGGCCGGGGACGACGACTGTCCCGTCGCGCTCCTGCTACGCGACGACCTGACCACCGGCAAGGCCGCCGCACAGGCCGCGCACGCACTGATGGCGTGGGCCCTGCCGAAGGCCGACGGGATGGGCGGCGAGGTCGACGCCCTCGTCGAGCATGCCGGTCCCCCAGTCTCCCTGGTCGACCCCGAACTGCTGGAGAAGGCCGCCAGACGCCCCGGCACCGTCGCGATCCGCGACAACGGACTCACCGAGGTCGAACCGGACACCCTGACCGCCGTCGCGCTGACCCGGACCTGAAGATTCCTCGTCGACCACCCGACGCCCGCACCGCACGCCATCACCGCTCGGGCCGGGCAGCCCCAAGCTGGCCCAAGTCGGGTCCCAGGAGTAGATGCCTCGTGGATGTCTGGGCTACCTCGCGACCTCCCACAGGGCGCTGACCGGCATGGCACGCATCCGGTCGCCGAAGGGGAGAGTCTGCTCACCGAGGTGCAGCACGACGCCGACGACGAAATCGTCCCCCAGGCGCTGGGCCAGGTGCCGCAGACCTCGGAAGTCTTCGTAGCGGACGGTAGCCGACGCCTTGACCTCGATGGCGACGACCTTGCGGCCACGTTCGAGCAGCAGGTCGACCTCGACGTTGTCGCGGGTGCGGTAGTGGGAGATCTGGGTCTCGTCGTCCGACCACGAGCACTGCCGCGCGACCTCCATCGCGACGAAACCTTCGAGCAGCGGGCCGATGGCGCCGTCGAGGCGCAGCAAGGTTTCTTCGTCCTGGTTCAGCAGGGAAGCGGCGACGCCCGAGTCGACGAAGACCAGCTTGGGTCTGGACGTCGCTCGGGTCTTGATATTTCTCGACCAGGCAGGGATCTGCTTGACGAGGAACACTTCCTCCAGCAGACCTGTGTAGTGCCGTATCGTGCTCGGCGACGCAGCGAGGTCCTGGGCCACGGCGCGGGCGCTGAGGATCTGGGCCGACCGACCTGCCAGCACATCGAGCAGGGTACGCATCTGGTGGCCACGCTCGATAGACGACATCTGCATGATGTCGCGGTTTATCAGGTCGGCGACATAAGACCGGTGAAAACGGCGCCGACGTCGGCCGGTTCTGGCTACTGCCTCAGGGAACCCTCCGCGGACGATCCGCTCGGCGTAGGAGGCACGGGAGTGGGTCGAGGCGTGCTGCACCTCGGGACCGTGCGCAAACAGAGCATCGACCAGCCCGTCGGGTGCCCCTTCGATCTCCCCCTGAGAAAGTGGCCACAGCTCGATCGTCTCCATCCGACCAGGGAGTGTGTCGGGCAACCCTCGCAGCGCGAGGACCCGGGACGATCCGGTGAGCAAGAACCCTCCGGGGACATAGCGGGTGTCGACCAGCTCCTTGATCGCGAGGAACAGCTCGGGCGCCCGTTGTACCTCGTCGATGACCATCGGCTGGGCCTGCCGCACGAACGACTCCGGGTCGTGGCGCGCAGACTGAAGCGTCTGCTGGCGGTCCAGGCTGAACCATGCAGCGCCGCACGCACGGGCGATCTGCGCGACAAGAGTGCTCTTGCCGCTCTGGCGCGCTCCGTTGACCAGGACGACCCGGGTATCGGCCAGGGCTTCGGCAACCAGCACCGCAGCGCGACGGGGCAAGACCTCGCCGAGGGGTGACTGTGGAACCTGTGCCATCCGACCATCATGGCAGACCACAACCGGATTTGCGAGTGTTCGTCTGTCCGTTTGCCGCCCTTGGCATCGCCCGTCTGCCGCTCGTCATGTCGCCCGTCTGCCGCTGGCTGCCTCGCCCGTCTGCCGCAGTTCGCGCTGAGCCGCTGACGAGGTCCCGAGCCTGGGGCACCGTCTCGGGTGCGCCGCCCAGTGGACAGTTCGGCAAGTAACTTGCCGGCATGTCGGCAAGTTACTTGCCGAACTGTCCACTACGCCCGCCTGTCGCGAGAGATGCCGCCAAAGATGGGCCGATAAGGATGCCCTGGTTCGTGGCCTCCGCGCCGTTCCACCGTTTCGAACTGGTGGATCGGCGTGGAACCCACGAACTGGGACCGGCGCCGGACGGGCGGTGGGCCTGGCGGCGTGTATCAGGATCTGAACACGGTTTTGGCCGTCGGCGGGACGATCTGCGCATAGGGTGGAAGGGATGGTGTCCGGTTGGCGGACGTGCCGCGTGGGAGGGTCTTAGGGTATGCCGGGCTGGATCTTGGCGGTGGACTTCGGGACGGTGAACACCGGGGCGGCGGTGCGGCTGGCCGACGGCCGGGTGGAGAAGGTCAAGCTGGAGCCGGCCGGTGA
>WRMB01000047.1 GCA_009777345.1 Micrococcales bacterium | reverse complement strand
AGGGCCGCCTCAAGCGCCGACCTGGCACATGGTCCGGGAAGGTGCTCCGCACCTGTGGTCCAAGACCAGGGGAGCAGGGGCGCTTGACCCGGACCTCCGCTCCGCTATGAGGTCCCCGGACAAGAGGATGGGGGTAGAACAGATGTACGACTAACGGGTTCAGCCTGCCCGCAGGTATGTGGTCACCGCGTCACGCAGAAGCGCGCTGACCGGTCGGCGCTCAGCGTCCGCGCGGGCCAGCAGCTCGGCGTCAACGTCCTCGGGCAGGCGAACCTGCCTGCGGGGGGACCGGCCAGACCCAGGTGCCAGCCGTGGGCGTCCGCGCCCTCGGGCCACCACTGCGTCCAGTTCCTCGGGCGTCATGAACTGGGCCAGGAACTCCCGGCCCGGTGTGGCCCCGACGCCGACGTGAACCGTCCCGTCGGGTAGCGTCTCCCAGGCTTCGGCCTCCGCAGCGATCCGGGCGCCACGATCCTGGTCGGCGGCGCTGATCCGCTTGTCGGTCATCACCCTTCCTCCTTCGCTCGTCTTGCCTTCTCGATCACGGTCGCACGGGCCTCCATCGCGTGAAAGACCAGCAGGACTCCCTGACTTGCCTCAACGATCACCTCAAGCCACCGGCCAGACAGCCCGGGGCCGATGAACAGTTCCGGCAGCGGCCCGCCTGGTGTTCTCTCCTGTCCGTCCAACGGCATCCGGTACAGGTGGCGGACAATGGCGTTGAGCGCGTCGGCGTGGGAGATGCCGTGCTTGTCCGCGCTGTCTGTCCACCTGACCTCCACCTGATTAGGGTACGACCAAATGTGGTGGAGTGCAAGGCCGTGCTCTGACACTGCTCCCCACCAAACTCCCCACCAGTTGAGCCGGGTGCCTCGCGTGCCCGCCACCGTCTCGGGCGTTTCGGGCGAGCGTCGCCGCAGGCCACGGCGCTGTCGTGCCTGTCGGAGGTTCTTGTAAACAGCAGGTCGTCGGTTCGAATCCGACAGGGGGCTCCCACCGTCTGACCAGGCTCAGCCCGCCCGCAGGTATGTGGTTACCGCGTCACGCAGCAGCGCGTGCGGTTCACGCCTGGCTGGCGTCGTCGAACGGGTTGATCAGGTCGAGGCCAAGGCTGTCGAAGTCTTTGGTGTTGCGGGTGGCGAGGCGGAGCCCCTGGGCGCGGCAGATGCCCGCGATCTGGGCATCAGCCAGGCTGACGGAGCGCCCGACGCGGTCCCGCTCCGCGAGCATGTCGGCGGCGGCCTGAGCCGCTTCGAGGTCGTAGTCGAGCAGCCGGTCGGAGTAGCCGCTCAAGACTCGGTGCCACCTGGCTGTCAGGTCTCTCTTCCGCCGGCCGTCCGGCAGCCGGGCCAACCCGTACTCGATCTCGGTGACGGTTACGACGGTGATGGTGAGGTCGGTGGCGTCGATGCCCCTGGCCCAGTTGACGACGAGCGGTGCCGGGTCGTCCCGCATCAGCTCAGAGACGACGTTGGTGGCGGCGACGATCACAGGTCCACCGCGCGCGGTCGGTCTGTCCGGGCGGGAATCTCCAGGTCGACCCCACCCGTCTGGCGGACGGCATCGTGCAGCGCGACCAAGATGTTGACCTCTGGACGCCCGACCTCGGCGTCGAGAATCGCCCGGACCTCGGCCTCCACCGATCGTCCGTGCTCCGCCGCCCTGCTGCGCAGCCGAGCATGGGTCCGCTCGTCCAGCTGTCTGATCGTCAGAGTCGACATGATCCACCTCCTGACAGCAATGCTAGCACATCAACTCTTGTTCCTTCGACCCCTGAACCCGGGGGTTTTCGCGGGTCCGGTGCGGGCGGGTAGGCTGGGGGCAGACCCCTCGTGCGGCGTCACCCCACCGAACCCCCCCAGGGCCGGAAGGCAGCAAGGGTAGGTGGGCTCTGGCGGGTGTGCGAGGGGTCCTTGTCCGTCTTGGGCGGGGTTGTGGGATCGGTGGGGGTCTGGGGCGGACCGCTACAGACGGTCGGGTCGCTGCCGATCGGTGGCGGAGACAAATACGTGGCCTCCCCGGGGGACCGACCTGTGCACGAGGACTTGACCGCCCTGACCGGACGCACTGCGACCGGATGTACTCCGACCGGACGCAGCGGGGGTGGTTGTCGCACCCCAGAGCCTCGTCCGGACGGACGGACGCCCCGGCACCGGCTGGCCGGGCTGGCCGTGGCCGTCGTGGCGCTGCTCACCGGGTGCGCCGACCAAGCCGCTGGACAGAACCAGGACTCGACGCACGGGGGCGGGGAGGCGGCGCTGGTCCTGCCCGACCTGTCGGCGGTGTCCCTGGCCGGAGGCGTGTCCGGACGGCTGGTGCTGACGCTGGGCCTGCTGGTCTGCCTGATGGGGCTGGGTTTCGGGGTGATGACGTTCGTCAGCCTGCGGCGGCTGCCGGTGCACCGGTCGATGCGGGAGGTCTCCGAGCTGATCTACTCGACGTGCCAGACGTACCTGCTGCGGCAGGGGCGGTTCCTGCTGACGCTGTGGGTGTTCATCGCCACGGTCATCGTCGTGTACTACCGGGTGCTGGTCGGGTTCGCCTGGGGGCGGGTCGCCATCATCATCGCGTTCTCGCTGCTGGGGATGGCTGGGTCGTACGGTGTGGCCTGGTTCGGCATCCGGGTGAACACCTTCGCGAACTCGCGCACCGCCCACGCGGCGCTGGCCGGGCGGCCGTTGCCGCTGCACCGCATCCCCCTGCGCTCGGGGATGAGCATCGGCATGGTGCTGATCTCCACCGAGCTGGCGATGATGCTGGTCATCTTGCTGTGGCTGCCCGCGGACCTGGCGGGGGCCTGTTTCATCGGGTTTGCCATCGGCGAGTCCCTGGGCGCCTCGGCGCTGCGCATCGCGGGCGGGATCTTCACCAAGATCGCGGATATCGGGTCGGACCTGATGAAGATCGTCTTCAAGATCAAGGAGGACGACGCGCGCAACCCCGGGGTCATCGCCGACTGCACCGGGGACAACGCGGGCGACTCCGTGGGCCCGTCCGCCGACGGGTTCGAGACCTACGGGGTGACCGGTGTCGCCCTGGTGACGTTCGTCCTGCTCGGGGTCTCGGACCCGGTAGTGCAAGCGACGCTGCTGGTGTGGCTCTTCGCGGTGCGGGCCGTGATGCTCATCGCGTCGGCGGCGTCGTACCTGGTCAACGACCTGGTGGTGGTCCGGCGCTACCGCAACGCCAAGCGGATGGACTTCGAGCAGCCGCTCACCCAGCTGGTCTGGGTGACATCGGTGACGTCGATCGCGCTGACCTACGTGACGTCGTACCTGGCCCTGTCCGGTGGGACAGCCGACGGGGTCTGGTGGAAGCTGGCCACCATCGTGTCCTGCGGCACCCTGGCCGGGGCGCTGATCCCCGAGCTGGTCAAGGTCTTCACCTCGACGTCGTCCAAGCACGTGCGCGAGGTCGTCAAGTCGTCCCGTGAGGGCGGGCCGAGCCTGAACATCCTGTCCGGGCTGGTCGCGGGCAACTTCTCCGGGTACTGGCTGGGCGCGGCGGTCGTCGGGCTCATGGGTGGCGCGTACCTGATCAGCGAGCAGGGCCTGGCCGCGCTGATGACGGCCCCGGCGGTGTTCGCCTTCGGGCTGGTGGCCTTCGGGTTCCTGGGCATGGGGCCGGTGACGATCGCGGTGGACTCCTACGGCCCGGTCACCGACAACGCCCAGTCGGTGTACGAGCTGTCGCTGGTCGAGGAGACCGCGGGGACCGGCGACGAGCTGCGCCAGGACTTCGGCGTCGACCCGGCCTGGGACGCGGCCAAGCTCATGCTGGAAGAGAACGACGGGGCAGGCAACACCTTCAAGGCGACCGCCAAACCCGTTCTCATCGGTACGGCCGTGGTCGGGGCGACGACCATGATCTTCTCCATCGTCATGGCCCTGACCGACGGCCTGACCACCAACCTGGGCAACCTGTCGCTGCTGCACCCGCCGTTCCTGCTGGGGCTGATCTCGGGCGGCGCGGTGATCTACTGGTTCACCGGGGCGTCGATCCAGGCGGTGACCACCGGGTCGTACCGGGCGGTGGAGTTCATCAAGGAGAACATCCGGCTGGACGGGGTGACCCGGGCCAGCGAGGCCGACTCCCGCCGGGTGGTGGACATCTGCACCCAGTACGCCCAGCAGGGCATGCTGACGATGTTCCTGGCGGTGTTCTTCGCGACGCTGTCGTTCGCGTTCGTCGAACCGTACTTCTTCATCGGCTACCTGGTGTCCATCGCGGTGTTCGGGCTGTACCAGGCGATCTTCATGGCCAACGCCGGGGGTGCCTGGGACAACGCCAAAAAAGTCGTCGAGGTCGACCTGCACGCCAAGGGCACGGCCCTGCACGACGCGACCATCGTCGGCGACACCGTCGGCGACCCGTACAAGGACACCTCGTCGGTGGCCCTGAACCCGGTGATCAAGTTCACCACGCTGTTCGGCCTGCTGGCCGTGGAGCTGGCGGTGAGCCTGGCTGGGCAGGGCCGGGGCGGGTTGGTGCACGGGCTGGCCGGGGTGTTCTTCGTGGTCTCGGCCTTCTTCGTGCACCGGTCGTTCTACGGGATGCGGATCCGCGGCGGTGTCGGCGATGCTGGGGGCCTGCCGGCCGAGCCGCCCGAACCGGGGGGTGCCGTCCACGACGAGGTGCCTGCGCCCAGGCAGGACGCCACCGGGTACGACAGCACCGTGCCACGACCGCGTCCGGGGATGGACCCGCCGGTGGACGAGGCTGTCACGGAAGCCTTCGGCACCAGAGCCCAGGAGCAGCGATGAAGCGGCTGGCGATCAAGTGGGACCAGGTGGTCGTCGACCCCGCCGGACGGGTCGGCGGGCACGACGCCGGGGCGACGCTGGTGCGCCGTCTGCTGCGCCTGGGCAGACGCTCGGGCCTGGCCCCGGTGCTCGTCGGCCCGGCCACGCGCCGCTGCGACGGGTTCGACCAGGTGCCGTTGGAGTTCGTCGAGAGCGACTCGACGGTCGTGGTGAACCTCGACGTGCTGGACTCCACGCAGGTGTGGCGCACCCTGCGCGAGAACGGCCAGCACCCCGCGGTGATGAACTTCCAGTGGGGCCCGACGGCGCAGTACGCCGACCGGGTGCCGCAGCTGACCGCGGCGCTGAGCTTCGCGCTGTTCCCGACCTTCGCCAACTCCGAGCGCACCGCGTCGGAGGTGCGGGAGGTGGTGCAGCGCTGGACCGCACCGGGCGTCGCCGCGAAAGCCCAGGTGGCATGGGTGAACCTGGGGTTCCGGGTCGACCATGTGCAGCCCCGGCGCGAACCGGAGGTGCCGGTGGTGCTGTACCCGGCGATCTACCTGTCGGAGCGCAAGCAGCCCAAGGTGTTCCTGGACGTCGTCGAGCGGGTGCGCAAGCAGGTGCCGGTCCGGGTGGAGATGCGGCTGCACGAGTCGCACCTGGTCTCCGAGCTGGCGATGAAGGTCTCCGGCAAGGACTGGATCTGGGTGGGACCGCTGACCGCGACCCGCGGCTCGTACTGGGAGGCGCTGGCCTCCACCACGGCGTTCCTGGCCACGGCGACCGAGGAGTCGTACGGCCTGGTGTACGTCGAGGCGCTGGCCGCGGGCGTCGTCGGGATCCTGCCGGACGCGGGCTGGGCCCGGGCGCTGGTGCCGGACGGCTACCCCTTCTTCTGGCACAGCCCCGAGGAGGCCGAGGCGCTGCTGCTGCGGGCGGTGCGCCAGCCGGACGCCTGCCGGGCCGAGCTGGACGCGCTGGTCGACGGGCGGTTCACAGCCTGGATCGCGCAGGAGCACGACGACCACTCCTTTGAGGAAGTCTTGACCAGACAGCTGGTCGAGTGGTTCGTTGACGGGCGAGAACATCACCTATGAGGGTTCTTCCCCGTTCTTCTTCCCCCGAACACCCGGCACGGAGGCGCAATCTCGGGCAGTCTTAGACCGTGTCAGAGGTCCCGGACCTGAGCGACGTGCGGCGGCGGCGCCGCCCGGCGCTGGTCGACGCCTGCCTCCAGGTCGATCCGCAGCTGCCCGCGACCCGCACCGCCCGGCACTGGGTGATGGCCACCCTGGGCGAGGCCGGGGTCGGTGGTTCGGCCAACCAGGTGGTCGAGCTGCTGGCGGCTGAGCTTGTCGGTCAGGCCCTGGTGCGCTCCCCGGAACGGATCACCGTCCGGGTCCGTTTTGACGGGCAGACCGTCCGGGTCGAGGTGGTCGACGACGCGCAGGACTCGTCCGACCCCAGCCCGCCCGCCCTGGCGATCCTGGGCGCGCTGGCCGGGTCGTGGGGGGTGCTGGACGACCCGGCCGCCGGGCACACCGTCTGGGTCGAGGTCGAGACGGAGGACGACTGGTGGGGATGAGCACACGAGTCTCAGGTGAGACGAAAGCACCACCCCGGAGTTCCGCGACGTGGTGCAATCGATCTATGGTTTCCGTCTGCGGTCTTCCGGGCCGGACCGTCGAACGAAGGACTGACGATGAATGAGAGCGACGCACAGGGCGCCCCCACGCAGGGCGCCGCAGGTACCGTGCCTGCGGAGCTGCCCAGGACCGGGCCGGGCGCGGCCCCGCAGATCGTCGCCGAGGTCCGGGCGGACGGCACCGGGTACGTCACCGTCGACGGTCTGCGCGAGGACGTGCTGGGCGCCGACATGTCTGACGTCGGTTCCCAGATCACCGGCCGGATCGCCGCCCTGGCGGGCACGGCGGGCCACCCGCTGCCCGCCGAGGTCCGCGACCCCGACGGGATGTGGCTGCTGCTGGTGCACCCCGACGGCCGGGTCGACGAAGCACCGCCGCCGGAGACCGCCTCGGCACCGGTGCCCGCCGTCGGGGCGGTCGACGAGGCGGTGCCCGGACCGCTGCCGGTCGTCCCACGGCCGGTCAGCCCGCTGCCGACGCGGGCGCCGGTCACCCCAGCGGTCGGGCAGCCGTTCTCCGGGCCGCAGGTGGTGGCCCCGCCGCTGAGCGTCACGCGCTCGCTGGAAGACACGGTGGCCGACTACGAACCGGAGTACCTGCCCGCCGTCGACCACGGGTCGGCACCCGGGTACGCCCCGGAGTACACCGCCCCGAAGTACGCCGAGCCCGAGTACGCCGAGCCCGACTACCCGGCGGCGCCAGAGCCTGCCGGACACCCGGCTGACGGCTCGGCCGACCCTGCGGCCGAGCCGTCGGACGGCGAGGCCGAGCAGACCAGCCTCGGCGAGCTGCTCGCCCCGCGCCGCCGTCGCCAGCAGGCCGTGGCCACCCAGGGGCTGCGGGCCTGGGTCCGGCGGCTGACCTTCGGCCTGCTCTCGCCCCGGCCCGGCGAGGCCGAGCGGCGGCACCTGGCCGCGACCGAGGCGGTACGCCGTCCCCTGGACGGGCCGCGCACCGTCGTCGTGGTCAACCCCAAGGGCGGTGCCCACAAGACCACGGCGACGCTGATGCTCGCGGCGACGCTCGGCCAGCAGCGCGGCGGGTACTCCCTGGCCTGGGACAACAACGAGACCCACGGCACGCTGGGCTGGCGGTCGGCGACCAAGGCCTCCGGCGGGACCGCGCTGGACCTGCTCGCGGCTCTGCCCCAGCTGCTCGCCGCCGGGGAGGTCCGCGTCGGCGACCTGGACCGCTACGTGCGCACCCAGGCCGCCGAGCAGTTCGACGTGCTGGCCTCCGACGAGGACGCCGCCTCCGGGGCCTTCGTCGACGCCCGGTCGTTCAACGCGCTGCACACCGTGCTGACCCGGTTCTACCGGACCATCGTGGTGGACACCGGCAACAACATCCGGTCGTCGAACTGGCGGGCGGCCGTCGAGACGGCCGACCGGCTGGTCATCGTCACGACCGTCCGGGAGGACGCCGCGCAGGCCGCCGCCTGGGCGGTCGACGCGCTGCGGGCCGCGGGGCTGGCCGATGTCGTGCGGTCGGCGGTGACGATCCTGTCCGCCCCGGACCGCAAGGCCGACAAGGACCTGCGCGAACGGCTGCGCCAGCACTTCGGGGCGCTGACCCGCACGGTCGTCGAGGTCCCCTTCGACCCGGCGCTGGTCGCGGGCGGACCGATCGACTTCACCCGGCTGCGCGCCGACACCCGCGAGGCCTGGCTGCAGGCCGCCGCGGCGGTCGTGGACGGCCTGTAGCCGACCCTCGACCCGCCGAAGGAAGAAGGCTGCCTGCTGTAACCTGTCTCGGTGACATCGGTGCAGGTGCGGGCGGCACTGCCGCGCGACGTCCCGGCGGTCGCGGCGCTCGTCGAGCCGTACGCGACCCGGCGCATCCTGCTGGCCAAGCACATGGTCGGGTACTACGAGGCGGTGCAGGAGCTCCTCGTGGCTTCTGACGAGACCGGCGCGATCGTGGGCTGCGGGGCGCTGCACGTCATGTGGTCGGACCTGGCCGAGGTGCGCACCCTGGCCGTGGCGCCCGAGCAGCGCGGCACCGGCCTGGGCCACCGGCTGCTGGCCGCGCTGCTGGACCGGGCCCGGGCGCTGGGTCTGGCCCGGGTGTTCTGCCTGACCTTCGAGGTGGACTTCTTCGCCCGGCACGGTTTCGTCCCGATCGAGGGGACGATCGTCGACCCCGACGTGTACGACGAGCTGCGCTGCTCCCACGACGACGGGGTCGCGGAGTTCCTCGACCTGGCCCGGGTCAAGCCCAACACCCTGGGCAACACCCGCATGCTCCTCACCCTCTGACCGCCCGCTGGACGACCTGGTGCGGCGGGCATCGCCCGCCGCACCAGGTCGTCGTCGCTGGTCAGACGTCGCGGCTGCGCAGCCGGACCCCGGCGAGGACTCCGAACAGCACCGCCCAGCCCAGCAGGACGGCGAAACCTCCCCAGGGCCCGAGGTAGGCACCAGGGGCGACGACCTCTTTCACGGTCTCCAGAAAGTCGAGGTCGTAGCGGATCAGCGAGCCGGCGTTGCTCGGCAGCCACGGCGCGATGAGCTTGGTCAGGTGGAACGGGATCGCCATGAGGATCTGCTCGACGACGAGCAGCAGGCCCATCATGGTGGCGATAGTGCCCCCGGTGCTGCGGATCAGCGCGCCGACACCGAGGCTGACCAGGGCGATCCCGACCAGGTACAGCGGTGTGGCGGCCAGCAGGCGGGCGGTCTCCGTCCCCGACAGGGTGAACGCCACCGTGCCGCCGCCGACGACCATGCTGGCACCCACGGACAGCGCGACGCCCAGCACCCCGGCGACGAGCGTGACGCAGCCGAGCACCAGGGCCTTGGCGGTCAGGATCGGCAGACGGCTGGGGACGGCGGTCGCGGAGACCCGGATCTGGCCCGTGGCGTACTCCGAGGTGATGGTCATCACGGCCAGCACCACGATCGCCAGCTGGGTCATCTGGGTCGGGCCGACCGCCCAGTCGGTGGCCTCTTCGGGTGTGAGGTTGCTGCCGTTGATCCGGGTGTAGACCGCCATCAGCAGCCCGATACCGGCGTGGAGCGCCACCATGATGCTGAGGGTCCACCAGGTCGAGCGCAGGGTCACCATCTTGCGCCACTCGGAGACCACCACCCGGCCGAAGGTCACGCGCAGCCGGTCCGAGGCGTCCGTAGGGACCAGGTCTGGGGAGTGCGTGGTCATCGGACTACCTCCACGGGCCGCGTCGGAACGGTGCTGGGCTGGTCGGGCTGCTGGTCGGGCTGCTGGTCGGGCTGCTGATAGGGGTTGCTGGGGGCGCCGACGCTGGAGCGGTACTCGACCTCGTCGGCCGTCAGCGCCAGGTAGGCCTCTTCCAGCGAGGTCCGCACCGGGGCGAGCTCGTGCACGGCTATCTGCGCGGCCAGGGCCGTCTCGGCGATGTCCTTGGTCGCCGCGGCGACGTCCAGGTGCTCGGCATCGGTCTGCCGCACGGCGAAACCCTTGGTGCGCAGGGCGGTCGCCAGCTCGGCGGCGCGGGGCGCGCGCAGCCGGGACGACTCCTGGCCCGACCCGGCCAGCAGCGCCGAGATCGGGGTGTCGGCCAGGATCCGGCCGCGCCCGATGACGATGACGTGGTCGGCAGTCTGCGCGACCTCGGCCATGAGGTGGCTGGACAGGAATACCGTCCGCCCCTGGGCGGCCAGCATCCGGCTGAGGTCGCGGACCCATTTGACGCCTTCGGGATCCAGGCCGTTGACCGGTTCGTCCAGGATCAGCGTGGCCGGGTCGCCCAGCAGCGCCACGGCGATACCCAGCCGCTGGCCCATACCCAGCGAGAAACCCTTGACCCGTTTGCCGGCGACGTCGCTCAGGCCGGTCAGGCCCAGGACCTCGTCGACCCGGGCCCGGCCGATACCGTGGGTGGCCGCGACGGTCATCAGGTGCGCCCGTGCGGTGCGGCCCGGGTGCACGGCCTTGGCCTCCAGCAGCGCCCCGACCTGGGTCAGCGGCGCCCGGTGATGGGTGTACGGGGCGCCGTTGACGGTGACCCGGCCAGCGGTGGGCCGGTCCAGGCCCAGGATCATCCGCATGGTCGTGGACTTCCCGGCCCCGTTGGGGCCCAAGAACCCGGTCACCCGCCCGGGCTCGACCGTGAACGATACGTGGTCGACGGCTCGAACCTTGCCGTACGTCTTCGACAGTCCTTCGGCGACTATCACATCACGCTCCTTTCCTTGCGCTGCAAAAAAACCGTACTGGCGAGCACGGTCCACGGCATGAACCACACGGTTGATGTCGGCGCGGCCTGGCTCGTCCTGAAGGTGGAGACGGTCTCCACCGTGAGGTGCGAGCCGCGGCCCGAGGCTCATGAGGCCGCGTACAGAGCCCGGCGCGGTAGGTTCGGTGCGTGCGGATGGCGACGTGGAACGTGAACTCGGTGCGCACCCGGCTGGACCGGGTGCTGGACTTCCTGGCCCGGGAGCAGGTCGACGTGCTGGCGATGCAGGAGACGAAGGTCAGCGACGAGGCGTTCCCCCGCGACCCGTTCATCGACGCCGGGTACCGGGTGGTCAGCCACGGGTTCGACCAGTGGAACGGGGTAGCGGTGGTCTCCCGGATCGGTGCCGTCGATATCGTGCGCGGCTTCCTCGGCCAGCCCACCTGGGGCGACCCGCCGGTGGTCGAGGCCCGGGCGCTGGGCCTGACCTGTGGCGGGGTGCGGGTGTGGAGCCTGTACGTGCCCAACGGCCGGACGCTGGACGACCCGCACTACCGGTACAAGCTGGCCTGGCTGGCCGCGCTGCGCACCGCCGCCGCCGGGTGGCTGGCCGACGAGCCGACCGCCCAGGTGGCGCTGGTCGGCGACTGGAACGTCGCACCGCTGGACACCGACGTGTGGGACCGGGCGGTCTTCGCCGGCCGCACCCACGTCAGCGCCGCGGAACGGGCCGCGCTGGCGGCGTTCGTCGACGCCGGGTACACCGAGACCACCCGGGTGCACGTCCCGGCCGAGCACACCTACACCTTCTGGGACTACCAGCAGCTGCGGTTCGCGCGCGACGAGGGGATGCGCATCGACCTGGCGTACGCCTCGCCGACGCTGGCGGAACGGGTGACCGGCGTGAGGATCGTCCGCGAGGAGCGCAAGGGAGCCGGGCCGTCGGACCACGTGCCGGTGGTGCTGGACGTCGACGGCTGACCGGACCTGGTCGGGTATATCGGCCGAATCGGCCGCCTGGGCCGAGGTCGTCGACTATGGTCTATCTGTGAGTCAGACCAGTCCGTTCGCGCCGTTCGGTGGCGATGGTGCCTCCCGGCCGCCGTCGGTCGGCCGTCACCGGGCGCCGGGTCCGGCCGATGCGCCACGTCGCGGCAGCGGGGGCATGCGTCATGCCGCTGGGCCGTCCGAACCGGACGCGCCTGACCTGGGGCCGGTCCGACAGCCCCCTCCGTCTCCGGGCGGGCCCAGGCCGGTGGCTGACGGGTCGGTACCGTCGTACCTGGTGCCCGGGCCGCCGTCGACCGCCTGGGCCGCGTCTGTGCCTGACAACCGGGTGCCCGAGGTCGGGCCTGACGACCGGGTGCCCGCGGTCGGGCCCGACGACGGTCTTGGCTGGCTCTATGGGTGGCCGTCGGACCACCGGTCGCCGCAGGGACCGCCCGGCTACGGACCGCTGCCGGGTCACCAGCCGCCGGTGGGTCACGTGCCGCGCCCGGTGCAGAAGAGCACGCTGGCACTGGTCGCGCTGGTCGCGCTGTTCGTGGGCGTCCTGTGGCTGGGTGGGCTGGGGTCGGTCGGTCTGTTCGGCGTCGCGGACCCGTCGTACGACGTGCACGCCCAGAACCGGGCGGAGGGCCCACCGCCGCTGCCCGTCCCGGTGGACCCCGACTCGCCGTACCCGGTCTACGGCTCGCAGGACATGGTCAAGTACCTCGCCCAGAGCATGATCAAGCACGAGGTGGACATCGACCTGCGGGCCTACCAGCTCGACGACTCCGCCCAGGCGATAGACGCGGTGCTGGAAGCGATCGCCCAGAACCCGTACGTGATCGACGTCCAGACCTACGGCTGCGATCCGGGCTCGTGCCAGATCGGCTACGGCTACTCGGCGGCCGAGCAGGCGGCGGTCCAGCAGCAGCTGCTGGAGGCGGTGACGACCATCCTCGCGGAGACCGTCGACGAGTCGATGACGGACGTGGAGAAGGTCGTGGCCATCAACGGCTGGCTGACCAAGAACGCCCGCTACGACACCGAAGCGGCCGCGCAGCTGCCCGACGAGCCGGAAAAAGGCTTCGTCCTGCCCCGCGAGTACCTGTACGCCTGGAACGCCTCAGGGGTGCTGCTCGACGGCAAAGGCGTCTGCGAGTCGTATGCCGAGGCGTTCCACCTGCTGGCCAACGCTGCCGGGGTACCGACCGTCGTCGTGTCCGGCAACCTGCTCGAGGGTGATGTCCCCCACGCCTGGAACAAGGCCTATGTCGACGGGCAGTGGAAGGCGGTGGACGTGACCTGGAACGACGGCCCGCCGACCACCACCGACTACCTGCTGATCAACGACAGCGAGTTCACCGCCGAGGCCGCGCGCCTCGAGGACGCCCGGTGGATGGCCGACGACCTGATCGCCAGCTACGCCACGCCGTAGCCTGAAGCCCGGGTCCGCGCCCCCGTCACCGGGATGCCTGGCTGATCGGGCAGCCCGCGCAGGACGGTGCGGCAGGCACGCCGGTGCACGAGCCGCAGCCCGGGGCAAGGACCAGGCCGATCCGCTGGGCGTGGTCGAGCATCGTCTCGACCAGGCCGGTGTCCAGGCCCAGGCGGGAGGCGACCGTCGGGGGTGTCGCCCCGGTGGCGGTCTCCCGGAGCACCTCGGTGAGCAGGGAACGGGTCCCGTCCGGGCGGGCCAGGCCGTTCGTCACAGTCGGCTCCCCACCTGGAAGACCAGGACCGCCAGGGTCCAGGCCAGCAGCAGCGACCCGGCGACCGACCCGGCGGTCCAGCGCCAGCCGACCTGGCGCTTGAGCTCGGCGACCGTGGCCAGGCATGGGGTGTACGCCAGGACGAACACCAGGAACGCCAGGGCCGCGACAGCGCCGTGCCCGCCCGAGGTGCGCTCGAACGTCGTGCGCATCCCCTCGGTCCAGGAGTCGTCCGCGCTGTCGCTGCCGCCGGAGCCGTAGGCCTGCGCCAGGGAGCCGACGACGACCTCCTTCGCCACGATCCCGGTCCCCAGGGCCGAGACCGCACCGCTGTCGCCGAACCCGGCCGGGGCGAGCACCGGCGCGACCGCGTCGGCGGCCCGGCCGTACAGGCTGTCGCTGGTGGGCACGTCGCCGACCGGGTGCCCGCCGGTCACCGGGACCGCCATGAGCAGCCACACCACGGCCAGGGTCGCCACGATGACCTTCCCGGCGGTGGTGACGAAAGCGCTGGTACGGGTCACGGTCGAGGTGACCAGGCCGCGCAGCCGGGGTCGCTGGTAGGCGGGCAGGGCCAGGACCAACGGTTCGTGGCCCAGGTCGCGGAACCCGGTACGGCGCAGCAGCAGCCCGATCCCGACGACCAGCAGCGCCGACAGCAGGTACATGGCCAGCACGACGGTCCCGGCGTGGTCGCCGAAGAACACCGTGGCGAGCATGAGGTACACCGCCAGCCGGGCGGTGCACGAGGTGAACGGCAGCAGCAGGGCGGTGAGCATCCGCTGCCGGACGCTGGGCAGGGTACGCAGCGACACCAGCGCGGACAGGTTGCAGCCGAACCCGACGACGATGGGCAGCACCGCCCGCCCGTCCAGGCCCAGCCTGCGCATCGCCCGGTCGGCGACGAACGAGGCCCGCGCCAGGTAGCCGGAGTCCTCCAGCAGCCCGACGGCGAAGAAGACCACGACCATGAGCGGCGCGAACGACGCCACCGTCGCCACGCCGACCAGCAGGCCGTCGGCGACGAACCCGGTCAGCCACACGGGCGCCGACAGCGCCTCCAGCCCCCGGACGACCCAGCCGCCGAACCAGTCCGTGACCAGCCAGCCCATCGCGTCCATCACGGGCACGGCCACGACCGTCACCAGCTGGAACACCGCCCACAGCACGGCGAGGAACACCGGCGCCCCGACCCACGGCCGCAGCAGCCAGGCATCCACCCGGTCGGACCGCGACGGGCGCGCCGCGGGGGCCGAGGCCACCTGCGCCTGGACTTCGGCGACCCAGGCGAACAGCGCCTCGACGTCCCCGAACCGGGCGTCGGCCTGCGTCAGCGGGTGCACTGGGGCCTGGTCGGCCGTCTGGCCGTGCGGTGACGTCCCGTCCGGCGTCCCGGCGGTCAGCCGCAGGTGCGGGGGCGTGGTCAGGGCGTCGCGCACCACGGTGACCAGCCTGTCGGTCCCGGCCCCGGTGCGCGGGTCGACGACGACCGTGGGCACCCCGAGCCGCTGCGCCAGCGCCGCAGCGTCCACGGTGACGCCGCGGGACCGGGCCACGTCGGTCATCGTCACCGCGACCACCGTCGCGGCTCCGCTGAGCCCGACCTGCCCGGCCAGGTACAACGACCGGGACAGCGCGGAGGCGTCGAGCACCATGACGACGAGATCCGGCGGACCGTCCAGTCCCTCACCGGCGACGGTGCGGGCCGTGACCTCCTCGTCGGGCGAGCGGGCCAGCAGCGAGTAGGCACCGGGCAGGTCCAGCAGCCGCACCCCGGCGGCCTTCCAGGTGCCCGACGCCACCTCGACCGTGGTGCCCGGGGCGTTGACGACGGCCTGCCGCGCCCCCGTCATGGAGTTGAACAGCGTGGACTTGCCAGAGTTCGGGTTGCCGACCAGGGCGACGACGGCCGTGCGTCCGGCCGGACCCGCACCGAGGGCAGCGCCGCCGGTAGGCGCGTTCTGGTGGCGGCCCACCGGCAATACCCCGCTGCGGGACCCCCTCACTGCACCGGTACCAGCCGCACGCCCCGGCAGGCGGCCAGGTCCAGCGCGATCCGGTCGGTGCCCACGGCGACCACCCGGCCACCGCCCCGCGCGTGGTGGACGACCCGCACGACGGCCCCGACCCGCAGCCCCAGCTCGCTCATCCGCAGCGCGAGCCCAGGCTCGGTATCGAGACCGACGATCCGGACGTCGTGCCCAGAGGGAACGTTGACGAGGTTCACGACACGGCGCCTGTTCGTTAGGGAAGCCTTACCTCACGTCAGGATAGTCCTATCTGTCCGCCAGGGAAACCCCCTATGCCCCACCGTCCACCCTTCCGGGCCCGTCGCGCCCCTGGTCTGGGACGGTTCGCGCGTAGCGCCCCTCGCTGGCTCGCCACACCTCGTAATCCGATAAGTATGCTCCAGCTCGTGGTCTCCACGCCGTTCCACCGTTTCGAAACGGTGGAACGGCGTGGAACCCACGAACTAGCACACACTTATCGGTTCTATGGCTCGGGGGCGGGTGGGGACGGAGAGGCGGCAGGGAGAGGAGGGCAGTGTGCTGGGGTGATACGTTCGGCTTGTCCGTTTCGCGGAGGAGGGTCGGGGTGTCGTTCGCGGCTGTCAGCGGTCGGCCCGGCGGGGCTGGCGCGTCTGCGGTCGAGTGGTGGCAGGCGTGGGCGCAGCGTCGTGCCCGGTGGCTGGCTGGGCGCCCGGTGCTGGCGCGGCGGCTGCGTCTGGGGCGCACGGTCGTGGCCTGGCTGGCCCCGGTGTACCTGCTGGTGGTGGTCGCGGTGGTGCCGGATGCCCGGCAGGGGGTGCGGGTGTGGCTGGGCGCCCTGTGGGTGGTGGTGGCCTGGTTCTTCGCGGCCCGGACCAAGACGTTGACCTGGTCGGGGCTCCTGCGGTTCTTCTCGGCGTGCCTGGTGTGGTCGATGGCGACCGGGGCGGTGCTGCGGGCGGTGTCGGCCGACGTGGGTGGGCTGCTCGGCGTGGGCCTGGGCGCGCCGACGTTCGTGGCCGGGATCGGCGAGGAGGCCCTGAAGGTCGTCCCGGTGGTGGTGCTGGCCGTGGCGGCCCCGCGCCGGGTGTGCCGGTTCGCGGCGGTGGACTTCGTGCTGCTGGGACTGGCCTCGGGGGTGGCGTTCGAGGCCGTGGAGGAGGCGGTGCGGCGCACCTGGTGGGTCACGACCGACAACAAGGGGCTGGCGGTGCTGGAGGCGGTCGGTCCCGACGGCCTGCCGGTGGACTGGGTGCACTTCGGGGTGTGGCCGATTCCGACCGAGCTGGTCAGCACCGCGTCCTGGACCGGCGACCCGGTGGTGTTCGCCGGGCACGCCATGGCCACCGCCCTGGTGGCCGGGGTCGCCGGGCTGGGTGTGGTGGCCTGGCGGTCGGTGCGGGCCAGGTCGGCGGCCGCGCGGGTGGCGGTGCGGGCCGGGGCGCTGGCGGTGCCCGTAGCGGTGCTGGTCACGATGATGTCGGACCACCTGGCCTGCAACGCGCGTATCCAGGCCGGGGACGCCTGGCTGGCGGCGGGTTCGGCGGTGCCGTGGTGGCTGCAGGTCCCCTGGCAGTGGACCGGCCACGCCCAGTACCGACCGGCGGCGTTCGTCGTGCTGTTCGTGGTGTGCCTGGCCGTGGACGCCTTCCGCCTGGCCGCCCGGCCCGGCACGAACCTGGTGCCCGGCCCGGCCTGGCGCTGGGTCGCGCAGGCCGGGGCGGGGCTGTCGGCCTGGCACGCCCGTGCCCGGTGGCCCGGTCAGGCGGTCGCCAGCGCGCTCAACGCGCTGCTGGCGCTGGTTTGGATCGCCGGACGGGACCTGGGACAGGCGGCCCTGGCCCACACCCGCGACCCGGGCGAACCGCGCCTGGCCGCCGCCCGCCGTGCCGCCGCCGCCGTCTCGGGCCAGCGCACAGCCCGCGAGCTGGGCATGGAGCACCACGCCGGGCAGGCCCACCCCTGGCGCGCCCGCCTGCTGGCCGCCGGTCTGCTGGCCGGGCTCCTGGTCGCCGCCCTGGTCCTGGCCCCGCACCTGGCCCAGGGCACCGGGCCGAGCATGCAGGGCGGCTGGGACTGGCTGGCCGGCCTGCTGGACTCCGTCTCCCGGTGGTGGAGCTCCCTGTCACCAGGCCAGCAGATCGCCGTCGGCCTGGGCATCGCCCTGCTGGTCGGCGCCTCCGGCGGGTCCCTGGGCCTGGCCCTAGGGGTTTCCGGGGTCCTGACCTGGGGCCTGGACAAGTCCGCCGGGATCGCCACCTTCGTCCGCGACCCCGGCGAGGCCACCCGCAGCTACTTCGCCAACGCCACCCCCGGCCAGCTGGCCGCCGACACTCTGGGCGTGGTGCTGACCTTCGGTCCAGGCAACTTCGCCGGGGCAACGGTCGGACGCGGCGCCCGCGCCGCCACCCGCCAGATCGCCGACAACCCCAGAGCCTGGACCGCACAGACCCGCCAGCGCATCCGCACCGGCGGCGACGAAGGCGCCGCCCAGATACCCTACGGACCGCGTGTGCCGGTCACTATGGACAACTGCGACCAAGCGGCGTACCAGGGTGTCCTTCACATCCGTCAGGAGATCATCGACGAAGGAGGCAGAGGGAGCCACTCATGGGCCAAGAACTGGACTGACGACGAAGTCGCCGAATACCTTCACAGCTATGTCACCCGAGAGGAAGGATGGATAATGAAAGACGGAACAAGAGGTTGGTACGACGAAGATGCAAGCCGTTTCATAGTCCGAAGGAGCGACTATTCATCGTCTGCGTACGAGCTACCGAAGAAGGAGTTTCTTAAAGATGCCGTAGAGTACGTGAAATTCTGATCATGAGGATCACTCTCTCTGACGATACGGCGCTTGTGTCAACCAGCAGGACCGAGGCTAAGAGGCTGGGTCTCGCCCTCCGCGAGTCGTACCTTTCGTGCGACAGAGAAGATCTGCGCAAGCGCACTGGGCTCGCGCCAGGGCTGGTTGCACAGCTGTATGACGTGCTCATTGATATCAGAACTCCCAGGGTGCAGGTAGCGACACCGTTGTTTGGGGTAGAGCAGATCGTCACCCCGAACACGGCAAGTACCGGGCAGGCGGACCTTGAACTGGTGATGGACGGTGATACGGTTACCATGCGGTTGACCCGAGCCGGGATACGCGCCCTGGGTGAGGCTGCGCGCATCGCAGCCCAAGAAATGTCCCGGCCCAGGTACTTTCTTCACTCCGGTGTAGCGCGGGCAGACGTGCTCGGCTTGGCTGACGTCATGACCACCGAAGCAGCGTCGGTCGACGTGAACGTGCTACTAACAGTCCCGGTGCCAGAGGCGGAGGCTCCGCCCTATCCGCGCCAACCGCCGCCGCCGGGTACGATCCGTCCGTCGGGCAGGTTCGTGCGTAATGGTCCTTATCTGACGGTCTTCGACCGGGAAAGGGGAGAGTGGGTTCCCGAGGGTGGTCTGCGCGGGGGGTGGGTTATCCCCACGAATGCGATGCGCCCCCGTCCGGCGAACATGCGTATCTTTGAACTGGACATGGTTGCCCAGCCTGACCTGGGTATGACGCCTGAGCCTGACGCGCTGTACCGGGTGAGCCTGTCTGGCGGTGTCGAGGTGGACTACTTCACCGACCCGACCGGTCGGGTCTGCTATATCGAGACCATACCGGGGACGGCCTCGGTGCCGAACCCGGTGCTGGACGGTTCCCAGGCTTCGACGACCTATGTGGTGCACCCTGCTGACGGCCGGTACGCAGTGGTGCTGCGCACCGACGAACAGGCTCGGTTGGTCGAGGTCGTGGCGGATCCGCTGCCCTCGGTGGGGGCGTACGGTCAGGACGAGCATCCGTTCGTGGCGCTGTCTGGTGCGTGGCCGGGGGGTGTCAGCCCGCGTGCTCTGCTGATGTCTCTGGGCGGGCCTGCTGCGCAGGGTCTGGCAGCTCTGGGGATGCGGTTGGCCGAGGCGGTGAACCACGGTCAGCATGTGGCAGCGCACGTCCAGGTGCTCTACGCCGACACCGGAACCGTCCCGTCGCGTCTCCAGGTGGACTATGCGACCGACGGCCAGACTGCCACTGAGTCGTTCTCGAACGTGTGAGTCAGGGAGCGCCGACGAACTCGAAGTGCCAGGGTTCGGGTTTGCTGCCGGTGGGTAGCGACCAGTTCGGCTTGTTCCAGCCGTACTCGGTGACGTGGTCGAGCATCCACTGGTGCTCGACGGTGCCGATCCGGGCCTCGGGGCCGCCGAGGTCGACGGCCAGGCCCAGACCGTGCTTGGAGGTGCCGGGGTTGGCGCACAGGGAGCCTTTGGTCTCGCGGCAGGCGATCTGGCCGTTGAGGGTCCGGTAGGAGTCGGTGACCGACAGGTTGCGGCCGAACCGGGCCCGGTACGCCTGGTTCAGCCCGTCCAGCATCTCGGCGGCGTCGCAGCGCAGCCGGGCGTTCAGGCTGAACGCGGGTGCGCACAGGGCGGACGACGGCACCTGGCCGTTGGAGTAGCCGTCGAGGCTGTGGGCGTCGGCGCGCAGCCGGGCCGCGCGGCTCTGGGAGGCGGCGGCCTGCGCCGCCTCGTGGGCGGCCTCGGCCTCGGCGACGGCCTGCTCGTAGGTGCTCTGGAGCTCGGCGGCGACCCGGTTGGCCTCGGCCGCGGCGGCCACCTCGGCGGTGGACTCGGCCAGCTGGTCGACCGCGGCCAGCAGCTGGACCAGAGCCTCGTCGTCCACGGTGACCTCGGGCAGCGTCTCCCTGATCTCGTCGACGGCGGTCGGGACGACGTCGATGATCGCCGCACCGTCGGCGGCCAGGTCGGGCAGCGTCTGCGGGCTGGTCACCGGCAGGCCGGTCGGGAGCGGGTCGCTGGTCGGGCTCTCCGCCGCCCGGCCGCCGGTCGTGGTGGGGGACGGGGTCGGTGCCGCGGCCCTGGGCTGCGTGGCGCCGCTGGGCGGGCTGTGGCTCACCGGTGCCGTGTACACCTGCTCGACCAGGACCTGGACCTGGGCGGTCGCCGCGTCGAGCGTGGCGAGGGTCTCGTCGGGCACCGCGGCCTCGGCGGCGTCGGTCCGCACGGCCTCGGCCTTGTCGATGGCGACCTGGGCGCTGGCAGCAGCGGCCGCCCGGGCCTGGACCACCTCGTCGGCCCGGGCCTGGTCGGCCAGGAGCTGGTGCCGGGCCTGCTCCGCGGCCAGCAGCCGGGCGTCGCCGACGACGAGACCGACGCTGCTCGCCGCGATCGTCGCGACCAGCGTCACGACCACCGCGGCGCGGGCCAGGTCGTAGCGGCGGGCGACGAGCCGCGTCCCGACCCGCCGCGCCTCGCGACTGGCGATGACGAGCCCGTGCTGGAACCAGGCGGGGACGCCGAACCGGTCGTGCGCCACGAACCGGCCGGACGTGCGCACGGCAGCGTCGCGCCACCCGGCGAGGTGCTCAGCCCAGCCGGCGGCGCGTCGAGTCGTCGAGTCGCGCACGACAGCCCGATCGTCTGGCGGGCCCGGACCACTGAGCGGTCCGGCACCACGGTCACCCCGATGACGCTGCGCGGCGTGACCGGTCCCTGACGGGGCGGGCGACGGGTCAGCCTGCCTGTCCGGCCGGAGGTGGGGTCTACCCGGCGCATCCGGTCGGCGGGCCCGCACCGCCGGGCGGTCGAGGTGCGGCGGGCACAGGTCCGTTGGGGCGACGACGCTGGTCTTGCGGTTCAGGCCGCCGCCTGGGGCACCGATACACCAGCACCGGTTCCCCATCGCCATCGGGCCTCGCGCCCGGGGAGCCGGTGCACGGTTCCGGGGCGGCGGTCGCGGCACGCGCTGCCAGGCACGGCGGTGACGGTGCCGACGTCCGCCCCGGAGCCCGCACCCTCCGGTGTCCACAGCGTGCGTCTCTGCTGGTGCGGCGTCCAGCAGCACGTCCGACGCACCTCTCGCCCGGGGAGCGCCAGCCTCGTCGCGGTCGGGACGACCCCGTCACGCCCGGCAGAACCGGTCGGCGTAGGCTGACCGGCGTGAGCGGCACGACCTGGGCGCTGGTCGCCGCGGTGGTGGCCGCGGTGGTCCTGCTGGTGGCCCTGGTGGTGCGCCGCCGCCCGGTCGCGGCACCGTCGGCCGCCGGGCCCCAGACCAGGTCCGGGCCGTGGGTCCCGCGGATCGCGTTCGTCGTCAACCCGTCGAAACCGGACGGCGACGCGGTGCGGTCCCAGCTGCTGGCCGCCTGCGCCGAGCGCGGCCTGCCCGACCCGCTGTGGCTGACGACTACCGTGGCCGACCCCGGTGGCGGTCAGGCCCGGGCGGCGCTGAAGGCCGGGGCCGACGTCGTGGTGGCGGTCGGCGGGGACGGGACGGTGCGGGCGGTGGCCGAGGTGATGGTCGGTTCCGGCGTGCCGATGGGACTGGTCCCGACCGGTACCGGCAACCTGCTGGCCCGCAACGTCGACGTACCGGTCGGCGACCCGGCCGGTGCGCTGCGGGCGGTGGTGGACGGGCGGGACAAGACGGTCGACGTCGGCCGGCTGCGGGTGGAACGCCGAGACGCCGCGGACTGGGGCCCCGAGGAGCACATGTTCGTCGCCATCGCCGGGCTGGGGTTCGACGGTGCGCTGGTCGCCGACACCGACGACGACCTCAAGGCCCGGGTCGGCTGGGTGGCGTACTTCCTCGCCGGGTTCCGGCACCTGCACGGCACCCGGCACCAGGTGCGGGTGACCCGCGACGACGGGGAGCCGCAGACCGCCTGGGTGCGTTCGGCGATGATCGGCAACTGCGGCCGCCTGCCCGGGGGGATCGTCCTGCTGCCCGACGCGCTGCTCGACGACGGTCTGCTGGACGTGGCCGTCGTCGACACCCGCGGCGGCCTGGCGGGCTGGGCCCAGCTGCTCGGCGAGGTGGTGCTCCAGGGTGCGGGGATGCGGACCGCGCTGCCGGCCAAGATCGGCCGGATCGACCACGCCCAGGCCCGGCGGATCCACCTGGAGGTCACCGGGTCGGCGACGCTCCAGGTCGACGGGGACCTCGTCGGTGATGTCACGGCGCTCACCGCGTGGGTCGGGCCCGGGGCCCTGCTGCTGCGCGTCCCATGACCGTCCAGTGACCTGCACCGATGCGCCGTTCGGGTGACCGACGGTCGCTCGGACGGGATCGTCGGCCAGAGCGCGGCCCTGTGACGCCTTATCGTCTATGATGGTTCGCGTAGTTTGCCCGCCTCTGTCCGGAACAGCGCAGGGTTCCGTCCGGTACTACTGGGTATGGAGCCGTTCGTGATGCGTTGGTCACGATGACCCCGGTCGTAAGGTCCGGTTGCCTATGACCTCCCTTCAGGACGCCGCCGCCCAGGACACGTCCGACCCCCTGGCGGGGTCCACGGTCGCGCTCGCCCACGACTACCTCACGCAGCGCGGCGGCGCCGAACGAGTCGCGATGATCATGGCCCAGGCGTTCCCGGGCGCCCCGCTGCACACCACCCTCTACCACCCGCGGGGCACGTTCCCGGAGTTCGGGTCGGTCGACGTGCGTGCCGGACCGCTCAACCGGTTCGGGCTGCTGCGCTGCCGGCACCGGATGGCGCTGCCGCTGCTCGCGCCCGCGGTCTCGCGCCGCACCATCCACGCGGACGTGGTGCTGGCCTCGTCGTCGGGGTGGGCCCACGGGTTCCGCACCGACGGGCGGATGGTCGTGTACTGCCACGCCCCGGCCCGGTGGCTGTACCAGACGCAGCGCTACCTGGGGGCGCACACCAGCGCCGCCCGCTCCCCGGCGGCCCTGACCGAGCGGGCCGTGCTCGGCCTGCTCGCGCCGTCGCTGCGTCGCTGGGACGTCCGGGCCGCGGGCCGGGCCGACCGCTACCTGGCTAACGGGTCGGTCACCGCGCGCCTGGTGCACGAGGTGTACGGGCTGGCGGCCGACGTCGTCCCGCCGCCCCCGGCGGTGCTGCCCGACGGTCCCGAAGACCCCGTGCCGGGCCTGGCACCGGGCTTCGTGCTGTGCGTCGCCCGGCTGCTGCCCTACAAGAACGTCGACACGGTGGTCGAGGCGACCAAGGTCCTCGACGGGGTCGAGCTGGTCGTCGTCGGACGCGGCCCGGACCAGGACCGGATCGCCGCGCTGGCCGCCGGTGCGCCGGTGCACCTGCTCTCCGGGATCCCCGACGCCCAGCTGCGGTGGCTGTACCGGAACGCCTCGGTGCTGGTCGCGGCGTCGTTCGAGGACTTCGGGCTGTCCCCGCTGGAGGCCAACGCCTTCGGCACCCCGGTGGTCGCGCTGCGCGCCGGGGGGTACCTCGACACCGTCGTCGAGGGCAGCACCGGGATTTTCTTCGACGAGCTGACCGCGGCCGATATCGCCGCGGCCGTGGACACGGCGTCCCGGCAGCGGTGGGACCCCGAGGTGCTGGTGGGACGGGCGGCGGAGTTCGGGGTCGACCGGTTCGTGCAGCGGCTGCGCGAGGTGGTCGGTACGGTCGTGCGGTCATGAGGCGACGGCCGGCCCAGCGGCGGACCCGGCTGCGGGTGGTCGTCGTCGACCACACGGCCGAGCTGGGCGGGGCGGAGGTCGCGCTGCTGCGGCTGCTGCGGGCGCTGGGCGACCAGGCGGCCGACACCCGTCCCGACGTGAGAGTGCTGCTGTTCCGCGACGGTCCGCTGGTCGACGAGCTGCGGGCGGCGGGCGTGCTGGTGCAGGTGGTGCCCCTGGCCGCGGACGTCGTCGGCCTGGACCGGGCCGCCGCGGGCCGGGCCTCGGGGGCGAACCTGGTGCGGGCCGCCCGGGTGGTGCCGTTCGTCGTGGGGCTGGCCCGCCGGTTCCGGCGGCTGCGACCGGACCTGGTGGTCACGACCTCGCTGAAGGCCGACCTGCTCGGCGGGGTCGCGGCCCGGCTGGCCGGGCGGCGGCTGGTCTGGCACCTGCACGACCGGATCGCCGACGACTACCTGCCCGGTCCGCTGGTGCGGCTGGTGCGCGCCGCGGCCCGGCTGCTGCCGCACCTGGTGATCGTCAACTCGCAGGCCACGGCCGCTACCGTGCCGGTCGGCCGGTCGGTGGACCGCGTCGTGGTGCCCCCGGGGATCGGCCGCGACTGGGTGCTCGACGCGGCGGCCGTGGCGGCCCGGCCCGCGCCGGGCCCGCACCCCGTGGTCGGGCTGGTCGGCCGGATCAGCCCGACCAAGGGCCAGCTGGAGTTCGTCCGCGCCGCCGCCCTGGTGGCCCGGGACTACCCCGGTGCGGTGTTCCGGATCGTCGGCGGTGCGCTGTTCGACGGGGACGACTACGCCGCGCGGGTCCGGGCCGAGCAGCAGGCCCTGGGGCTGGACGTGCGGTGGACCGGGTTCGTGGCCGACCCGCGGGCCCAGCTGGACGGCCTGGACGTGCTGGTGCACGCCTCGCCGGTGCCCGAACCGTTCGGCCAGGTGATCGTCGAGGCGATGGTCCGGGGGGTGCCGGTGGTCGCCACGCGGGCCGGGGGAGCGGTCGAGATCCTCCAGGACGCCAGCGCTGCCGGGCCGGGGCTGGGCGTTCTGGTCACCCCGGGCGACCCGGGCTCGCTGGCCGACGGGATCGCCTCGGTCCTGGCCGACCCGGCCACGGCCCGGGCCCGGGCGGCCGCCGCGCACACCAGCGCCGTGCGCCGGTTCGACGCCCAGGACACCGCCGCGCGGGTGAGTACGGCCTGGCATCGGGTGGTACCGGGACAGACCTGCCCGATCGGGGCCGGTCTTACGGCAGGATGGTCGTCGTGACGCTGCGTGAGTTCTGGGCCCTGGTCCTGTTCAGCCGGTGGATCGTCATCGGGCTGACGGTCCTGGGGCTGCTGGGCGGGATGCTCTACGCCCTGCAGTCGGTGCAGACGTACTCGGCGCAGGCCTTCGTCCAGTACGCCTCGCCCGACGAGCTGCTGAAGATCGGCGTCTCGGTCAACCCGGACACCTACGTGCTCCAGTCCACCGCGGTGCTCGACAAGGTCAAGAGCGAGATGGCCGATCCGGACGGCCTGCAGGAGATCAAGGCCGAGGAGGGCCTCGCGCCGAACACCGTCGTCATCACGGCGTACGCCACCTCGGTCGCCGACGCGAAGAAGGCCGCCAACACGGCGGCGGCCGAGTACGTCGCCGCTATGCAGAGGCAGTTCGACAACAGCATCACGGCGATGGACGCCAAGGCCGTGGCGCTGTCCGAGCTGCTGCCGGAGGGCGCGGCGGACGAGAACACGCTGGCTGGCGCGGAGTACGCCTCGGTGATCACGCAGTACCAGGCGCTGACCAGCCAGATCGCGAGTGCCCTGGTAGCGCCGCCGCCCGCATCGGTGCGGACCGCCGCTGTGAAGGCCACCCTGAGCTCGGTGCCCAGACGGGTGATGGCGGTGGTCGGGGCGCTGCTCGGGGCCTTCCTCGGCGTGGCCGCCGCGGTGGTGCGCAACGCGCTGGACACCAAGCTGCGGTCCACGGCCAGCATCGGCCGGATCGGCGAGACCGCCCTGGGCGTGCTCAGCGACGTCGGGCCCAACGAACGGGCCTCCCGCGAGACCGAACGGCTGCCGGTCGCGGGCCGCACCGCCAACGCCTTCACCCAGTCGATCCGCGAGCTGCGCACCGCGCTGCAGGCCACCATGACCTACACCGACGGTTCGATGCTCGTGGTCACCGCGGTGCAGCCGGGGGTGCCCGGCGGGTTCGTCACCGCGAACCTGGCGGCGTCCTTCGCCCTGAGCGGGCGGCGGGTCATCGTCGTGTCCGGCGACCTGCGCCAGCCGAGCCTCACCTCGCTGCTGCTGCCCGAGGGCCGTCCGCGGCCCGACCCGTCCGGTACGGTACCGACCCGGGTGCCGAACCTGCGCGTGGTGCTGCCCCTGCACACCCCGCTGGACCCGGCCGACTACCTGGCCACCGCCCAGGTCCGCCAGCGTCTGGACGACCTGCGGGCCAGTGCGGACCTGCTGGTCATGGACGCGCCCCCGGTCATGGTGGCTGCCGACGCCGCGATCTTGTCGGCCTATGCCGACGCCACGCTCGTCATCGCCGCCGAAGGCTCGACCCGGCTGAACGTGGTGGAGGAGGCGCTGACCCGGCTGCGCGCCGCGGGCGGCCGTCCGCTGGGCGTCGTCGTCGCGTCGGACCAGGTCCGGGGCGGCTACCAGCCGGAGTACTCCTTCGCCGGCGACGCCGGTCACTCGACCTGGACGGGCCCGCCGACCTACAGCGGCGGCGACCCGACCCCCACCTCGAGCCTGCCCGCCCAGACCATCCTGCCCTGATTCCTGCAGCTTAAGTGCGGCCCAGCCCCGCGGCCTGGGTGTCAGTTCGATAGTTCTGTCGCGGGTTCGAGGGGAAAACACTCGTATCCGCGACAGAACCATCGGATCGGTGCTTGGCGGCGGCTCTCGGGTTGCTGCGGGGCC
>WRMB01000046.1 GCA_009777345.1 Micrococcales bacterium | reverse complement strand
CGGCTTGGAGTCGTGCTGCCAACCACCGCCCAGCGTGGCCCGACCCCACCCGCCGGTCGCCGACCGCTCGAACGCGTCGGTCGCCAACGAGTCACCCGGCTTGAGCTGCTGCACCTGACCGGACACGGTCACCGACACCTCGGGGCTCTTGGCCACGTTGCCGAACGGGTCCACAGCCGTCACCCAGTACTTCTGCGTCGTCCCCGACGGCGCCTGGGTGTCGGTCAGCGTCACCGTCCCGCGCGACCACCACGACGACGAGACCTTGGTCTCGGCCACCGGTCCGCCGACCTCGGTGTTGCGGTACAGCCGGTAGGTCAGGTCGGAGTTGTCGTAGTCGTAGTTCGCCACGATGGTGGCCGTCACCCGACCCGCCTGCAGCGAGCGCACCGTCGGCGTCGCCCACTTGGTGCCCGACAGCTTGGGGCCGTGGGCGTTCGGCGCGACGCTCGGCATGGCGAACCGCGCCAGACCCTCCTGCCCCACACCGTTGACCTGGGTGAACTCGCCGCCGTAGACCAGGTACGTCCCGTTGCCGGTGACGTGCCACGGGCCCTGCTTGAGCCCGGTGTACGTCCCGGCGGGGAACTGCGGGTACCAGTTCAGCAGCGACGGCGACGGTTCGCCCTGGTGCTTCATGTGGTCGTAGCCCGCCTGGATCAGCGAGGAGACCTTGCCCGTCGCGGCCTTGGAGAAGGCGACCGCCCGGTAGTAGTCCGGCACCTGGTTGCGGGTGTCGGGGAACCCGCCGATGGCCCCGCACCAGTGCGCGTGGCTGGCCTGGTACACCGCGTCACCCATCGGGAACACCGAGTAGGTGTCACCGTGGCAGTCGGCGTGCCAGATCAGCTGGCCGGTGCGCGCGTCCGACCGGAACACGCCCTCCGAGGTGAGGGTCCCGCCGTGCTGGTAGGCGCTGCCGTAGACGCTGTCGCCCTCCGCGACCAGGCCGGTGATCGTGCCGCCACTGCCACCGGGCAGGGTCTTGATGTACTGGTTGGTCGGGAAGGACTGCACAGCGCCGCTGGTCGGGTCGACCGACCCCAGGCCAGGCACCGCCTGGTTCGACAGCCGCAGGTACCGGCCGCCCACCACCAGCCGGGAACCGTCCGGGGTCAGGGCCAGGGCTGTCACCGCCTCGTCCGCGTCGGCCCGGAAGGGCAGCACCGACCCGTCGGCCGCGCTGAACCCGGCCAGGTGCTTCCGGTCCAGCAGCGTCGCGCCGGACTTCGGGCCGACCTTGAGGAAGTTCCCCCCGATGTACACCGCGCTGTCGCTGGCCGCGATGGACAGCACCTTGGTGCTGGCCACCGGCTGGAAGGTCTCCACCAGCGAGCCGTCAGCCGTGCTGAAGGCCGCGATATTGACCCGCCACTTGCCGTCCACGTGCGCGAACGCCCCGCCGACGTACAGGCGCTGACCGTCCGGCGAGACCGCCATCGACAGCACCTCGCCGTCCAGCGTGTGGTTGAACGGCAGCAGCTCACCGGTACGCACGTCGTAGGCCAGCAGGTAGGTCCGGGTCACCTCACCGGTACCCCGCGCCGCCCCGGCCGGACGGACCCTGGTGAAGTCACCACCGACGTAGACGGTGTCCCCCACCACGGCCTGCGTCCACACCACACCGCCAGCCCGGTTGTTGTACGTACCGCCCGAGATCTGCACCGTCGGCAACGAGTCCAGCGCCACCGTCACCGGCGTAGCCGGGTTGTCCGGGTTAGCCGGTGCCGAGTCCGCACTGGCCGGGGCCGCCAGCCCCACCGTCGCCACCGCACCGACCGCCACCAGGGCCAGAGCCCTTCGCCAGAGCATCCGTCTCACTTGTTACCGTCCGATCTACCCGACACCTTGGCATCGGTCGTCTCGGGGCCACGCGCCCAGGTACACACCACCTCAGCATGTACTTGTCGAGCGTATGGTCCCAACGTAGTGAAACGGACTATCTGGCCATAACGTTCATCCACCTTCCGTAACGACTTCACCCGACAGGACGGCCTTTGCGCAGGGCCTCGTTCTCGGCGACCGTCTCCGGGTCCCAGGCGCCGGTGAGCCCGTTGACGCTGGGTGGACGGGGCAGCAGGTCAAGGGGCCTACCCAGCAGTGGCGGTCAGGTCGTCGAAGGTCACCACGACCGGCAGCGGCGTCACCGACGCACCGGTGTACCCGGCCACCTCGACCGAACCAGCCGCGCTCACCGAGGAGTCCGACAAGGCCAGCTGCCAGGCCGCAGGCTCCGGCGTACCCACCTTCCACGCCTTGCCCTGCAGCTGGTTGCCGACCACCCGCAGCCGCAGCCGCAGCTGCTCACCATCACCCAGCGTCACCCCAGGCACCACCTGCGCCAAGGTCGTCTGGGTCCCGTTGACCTGCTTGAGCAGCTGCACCGTCTCCACCTGCCCCGAGGGCAGGACGTTAGCCCGCAGCAGATACCCAGACCTGAAGTCCGCCGTCGTACGCGCCCCCACCCACAACCGGGTCGTACCCACCGCCGGACGGCCAGCCAGACCCACCGACACCGCCACGTCCACGTTGGCCTGCTTCACGTCCGCCAGCTGGGCCCGCTGCGTGCGACCAGCCTCACCGATCGAGATCCGCGCCTTGCCCCCAGACACCGAGTACCAGGCCGGCTTGGAGTCGTGCTGCCAACCACCGCCCAGCGTGGCCCGACCCCACCCGCCGGTCGCCGACCGCTCGAACGCGTCGGTCGCCAACGAGTTACCCGGCTTGAGCTGCTGCACCTGACCGGACACCGTGACCTGCACCCAGGTGCTGCGCGCCTCGTTGCCGAACGGGTCGACCGCGACGACCTCGTACTGCTGCACCGTCCCCGGAGGGGCCTGGGTGTCGGTCAGCGTCACCGTCCCGCGCGACCACCACGTCGAGGACACCTTGGTCTCGGCCACCGGACCACCCGCCTCCGTACCCCGGTACAACCGGTACGTCAGGTTCGAGTTGTCGTAGTCGTAGTTCGCCGGGATCGTCACCGTCACCTGACCGGCCTGCAGCGAGCGTACCGTCGGCGCCGCCCACTTGTTGGCACCCGTCTTGGTACCCGTCATCATCGGGCCCGACTTGTTCGGCGCCACCGACGGCACCGCGAACCGCGCCAGGCCCTCCTGCGCCACACCGTTGACCTGCGTGAACTCACCACCGTAGACCAGATACGTCCCGTTACCGGTCACATGCCACGGACCCTGCTTGATCCCGGTATACGTCCCAGCCGGGAACTGCGGGAACCAGTTCAGCACCGACGGCGCCGCGTGGCCCACCATGGAGTTGTAGTCGATCTGCATCATGGTGTTCCGGCCGGTGGCCGCCTTGGAGTAGGCGTTCGCCCGGTAGTAGTCCGGCACCTGGTTGCGGGTCTCGGCGAAGCCGCCGTTGTTCTGGCACCAGTGGACGTGGCTGGCGGCGTAGACCGCGTTGCCCATGGGGAACACCGAGTAGGTGTCGCCGTGGCAGTCGGCGAACCAGTCCATCTGGCCGGTGCTGGCGCTGGCACGGAACACACCCTCGGTGTTGACACCGCCGTAGGCCGTGATCCCGCCGTAGACGCTGTCGCCGTCCACGGCCAGGCTGGCGATGTACGACACGGAGCCGCCGACCTTGACGTAGCTGTTGGTCGCGAAGGACAGCGCGGCGCCGGTGGTCGGGTTGACCGAGCCCAGCCCCGCCATCATGGTGCTGCCCAGCCGGGAGAACCGGCCCCCGACCACCAGCCGCGACCCGTCCTGGGTCAGGGCCAGGGACGTCACCGCGTTGTTGGCGTCAGCCCGGAAGGGCAGCACCGAACCGTCGGCCGCGCTGAACCCGGCCAGGTACGACCGGTCCACCAGCGTCGCGCCGGACTTCGGGCCGACCTTGAGGAAGTTCCCGCCCGCGTACACCGCGGTGTTGCTGGCCGTCAGCGCCAGCACCTTGGTGCTAGCCACCGGCTGGAAGGTCTCCACCAGCGACCCGTCGGCCGTGTTGAACGCCGCGATGTTCACCCGCCACTTGCCGTCGACCTTGGAGAACGCTCCGCCCACGTACAGGCGCTGGCCGTCGGGTGACACCGCCATCGACAGCACCTCGCCGTCGAGCGTGTGGTTGAACGGCAGCAGCTCACCGGTACGGATGTCGTAGGCCAGCAGGTAGGTCCGCGTCACCTCGTTCGCACCCCGCGCCGCCCCGGCCGGACGGGCCCGTGTGAAGTCGCCCCCGGCGTACACGGTGTTCCCCGCGACGGCCTGGGCCCACACCACGCCACCAGCGCGGTTGTTGTAGGTGCCACCCGAGATCTGCACCGTCGGCAGCGCGTCCATCGCCACCGTCACGGGAGTGGCCGGGTCGTTCGGGTTGGCCGGTGCCGAGTCCGCGCTCGCCGGGGCCGCCAGCCCCACCGTCGCTACTGCACCGATCGCTACCAGGGCCAGAGCCCTTCGCCAAGGCGTCTGCTTCACTGCATCGTCCGATCAGTCTTGAGGTCGTCCGGTCGTCTCGGACTGCTCCCTTGCAGCCCGGGCACGCACCACGGCCGAGGTACGTACACGCGGATCCTAGAGCAAGACAGACAAATGGGCCATACCCGAATCGGCCCTGCCCCCCGCTCAGCCGAATCGGCCGGAGATGTAGTCCTCGGTGGCCTGTTTCCCCGGAGTGGAGAAGATCGTCGCAGTGTCGTCGATCTCGACCAGGCGACCGGGCTGACCGGCCTCTTCGAGGTTGAAGAAGCCGGTCCGGTCGGAGACCCGGGCCGCCTGCTGCATGTTATGGGTGACGATAATGATGGTGTAGCTGGACTTGAGCTCGGCGACAAGGTCTTCGATGGCCAGGGTCGAGATCGGGTCCAGGGCCGAGCAGGGCTCGTCCATGAGCAGCACCCGCGGCCGGACCGCGACAGCCCGGGCGATGCACAGCCGTTGCTGCTGCCCGCCGGACAGGCCCGATCCGGGCCGGTCCAGCCGGTCCTTGACCTCGTTCCACAGGTTGGCCGCGCGCAGAGACTGCTCGACCAGGTCGGCGGCGTCGGACTTGTTGATCCGCCGGTTGTTCAGCCGCACCCCGGCCAGCACGTTCTCCGCGATCGACATGGTCGGGAACGGGTTGGGCCGCTGGAAGACCATTCCGACCTGGCGGCGCACCGCCACCGGGTCGACGCCGGGGGCGTACAGGTCCACCCCGTCGATATCGACCGTGCCCTCGACCCGGGCGCCGGGGATCACCTCGTGCATCCGGTTCAGGGTCCGCAGGAACGTCGACTTGCCGCAGCCCGACGGGCCGATCAGCGCCGTGACGCTCCGCGGCTCGATCGACATGGTGACCCCGGCCACCGCCAGGAAACTCCCGTAGTAGATGTTGAGGTCTTTGGCCTCGATGCGTTGCGACACGGTCTATTCTCCCTATCCCCGGACCTTGGGGGCGAACCAGCGGCTCACCGCACGGGCCACCAGGTTGAGCAGCATGACGATGATGATGAGGGTCAGGGCGGCCGCCCAGGCACGGTCGAAGTTGATGGTCGGGACACAGTCGACGGCACCGGGCGCGCAGGACGTCAGACCCCGGCCGTACTGGTCGTAGACAAACACCGGTAACGTCATCATGTTCTCGTGGAACACGTCCCGGTTGATCGAGGCGGTCATGCCCACGGTGATGATCAGCGGTGCCGTCTCGCCGATCACCCGGGCCACCGCGATCATCACACCGGTGGTCAGCCCCGCCACCGCGGTACGCAGGACGACCTTGATGATGGTCAGCCACTTCGGCACGCCCAGGGCGTACGACGCCTCGCGCAGCTCGTTGGGCACCAGCCGCAGCATCTCCTCGCTGGAGCGGACCACCACCGGGGTCATGAGCACCGCCAGGGCCACCGAACCGATGATCCCCGCCTTCTGGGGCCCGACGGCCAGGTAGAACAGCGCGAAGGCGAACAGCCCGGCGACGATCGACGGGATACCCGTCATCACGTCCACCAGGAACGTCACCGCGCGGGCCAGCTTCCCGGTACCGTACTCGACCAGGTACACCGCGACCATCAGCCCGATCGGCACCGAGATCAGCGCCGCCCACCCGGTGACCAGCAGCGTGCCGAGGATCGCGTGGTAGGCGCCACCGGCGTCCATACCGCCGAAGACGTTGCGCATCGAGTGCAGCAGGAAGTACGCGTCGAGCCGACCCGACCCGCGCGACAGCACGGACCAGACCAGCGACACCAGCGGGACCATGGCCAGCGTGAACGCCAGGTACACCACCAGGCGCATGGCCCGGTCCTTGCGCTTGCGCACCGGGTCCACCCGGCTCAGCGCCGCCTGGAGGTCTTCGGAGGTGCCGACCGGCGGGGCGGTGCCCGTCGCGGTGGTATCGGTCGCAGCCATATCAGTTCGCCCCGGAGAAGTCTTTGCGGCGGGCGACGATCGCCCGGGCGGCCATGTTGACCATCATGGTGATGACGAACAGGGCCAGCCCCGTGGCGATCAGCGCCGAGTGGCCCATCGGGCTCGCGTCGTTGAACTTCGCGGCGATATTGGCCGCGATGGTCTGCTGCTGGCTGCCCACCAGCATCTTCAACGAGTAGAGCATGCCCGGCGAGAGCACCATGAGCACGGCCATGGTCTCCCCCAGCGCCCGTCCCAGCCCCAGCATGGACGCCGAGACGATACCCGAGCGCCCGTACGGCAGGACGGCCATGCGGATCATCTCCCACCGGGTCGCCCCCAGCGCCAGCGCCGCCTCTTCGTGCAGCGTCGGCGTGGTCAGGAACACCTCGCGGCAGACCGCGGTGATGATCGGCAGGATCATCACCGCCAGCACCAGCGAGGCCGTCATGAGTACTCGGGGCGGGTTGGACGCGTTGCCCGCCGAGTCCCCCGCGAACAGGGGGATCCAGCCCAGCCAGCGCACCAGCCACGAGAAGACGGGGTGCAGCAGCGGGGCCAGCACCATCACGCCCCACAGGCCGTAGACCACCGACGGGATAGCGGCCAGCAGGTCCACCAGGTAGCCCAGGGCGCTGGCCAGCCGTCGCGGCGCGTAGTGAGAGATGAACAGCGCGATACCGATGGCCACCGGCACCGCGACGGCCAGGGCGACGAGCGCCGCCAGCACCGTCCCGAAGACCAGCGGCCCGACAGCTTCCAGCACCGAGCTGCCGTCGGGGATCCACCCGACCTCGTCGGAGACCGACCGCCCGGCCCGCAGTGCCGGCCAGGCCTGGACCACCAGGAAGATGGCGACCGCGGCCAGCACCATCACAATCAGGACGCCGGAGGTCACCGCGAGGTAGCGGAACCCCCGGTCCAGACCACGGCCGGAACGTCGGCCCGTCACAGCCAGCCGGTCCGCGACCGCGACGGCCGCCCGACGGGTCGACGCGTCGCCGTTCTCAGACGCGTCACCGTTCTCAGACGCGTCACCGTTCTCAGACGCGTCACCGTTCTCGAGCCCGTCGCCGTTCTCGAGCCCGTTCTCAAGCGCGCCGTTCTCAAGCACTGTGCGCTCCTCGCAGCATCGTCGTCTCGGCGCTGGTCTGGTGGTCCTGGTGCGCTCGGGCGGCTGGCCGTCGTGACGACCAGCCGCCTGAGGCAGACCCAGCCAGGACGGGTCAGCCCTTGGCCTTGATCGAGTCGACGGCGTTGCGGGCCTCGGCGCGCAGCGCCTCGGAGATCGGGGCGGAACCCGCCGCCGATGCCGCCTGGGCCTGGCCTTCAGCGCTGATCACGTAGGTGAGGAAACCCTTGACCAGATCGGCCTGGGCCGTGGTGTCGTAGGTGTCGCACACCGCCAGGTAGGAGACGAGGATCACCGGGTAGGCCCCGGCCTCGGTCGTCGTCCGGTTGATGGAGAACACGATGTCGTTGTCGGCCCGGCCCTCGGTGCTGCGCTCCGAGGCGTCCAGGGTGGCCGCGGCGCCCTCGGCGGTCGGGCCGACGAACTCGTCGCCGACCTTGACCTTCACCGTGGCCAGGTCGCCGATACCCGAGGCGTCGGCGTAGCCGATGGTCCCCGAACCGTCCTGGATGCCCTGAACCACGGCGCTGGTGCCGTTGAGGCCCTGGAAGGTGTCCTTGCTCACCGGGAAGGTGCTGGACACCTCGTAGGTCCACACCGACCCGGCGGCCTTGGACAGGTACTCCGTGAAGTTCTTCGTGGTGCCCGAGTCGTCGGAGCGGTACATCACCGAGATGGGGCCGGTCAGGCTGGTCGCCACGTCGGCGTTGTCAGCGGTGATCGCCGGGTCGTCCCAGCGGGTGATCGTGCCGTCGAAGATCTTGGCGACGGTCTCGGCGTCGAGGTCCAGGCTGTCGACCCCCGCCAGGTTGAACGCCACGGCGATGGGGCTGATGTAGACCGGCACGTCGAACGCCTGGCCGCCGGCGCAGGCGCTGGCGGAGTCGTTGATCTCGTCGGCGGTCAGCGCCGAGTCGGTCCCGGCGTAGCTCAGCGACCCGTCGAGCAGGCCCTTGCGGCCCGCCCCAGAGTCGGACTTGGTGTAGTTGACGGTCACGCTGCTGTTGGCCTGCTGGAAACCAGCGATCCAGGCCTGCTGGGCCTTGTCCTGCGAGCTGGCACCGCCGCCGTTGAGGGTGCCGCTCAGCGCGCTGTCCGCACCGGTGGTCCCGGTCCCGGTCGGATCGTCAGAACCGCAGGCGGTCAGGCTCAGCGCCAGCAGCCCGACCAGGGTGATGGAGGCGTAGGTACGCTTCACTTCGAGCTCCATTCGTCTCGGGCACGAGTTGTGCCGGATACGCCGAGGCTAGGCACCCCAGATGACGGCCGTCTGGTGACCAGGTGAACGCCAGATGAACACCTGCCTCGGCCGACCTGGCCGAGGGACGAACTACCGGCCGAGAAGGACGCTGGCCGATGGTCGGGCCGATGGTTGGTAGGTTGCGGGCATGGCCCGTCTGCTGGTGGTGACGAACGACTTTCCTCCGGGGCACGGAGGGATCGAGACCTATGTGCACGAGCTGGTGCGCCGGTTCGACCCGGACGACGTGGTGGTGGCCACCTCGCGCCGCGACGGCTGGGAAGCCTGGGACGCGGCCCAGCCGTACCGGGTCGAGCGGATCAGCCGGTACCCGATGCTGCCGACCCGGCGGGTGGCACGGACCGTGGTCGACCTGGCCAACGAGCACCGGTGCCAGGCCGCCTGGTTCGGCGCGGCCGCACCGCTGGGGCTGCTGGCCGCCCGGCTGCGCACCGAGACGGACGTCCGGCGGATCGTCTCCACGACCCACGGCCACGAGGTGTGGTGGGCGATGCTGCCGGGGTTCCGGCAGACGCTGCGCCGAATCGGCCGCCGGGCCGACCACGTGACGTACATCACCGACTACACCCGCCAGCGCCTGGCCCGGGCGCTGCCCGAAGACCGCCTGACCCGCCTCAGCCCCGGCGTCACCCCGGAAGCATTCGCCGACGTGCCCGACGACGCCGTCGCCGACCTGCGCGCCCGCTGGGACCTGGGCGTCGACCCGGTGGTGGTGTCGGTCTCCCGGCTGGTGGCCCGCAAGGGTCACGACACCCTGATCGCCGCCTGGCCGCAGGTGCTGCGCCACCACCCGCGCGCCCGGCTCGTCATCGGCGGTCGCGGGCCGTACGCCAAACGGCTGCGCCAGCTGGTCGCCCAGCACGACGTGGCCGCCTCGGTGACGCTGGCCGGTTTCGTCCCCGACGACGACCTGGCCGCCCTGTACCGCGCCGCCGGAGTGTTCGCCATGCCCGCCCGCTCCCGCCGGGCCGGCCTGGAGGTCGAGGGCCTGGGCATCGTCTACCTCGAGGCCGCCGCCGCCGGGCTGCCGGTCATCACCGGCACATCAGGCGGCGCCCCCGAGGCCGTCCGCCCCGACGAGACCGGTTACGTCGTCGACGGCACCGACGCCACCGCGGTGGCCTGGCAGATCGTCAACCTCCTCGACGACCCGGCCCGCGCCGCCGCCATGGGCCAGGCCGGCCGCACCTGGATCGCCGACCAGTGGACCTGGGACACCCGCCACCGCACCCTGGCCACCCTGCTGGGCCTCGTGCGCCATGTCTGACGGCGGTCAGGTCTCGGGCAGGGCCAGCTTGTAGCCCAGGCCGCGGACGGTGGTCAGCAGGTGGGGGTGGGTCGGGTCGTCCTCGATCTTGGCGCGCAGGCGTTTGACGTGGACGTCGAGGGTCTTGGTGTCGCCGACGTAGTCCGAGCCCCAGACGCGGTCGATCAGCTGGGTGCGGGTCAGGACCCGGCCGACGTTGGTGAGCAGGGTCTCCAGCAGCTCGAACTCTTTCAGCGGGAGGCTGACCAGCTGGCCGGCGACGCGCACGGTGTGACGGTCGACGTCCATCTCGACCTGGCCGCAGCGCAGCACCACCCCGTCGAGGCCGTCGTCGGACCGGCCTGGTTCGGCGGCCGGTCCGGGGCCGCGGCGGCGCAGGACCGCGCGGATCCGGGCCAGCAGCTCGCGCGAGGAGTACGGCTTGGTCACGTAGTCGTCAGCACCGAGCTCCAGGCCGACCACCTTGTCGATCTCGTCGTCCTTCGCGGTCAGCATGATGACCGGCACGTCGTGCCCGGCGCGCAGACGACGGCACACCTCGGTGCCGGACATGCCCGGCAGCATCAGGTCCAGCAGCACCAGGTCGGCACCGTGCTGGTCGAACACCTCCAGGGCCTGCGGGCCGCTGGCGGCCTCGACGACGTCATAGCCCTCACGGGTCAGCAGGTAGGTCAACGGGTCGCGGTACGAGTCCTCGTCCTCGACCACCAGCACGCGGGTCATGGTGCAGCCTTCCTCGACACGGCCTTCCTCGATACAGCGGCACCGGCCCGAACCAGCACGGGGGCACCAGCGTCGGCGCCGCCATCGGCACTGATATCAGCACTGATATCAGCTCGGGGCAGCCGGATGGTGAACGTCGACCCCCGGCCGGGCTGCGACCACACCGTCACGTCCCCGCCGTGGTCGGCCGCGACGTGCTTGACGATGGACAGGCCCAGCCCGGTGCCGCCGGTGTCGCGGGACCGGGCGGGGTCGACCCGGAAGAAGCGTTCGAAGACCCGGTCCTGCAGGTCGGACGGGATACCGACGCCTTCGTCCACGACGACGACCTCCACCACGTCCACCCCCTGGTCGGTGCGCCCGGCCTGGACGGCCACCCCGACGCTCGTACCGTCGGCCGAGTAGGCGACGGCGTTGTCTACCAGGTTACGTACCGCGGTGACCAGCATCCGCCGGTCCCCCGACACCCGCAGGCCGGTGCTGCCGCCGACGGTGAGCCGGACCTGCCGGGCCGCAGCCGCGGTCGTCACAGCGCTCACGGCCTCGGCGACGATCTCGTCCACCTCGACCAGGCGCAGGACATCGGGCGCGACCTGGAGCCGTGAGTACTCGACGATCTCGTGCACCAGCCGGGACAGCCGGGTGGTCTCGTCGGTCATCCGGCCGGCGAAGCGCCGCACCGCCTCGGCGTCGTCGGGGGCCTGGCCGACGGCCTCGGCCAGCAGCGCCAGCGCGCCGACCGGCGTCTTCAGCTCGTGGGAGACGTTGGCGACAAAATCTCTCCGGATCGCCTCCAGCCGCCGGGCCGCGGTCAGGTCGTCGGCCAGCACCGCGACCAGACCCGGCCCGACCGGGGCCACCCGGACCGAGACCCGCAGCATCACCGGGCCCATCGGGCCGCGCGGCAGGTCCAGCTCGGCGTCCCGGATCACCCCGTCGGCCTGTACCTCGTCCACCAGGCGGCGGACGCTGGCGTGCCCCAGCCCACCGTCGCGGACCAGGCCCAGGGCGTACGCGGCGGGGGTGGCCCGCACCACGGCAGCGGCGTCGTCCACGACCACCGCCGCGGAGCGCAGCACCGCCAGCACCCGCACGACCCCGTCGTCCACGACCGGTTCGGGGCCCGGCGGGACCGTCCTCTGGACGCGCTCGGACCACCGGAACGCCAGCGTCGCGCTGGTACCGACCAGCAGCCCGACCAGCCCGGCCGCCAACCAGCCCGCTTCGGCGAAAAACGGTTCCCCGCTCATCTTGAGCAGCGCACGAGCGGGCTCGCCGGCCGGTCCGAGGCGAGCCAGGGCGTCGAGCGCAACGAAGACCACGTCCACCACAGTAGGCGGCCCGGACGGTCGAGGCTGCCCAGGCCGAGGGTTTGACGGCCATTGTTCACCTGGCTGGAACCGACTGTTCACCGGGACGTGCCAGACTGCCGTGCGGCGAGTGCCCTGCCTCACCGAGGCGTTCGAGGGTGCCGACAACCGGGTGCCCGAGGTTGGCCCGACGGACACGCCACGAGTCTGACAGGGAGAGGTATGCGCGAGATCTTCGAAGCCGAGCTGACACAGCTGGGCGACGACCTGGTGGCGATGGCCCGACGGGTCGAGGTGGCGATCACCTCGGCCGGGCGGGCGCTGCTCACCGCCGACCTGCCGCTGGCCGAGTCGGTCATCGCCGACGACCTGGCGATCGACGCGATGGACCGCGAGCTGGACGAACGCTGCGTGACGCTGCTGGCCCGCCAGCAGCCGGTGGCCACGGACCTGCGGGTCATCGTCTCCGGCCTGCGGATCGCCACGACCCTGGAACGGATGGGTGACCTGGCCCGGCACGTGGCCCAGATCACGCGCCGCTGCTACCCGGAACGGGCGGTCCCCGAACAGACCGTCGACCTGGTCTCGGAGATGGGCCACGCCGCCGAGCGGGTCGCCGAGCGGACCGTGCGCCTGCTGGCCACCCGGGACCTGGCGGTGGCCGACGACCTGGAGCGCGACGACGACCATCTCGACGAGCTGCACACCGCGTCGTTCGCGGCCCAGCTCGGCGGGACCTGGACCGGCACCCGGCAGCAGGGGATCGACCTCACCCTGCTGGCCCGCTACTACGAGCGGTTCGGCGACCACGGCGTGTCCGTGGCCGGGCGGATCCGCTACCTGGTCACCGGCGAGTGGCCCGACGACTGACGCCCTGGTCTGCGCCGTCGCGAGCCTCCACGACGTGAGGAGGCTCCGGCGGAGCCGATGCGGCTCGCTCCCCAGCGCTGCTCCGCGACGACGCAGCCAGCGGTGGATCAGCTCAGGCGGCGCTCCGGAGCCCGCAGACCTCGACCAGAGCATGGCCGACCGACTCGACGTCGGCCCGTATGGTCGCGGTGTCGGACACGAGAGCACCGAGACGCTGGGCGATCTCCGCCACCTGGACGGCCAGCTCCGCGACGACCGCGGCCACGTCCGGCGCCGTCTGGTCGTCAGCATCCTGCACCACCCAGAGGGTGCCGTAGTCGTGCAGCTGTGTCTGCGTCATCGGCCTGTCTCTCGTCCGACGGAACGTGCGACGAAGACTTGGTCCGCCGCCGGGGCACCTGTCCCGGTGCTGCGGCGTTCATCGGCACCCGTCCGGGCCGTGCGCAGGCAGCCAGGGCAGGCTGTGGAGCCCACCCAGCAGATTGTGTAGGTCGGCAGGACGTGGTGTGCGGTCGGCACAGACCCGTGTGACGCCACCACCTCGTCCGGGTTCCGGGCACGCCGGGGCGTTGGGTCCGTGCCCACCGCCTGGACTACCCTGGTCCCCCAGGCCAACCGGACCGGCGAAGGGGTGCAGTGCGATGACCTCCCCCGCTCGGCACCAGGTCACGTTCAACGACGGCAACTCCCAGTCGGCCCTGGACCCGCACGACGGACAGTCGCTGCGCCTCGCCCGCCGTAGCGACCCGGTCGTGCTCAGCGACGACCCCACGCTCGGCCAGACGGTGTCTCTCGGGTTCGGCGAGGTCCCCGCGGTGGCCGTCGGCGGGGTGTGCGCCGCGGTCACGGTCGGCTGCGCTCTCGCCCTGGCCACCGGCGTGGTGCACAGCGGGTCCGCGCGCTTCCTGCTCGTCGTGGTGGCGCTCGCCACCGTGGTACCTGCTCTCCGGACCCTGACCAGTCGGCTCCGACACCACGACGGCGCCGTCGCCATCGGCCACGCCGGGGTGACCGTCCACCGTCACGGCAAGGAGCTGCACCTGGCCTGGGTCGAGATCAAGCGGATCAAGGTCGCCATGACGACCTACCACCGTCGGGTCCGCCGCCCGCCGGAGGTGCTGTCCGGACGTCCCAAGCTGCAGGCCCGCACCCAGATCCTGCTCGCCCCGGCGGTCCCCGGTGGTTTCGACACCCACAAGGACTCGGGCCTGCTGCGCGTCGTCTCGCGCCGCGCCGACGAGTCGCTGGTGTCCGCGCTCATCACCTACAGCCATGCCGTCCCGCTGCGGCACCGGCTGCTGGTCGACGACGACCACCTCCCGGAGCCGGTCGTACTGGTCGACGCGGCGCTGAGCCGGTTCGCCGGGGCCAGGTACGCCCGTCCCAAGGTCACCCGTCGGCAGCGACCGTTCCTGTGGTAGGCCCCCGCTCACGGACGGCCCCGGCCGAAGCGGTAGCCGGTCGTGCCACACTGGTCCGGCTCGTCCGGTCTGGTTCGTCGCGACCGTAGCCGGACGACGGTCAGCGGCCGGAGACGGGCTGACCCTCCAGAGTGTCGAGCGCCTGGCGCAGCCGGGTGCTCGACGTGGTCACGGTGTACGGGAAGTACACGACCTGGACGCCCACCGCGGCGAACCGGCGTTCCAGCTCGATCCCGCGTGGGGTGCCCCTCCAGTCGTCGCCCTTGAAGAAGACGTCGAACCGCAGCTGGGCCCAGGTGTCGAGCTTGTCCGGCACGGTCTCGGCGTGCACCCGGTCGACGACGTCGATGTGCCGCACGATCTCCAGGCGCTCGGCCAGCGGCACCACCGGTCCGCGACCGCGCGACAGCTCGAGCATCTCGTCGGAGACCACCCCGGCGACCAGCACGTCGCAGTGCTCCTTGGCGTGCTTGAGGATGTTCAGGTGGCCGATATGGAACAGGTCGAAGGCACCCGCGGCGTAACCGACCTTCTGCGACATAACACTCCCCAGCTCGCCCGCGGACGTCCCATGTCGCAGGCCGGACATGACAACCTCACGGAATACTAGGGGGTAGATATCCGGACAGGCACCGCCGCCTGGGTGAAAGCCCAGCCGAACGGCCGTCCCGCGCGACCGAGGAGAGCAGATATGACCGCGCCCTGGGCGGTAGTCGTGGTGAACTACCGTTCCCACCGGCTGCTCGAACGTCACCTGGTGCCGCTGGTCGCGGCGCTCGACCCGCCCCCGGCGGTGGTCGTGGTGGACAACTACTCCGACCAGGCCGAACGGGCCGCGGTGCGTCGCCTGGGCGACGCGGCGGGGTGGCGGGTGCTCACCGCGCCCAACGACGGGTTCGGCGCGGGCGTGAACCGCGGTGCCGACGCCGCCCTGGCCGACGGCGCACCGGTGCTCGCCGTGCTCAACCCCGATCTGAGCATCACCGCGACCGCGCTGCTCGCCCTGGTGGACGAGGTACGGGCCGACCCTGCGACCCTGGTCGGACCCCAGGTCGTCGACGGGGCGGGGCGGCCCAGCCGGGCCGGCGGCCTGGACTGGCGGCGCGGCACTACCGTCCCGCTGCGCCCGTCGTCGGAGTCGGCCGCGAGCGGCCCCGACTGGCTGACCGGGGCCTGCCTGGTCACCTCCGCCTCGCTGTGGCGCACCCTCGGCGGGTTCACCGCCAGCTACGGCATGTACTGGGAGGACGTGGACCTGTCGGTGCGGGCCGCCGCCATCGGGGCCCGGCTGGTGCGGCGCACCGACGTCGAGGCGGTGCACGACGCGGGCGGCACCCAGGAGCACGCGGGCACCCGGCGCAAGTCCGATCTGTACTACCGGGCGAACTGCCGTTCCCGCCTGGTGTTCGCCGCCGCGCACCTGGGCCCCGCGGCCCGTCTCCGCTGGGCGCTGCGCGCCCCCGCCTACGCCTGGGCCGTGCTGCTGCGCGGCGGACGCCGCCAGCTGCTGCGCACCCCCCGACCCCTGCTCGCCGCCCTGGCGGGCACCGTGTCCGGCCTGTGGTACCTGCTGCGAGCCTCGTCCCACCGCTCCCCGCACTGATCCCAGCTCGTGGTTTCCACGCCGTTCCACCGTTTCGAGAGCCTGTTGCAGAATCCAGGCTGAAGGCTGCGGGCGGGCGCCCCTTCTCCAGTAGCAGCCGATAAGACAGCACAGGTTCGTGGGTCTCACGCCGATCCACTGTTTCAAAACGGTGGAACGGCGTGGAAACCACGAACCGCGTCACACTTATCGGCCAGTGTTGGGTGTCGTTGGGTGGGGTGTCGTTGGGGGGGGGGTGTCGTTGGGGGTGGGGGTCGTTGGGGGGGGGGGGGGGGTGGGGGTCTCGACACATCCTGTCGGGGGTGGCACGCGATAGGCTCGCGGCGTGCGAGCGACGCGACCTATCGTCATGCTCTCTGTTCCCGACGGGCCGCACCCGAACCCGTTCGTGTCGCTGCTGGTCGCGGCGGTCGAACCGGATGTCGACGTGCGGATGTTCAGCTGGCGGGCGGCGCTGCTGGGCCGGTACGACGTCTTCCACGTGCAGTGGCCCGAGTCCTTGGTCGGCTGGCGGGCGTCGGCCCGGGCCGCGGCCCGCTGCCTGGCCTGCGTCGCGCTGGCCGGGCGCTGGAGGCTGACCCGCACGGTGGTGGTGCGCACCGTGCACAACCTCGCCCCGCACGAGGCGCAGCGCTGGTACCAGCGGGCCGCCGGGCGGCTGCTGGCCCGGGCCGAGGCGGCCCGGATCTACCTGACCGCGTCGTCGCTGGCCACCGCGGACGACCCGCACGGGCACGTCATCAAGCACGGCCGGTACCGGCAGTGGTTCGACGCCCTGGAGGTCCCGGTCCCGCCCCGCGACGACCCGGAGGGCCCCGACGGCCCGACGGTGCTGTTCTTCGGCATGCTGCGTCCCTACAAGGGCGTCGAAGAGCTCCTCGCCGCCTTCGGCCACCTGGAGCGTCCGGCCCGGCTGCGGGTGCTCGGTCGGCCGCACACCGCGCAGTACCAGACCCAGATCCAGACCCTGGCCGCCGCCGACCAGCGCACCGAGCTGGACCTGCGCCACGTGCCCGACGAAGAGCTGTGGGCCGCGCTGCACCGCGCGACGCTGGTGGTGCTGCCGTTCCGGGAGATCACCAACTCCGGGTCGCTGATCCTGGCGCTGGACGCCGGGGTGCCGGTGCTGGTCTCGTCGTCCCCGACCACCAAGGAGCTGGCCGAGGAGGTCGGCGACCAGTGGCTGCGGACCTACGACGGCACCCTCAGCGCGAAGGTCCTCGACGAGGCGCTGACCTGGGCGGCGACGCGCCCCGGACCGGCCGCGGGACCGGACCTGTCCTCACGGGACCAGCGGAGCGTCGGCCGCGAGTACGTCGCGCTGTACCGGACCCTGCTGGCCCGCTACCGGAAATCAGGCGAATGAGTCCGTCGGGCCGGGCTCGCGAGGCGGAGGAGGAGAGCCGCACCGGATGTGCGGGCCTGGCCTGCCATAGCGCGCCGGGAGACGCGCCCGGGGTCAGCGACGGGCCCGCTGGGGGTTGAGGACCACCGGGGTCTCGGCGGTCTCGGTGGCGGCGTCCAGCCGACGTCCGGCGCGGATCGCGTCCAGCCGGGCCTGGCGGCGTTCGGCGTCCTCGTCGGTCTCCGGCCGCGAGCTGTACCCGTAGGCCGACGCCCCGACGGCCCCGGTCTTGGTGCGGTTGAGCACCGCGCCGACCACCCGACCACCACCCAGCCGGACCGCCTCGACCGACTGCGCCACCTGGGCCCGACGGGTCTTGGTAACGTCCACGACGAGGACCACCCCGGTCACGACCTGGGCCAGGGCGATGGTGTCGGCCACCGGCAGCAGCGGCGGGGAGTCGACGATCACGACCTCGAAGTGCTGGCTGACCAGCGCGACGAGGTCTTCGAAGGCCCGGGAGGCCAACAGCTCGGCGGGGTTCGGCGGCACCGCCCCAGAGGCCAGCACCGTCAGGTTCGGCGCGTACTGCTGGCACAGCTCGGTGAACCGGGCCCGGCCCAGCAGCACCTCGGTGAGCCCGGCGTGACCGCTGATGCCCAAGTACTTGGCGACGGTGGGACGGCGCAGGTCGGCGTCGATGAGCAGCACCCGCGACCCGGCCGCGGCGAAGGCCGACGCGACGTGCGTGGCGCAGAACGACTTGCCCTCCCCCGGCAGCGCCGAGGAGAACACGAAGATCTGGCACTCGTCGACCCGCCCGGCCATCTGCAGGTTGGCCCGGATCCGGCGGATGTCCTCGGACTGCGGGCCGTCGATGCGCAGCACCCGCGTCTGCGACCCCTTGCGCTTGGCCGCGCCACCCACGACCGAGCCGAACAGCGGCACGTCGACAGCGGTCTCCAGGTCTTCCTGGGTGCGCACCCGGGTGTCCAGCACATCGCGCAGCACCGCCAGCAGCAGGCCGATCAGCAGCCCGGCGAACGCCGCCGCCGCCACGTTGCGCCTGATGTCCGGCGCGCTCGGGTTGCGCGGCTCCGTAGCCCGGTCGATGACAGTGACCTGCACCGTCGACTCGCCCTCGGTGGTCTTCGGCGACAGCTCTTCGATCGTCTCGGCCAGGCGCTCGGCCACGGCGTTGGCTATCCGGGCCGCCGACGCCCGGTCGCCCGCGCGGGCCGAGACGTAGAGCAGGACCTGCCCGGACGGGGCTTCGACGCTGATGTACCTGGCCAGCTCGCGGGCCGACATGTCCAGACCGAGCTCTTCGACCACCGGTTCGAGCTGGGTCGCGTTGGCCAGCTTCGCGTACGACACCATCTGGTTCTGCATGAACTGCGCCCCCTGAGCCAGGTCCGTCGCGGAGCGGCTGTTGTTCGTCGTGACGAACAGCTCGGCCCGGGCGGTGTAGACCTCGTCCGCATTGACCGACAGCACGCCGACGGTCGCGGTGATGAGCAGCAAGGGCAGCACCACCCATCCCCAGTGCTTGCGGATGGAATTCAGGTAGTTGCGGACGGACATGCGTCTCCTGTCGTCAGTCGCGATTGTCCCACGCCCGGCGGGCGGCGACGTAGGTCGGGCGAGGGTGAGCTCACCCGGTGGGCTCACCCGAGCGTCTCACCGCCCCGGTCCTGCCCGGTCGGTCGGTACGGCCCGGCCAGGCCGCGCGGTACCGACCCGCCTCCGACCGTCACGGGCGCCGACGTGCGCTGCCGCGACAGGTTCGCCGACGTCCTCGGCAGCGGCCTCTCCTGCCGCGTCGGTCGGCGCCGCGGCGGCCTGACCGGTCCCGTCCTGGCCTGCCGTGAGGGTGCTGACGCCGATCCCGACGGCGAACCAGAAGAAGGCGGTGAACTGGGTGATGAAGGCCACGGAGGTCAGCCCAGGCAGCATCACCATCACCGCCACCAGACCGGGGTTGGGCCGCCGCCGGACCGCCAGGACCACCCCCACGAAGGCGCACAGCAGCAGGAAGGCCAGGGGCATCAGGCCGAACCGCACCCCGGTGAGCACCAGCTCGTTGTCGATCGAGTCCAGATAGACGGTCGGCGAGGTGGCCTCCCCGAAGACCGCCAGCTTGGGGACCAGGCTGAGCAGGAACACGCGGTAGTCGGCGGTACCCGTCACCTCGTCGCTGGCGTCGTCGAACACCCGCATCACGGTGGGCACCAGCACCAGCGCGACCACCGCTCCCACCCCCAGGACGGTCCACCGCACCCGGGCGGGCATCTGGGTGCGCAGCAGCACGAAGGACGCCGCCAGCGCCAGCATCATGGTGAGCATCCCGATCCGGCTGAAGGTCAGCATCGTGGCGACCCCGACCAGGGCCAGGGCCAGCACCCGGAACCAGGGTCGCCACCGGCTGGCCCACACCAGCGGTACCGACATGCCGAGCACCGCACCCAGGGCGATCGAGTGCCCGAAAGCACCTTCGACCCGCACCCGTCCGCCGCGGTACTGCAGCCGCTCCCAGTCGCTGCCCACCCCGAGATGGTCGACGAAGAAGTTGTAGTTCATCACCGACTCGACCACGGCCAGGACCGCGACCACGACGACGAGCACCGTGACCGTGTCGTACACCGTCGCCACCTGGCCACGCGCCGCCAGGGTCCGGGCGACCAGGTACGGCAGCACCCACCACATGAGCAACCAGTACAAGGAGTTGGCGTCGACCAGGCCGAACACCCCGACGAAGACGAGCAGCACGGCGAAGCCGAGCAGCACCACGTCGAACACGGTGGGCCGCACCGTGTCCATCCCGAACATCGCGACGATCAGGGCCAGGCCGACCACCTGGATCATCGGCAGCGGGACCACCGGACCCAGCGGCAGCACCAGCCAGGCGGGGACCAGCATCAGGACCGTCAGGTACCCGACCGTGGCGGCCCCGGGCCACCGCCGGGCCACGAGCATGCCCCAGCCGCCGGTGCCGAGCGCGAGCAGCAAGAGCACCAGGGACTGCACCGACGCGGCCGACATCCTGCTGCCTTCCTGGCGCGGCACCACAACGGCGCCGTCAACCCGCTACCTGGTGGGAGGGTACCGGAGCGGCAGGGCCCGTACCCAACATCCACGGGGCCCAGACCGGTCGACCTGGACCGGGGACGTCGAGCCTCGGCCGAGCAGAGACGAGGCCGGATGCGCCGGTGCGCGCCACCGCGGGGGAGGCGCGCACCGGATCGTGGGCCGCTGGGAAGAGCTACCTACTTAGTCGCGGGGGTGTAGCTGAAGTACACGTCGGCCATCGCCGCTGTACGACCGCCAGCCAGAGTGGCCGTGGACCGGTCGTAGGCGGCGTTGCCCTGGGCGTCAGTCGTCCAGTAGTCGACGTGGTCCAGGTCGAGGCTGATCACACCCGCCTGGAGCAGCGTGGTCAGCTCGCCTGCGTCGACGGCCTTGTTCAGGTTCTGGTCGCGCCAGACCTGCAGCTGGTAGTAGCCAGCGTCGCGGGGGTCGATGACGCCGTCGCCGTTGGTGTCGAACCGCGCCAGCCTGGCGTAGCCCTCACCGGCCGCCCCACCGAACAGCTCGTCGACGGAATCGACCTGACCGTTGCCGTCGGCGTCGTAGACCAAGAACCCGGCGCTGGGGGCCAACCACCCCGACTGCACCGGACGCCCGTCACCGAGCAGGTCGAACGTCGCGGGGGCCTGGTCGGCGGAGACCGTCTGCACCGCACCCTGCCCGGAGAAGTCGATCGCGATCGGCGTCCCCTGGTTGTAGCTGACGCTGAAGCTGAACGACGCGGAGCTGGCCGGGCAGCACTCGGTGCACTCCTGCTTGACGGTGACCGAGTACGACTTGCTCGCGATGGTCGTCTTGCTGTCCGAGTTCGGCAGGCCGAGGACGCTGTAAGGCATATCGCACGTCCAGATACCGCTCTCGGCCACGGTCGTTGTGCAGCTCACCGAGCCGGAGATGGTGATCTTGGCCCCGGGGGTGCCGTATCCCGAAGCCGTCACCCTGGTGTAGGTGTAGGCCCCCCACAGGCCGCCGAGGTTGCCGTAGCTGCCGGACAGCCCCGCCTGAGGCTTCTGGATCGACAGGTGCACGTTCCCGTTGCCGTGGATGATCATGAAGCGGGTCGGGAAGACCGGTGTGCACGTGACGTCGACGCACGGGTCCGTCGGCGTGGGCGTGGGTGTCGGCTTAGGCGTCGGCGTGGGCTTAGGTGTCGACGTGGGTGTCGGCGTGGGCTTGGGGGTGGCCGTCGGCGTCGGTGTCGCCGTCGGTCCCTGGGTGGGCTTGGCAGGTTTCGGCTTGGCAGGCTTCGACTTACCCGGCTTCGACTTGGCCTGGGTCGTGGAGGTCGAACCGTGGTCTCCCGACGCCTGCGCGGCCCCTGCCCCCCCGACCACCAGTGCGACGCCGGCCAGCCCGGCAACCAGACCTGCACGCCATCGGCTTGACGCTATCGACTTCATGAAGATCCTCTGTTCCAGTCGTTCGGCACTCGTACCAGCCGCGTAGCGCCGGAGACAATCTCGGCTCCAGGCGGCGTCGCATCACGGTAACCCCATATGACTGATACGTCTAGCATTCGACCGTTCTGTACCGGAGCGGCCCGGCCCTCAGCCGGTGCCCCGGGGTCCACCCACCAGATACGAGGTAGCACGCCAGGTACGAGGTCAGGACCTCGTACCTGGCGTGCTACCTCGTACCGTGGGGGATCAGGGCTGGACGACGATGTCCGAGTACACCGCGGAGACCAGGCCCTTGTTGTTGGTGACGATGAGGACCACCCGGTAGGTGCCCGCGCGGACGTAGGTGTGCGTCGCAGTGACGCCCGCACCCGTCGTGCCGTCGCCGAACTCCCACTGGTAGGAGACGATCTCACTGTCGCAGTCGCAGGACCCGGAACCGTCGAGGTTCACCTGCATCCCGCTCACCGTGGACTCGTACCAGGCCACCGGGGCACCCGCGGGCGTCGGGCCCTGGCCGCCGGGATCCGGGTCCTGCCTGGCTGCCCCCGCGGTCACGGTGACCTGCCGGGTGGTGGTGCCGACCGCACCCTCGTCGTCAGTCACCGTCAGGGTCACCTGGTACGCCCCGGCCGAGGCGTAGGTGTGCGACGCCGTGGCACCGGTCACCGCCGCCGTCTGGTCCCCGAAGCTCCACGAGTACGACGCCACCGCCGAGTCGTCGGTCGAGGCCGTGCCGTCGACCGTGACCCGCAGGCCGTCGGTGGTGGTGGTGAACGACGCCACCGGTTCGGCGTTGCGGTACACCCCGGCCACCTTGACCTGCTGCCAGGCCGCGGTCAGCGCACCACCGGTCGGCACCGTGCCGCCGTCGGAGTCGGACACCGTCACCAGATAGCTCGCCGTCGTCCCCGGCCGGGCCGTCGAGTCGGTCAGCGTCACCGTGGACCCCGCGGCCCGGGTCGCGTCCTGCGAGGCGACCAGGCTGGCGTCCGCCGGGACCAGCCCGGCCGCGTCGGCCGGACCGCGGTACAGCCGGTAGGTCAGCGTCTCGCCGTCCCGGCCCCAGCCGGTCGACACCGTCGCGGTGACCACACCGTCGGTCACCGATGCGTACGTCGCGGTGACGTCCTGGGTCTGGACGGGCTCGGGCGCCGCGAACCGGACCAGGCCCTGCTGGATCTTGTTGCTGTTGACCGCCTGGAACTCGCCGCCGTAGCTGATGTACTGGGAGTTGCCCGCCACGCTCCACGGGCCCTGCCCGGCACCGGTGTACTTGCCGGTCATGAACTCGGGGTACCAGGCGAGCATCGTCGGCGCCGGCCTGCCCTTGTGGCTCCAGGCGTACCCGCGCGGGCCGCTGTCGGTCCCGGTGGCCTCGACCGTGTACGCGCCCCCGTGGTGGTACGACCGCGGGCGGGTCTCCGGGAAGCCGCCCGGGGTGCTGGCGCAGTCGTGGTGGTGGCTGGCGTCGTACACCACGCCGCCCGCCTGGACCACCGAGTAGGTGTCGCCGTAGCAGTCCGCCACCCACAGCAGGTCCCCAGAACCCGGATCGGCCCGGAACGTCCCCTCCAGGTTGCCCGTCCGGCCGGCGGCGTAGTCGTAACCGGTCCCGTAGATCCCGGTGGCGTCGGCGTACAGCGACGTGATACCCGCATGGGCCCCCGCGGTCCGGATGACGTTGTTCACCGGGAACGGCTGGGCCGCACCCGTCGTCGGGTCCAGCGAACCCAGCCCGTAGAAACCGGTCCCGGCCAACGACGTGAACCGGCCGCCGACCACCAGCCGGTCGCCCGCCGCGGTCACCGCCAGCGCCGTCACCGGATCGTTCGCGTCGGCCCTGAAGTCGCGCACCGCACCGTCGTCGGCCGCGAACGCCGCCAGGTAGCCACGGTCGACCAGCGGGCCGCCGGCCGTCTGACCCACCTTGGTGAAGTTCCCGCCCACGTACACCGTCGAGCTCGACGCGGCCACCGCCAGGCCCGCCGAGGCCAGCACCGGGCGGAAACCCGCCACCAGGGAGCCGTCCGCCGTGCTGAACGCCGCCAGGTGCACCCGCCACTGGCCGTCGACCTGCGTGAAGTCACCGGTGATGTACACCCGCGAACCGTCCGGCGAGGCCGCCACCCCACGCACCTGACCGTCCAGCGTGTGGTTGAACGAGGTGATGAGCTTGCCCGTCGTGATGTCGTACGCCAGCAGGTGGGTCCGGGTCACCTCGTCGGTACCGCGCTTGCTGCCGGCCGGGCGGGCCACGGTGAAGTCGCCGCCGACGTAGACCGTGTTACCGACGACGGCCTGCGACCAGACCACCGCACCGTCCCGGCCCGAAGCACCCTTGTCGACCTGCACGGTCGGCAGGGCGTCGACCGACACCGGTGCCGGTTCCGCGGCGAGCGGGACGGCGGTGGCGGGTACGGCCCACAGGCCCGCCGCGACGAGGGCGGCAGCAGCAGGCACAGCGGCCCGACGGAGGGAAGGAACGGTGAACGACACGAGAGGCCTCACTGATACCGGAATCGGACGATTCCGTACAGACTACCCATGCCAGGCACCCGGGAGTAGGCAGTTCGGGCATCTCGATCGCCACAGAACGTCACGACCTGGTAACGCCCTGCGCGGTCGACGCCCGACCGGTCAGGAACCGACGGTCGCCTGGATCACGAAGCTGCCGTCGCCGATCAGTACCTGGACCGCCACCGGGGTGCCCGGCGCGTTCGGGGTGCCGAAGACCGCGGTCCGCTCCGCGGACTCGCCCGGCGCCAGCTTCTCCTTGTCGAACGGCGAGTTGTGCCCGTCGAGGTACATCGGCAGAGGCTGGGAGCCCGACGTGCTGTACAGGTTGATATCGGCGACCAGGTCCAGGTCGGCATCAGAGACGTTGGTCACCACGATGGTCACCGCCAGGCCGGGGCCAGAGGCGTCGCCCCGCTCGTACGCCTGGGTCTGGATGGGCCGCAACGAGACCAGCCGCACCGTCACCCCGGCATCGGTGACGTCCTGGTCCGGACCCGCCGTGGCGGCAGGCCGGTCCCCCATCGGCGCTGCCGTCACCACCATGGTCGGCACCGGACCGGGCACCACGGTCTCCACCGGGATCGGGGTGGGCGGGGGCACCTGGTCGTCGGGCTCCCCGGACACCGTCGGCGTCGCGGTCGGCCGCGACTCGCCCCCCCTGGTCACCACGACGACCACCAGCACCACGACGACGACCGCGACGACAGCACCCAGCACGATCCACAGGCTGCGGCGCGAGTACGGCCACCGGTCCAGAACGCTCGACACAGACTCGCCCTCTCTGAAATGCGGCATGCGGTGCTCCCAGAGCACCCGGTTCCGCAAGTGTAGGGATTTCGGACGCCGACCCCGCCGCCGGGCCGGGTGATCCCTCGATCTGCCCGGTTTTAGACGCCCGGTTCACTCCGTCGCTACCTCCAGCCCGACCGCATAGACTCGCCGCATGCTGTCGATCGGCCCGCTGGGTGTCCCGCGGCGGTCGCGGTGACCGAGGACGGGCTGGGCCGCAGCGCCGCCCGGGGCGCGGCGTCGACCGGAGTGGGGGTGGTCGTCCGGATCGCGCTGCAGCTGGTCACCGTCGTCCTGCTGGCCCGGCTGCTGGACGAGGCCGACTTCGGCCTGTTCGCGATGGTCCTGGCCGTCATCGGGGTGGGCGAGCTGCTGCGGGACGCCGGACTGTCGTCGGCGGCCATCCAGGCCCCGGACCTGTCGGCCCGGCAACGGTCCAACCTGTTCTGGTCCAACACCGCTATCGGGCTGACGCTGGCGACGCTGGTACTGGCGGGTGCGCCGCTGGTCGCCCGGCTGTACGGCGAGCCGAACCTGACCGCGGTGACCCAGGCCCTGTCGGTGACCTTCCTGCTCAACGCCATGACGACGCAGTACCGTGCCAGCCTGGTCCGGGCCATGCGGTTCACCGCCGTGGCCACGATCGACGTGCTGGCACCGGCCACCGCACTGGTGGTCGCGGTGGTCGCAGCGGCGGCGGGCGCGAGGTACTGGGCGCTGGTCACCCAGCAGATCGTCCAGGCGGTGGTGGCGCTGGTCACCTGCGCGACGGTCGGCCGGTGGCTGCCCGACCCGCGCTGGCACCGCGGGCAGGGTATGCGCCGGTTCTTCCGGTTCGGCGGGTTCCTGCTCGGCTCCCAGCTGATCGGGTACGTGGCCAACAACATCGACAACGTCCTGATCGGGCGCCAGCTCGGCAAGGACGTCCTCGGGGTCTACAGCCGTGGTTTCCAGGTGCTGATGAACCCGCTCAACCAGGTCCGCACCCCAAGCACCACGGTGGCCCTGCCGGCCCTGTCCCGGGCCGGGACGGGGGTCCAGTTCGACCGGATCGTCCGCTCCGGCCAGCTGGTGCTGTGCTACCCGATCACCGTGGGGCTGGGTATCGTCATAGGCACCGCGTACCCGCTGGTAGAAGTGCTGCTCGGGCCGAAGTGGGCCGGGCTGCCGCCGATCCTGCGGCTGCTGGCGGTGGCCGGTGCCATGCAGACCATCGCCTACGTCGGGTACTGGGTCTACCTGTCCCGCGGGCTGACCCGGCAGCTCATGGCCTACACCACCTTGACCTCGGTGGTCAAGATCGTGCTGGTCTGCCTCGGGGCGGTGTGGGGGTTCGTCGGGCTCGGCGGCGAACCGCTCACCGACTTCTTCGCCGGTCCCCCGCCGGACGGCTCACCCGGTGCGGTGGCCTGGGCGCCCGTCGCGCACTCCGGCGCGGTCGGGGTCGCCGCCGGGTACGCCCTGGCCGCGACCCTGGAGTGGCCGCTGTCCCTGTGGTGGCTGTCACGGCTCACCCCGCTGCCCACCCGGGCGCTGTACGGCGGGGCCGGACGGGTGCTCGCCATCGGCAGCCTGGTCGGGCTCGCCGCGCACGGCGCCGTCTGGGCGCTGGACGCCCTGCCGTCGTGGACCCAGGTGCTCGCCGGAGCCGCCGCCGGGGCCGGGGTCGCCGCCGCGACGACGCTCGTCCCCCGGGTCCGCCGCGACCTGGGCCAGCTGGTCCACGCCCTGCGCGTCGCCCTGTCGCGCCGCCGCTGAGCTGAAGGGGATCGTCCGCTACAGCAAGGAGCTGAGGTCTTCCCGCAGCCGGGTCGGTGCAGTCAGGAAGACATCGCGGCGGTAGGGCCCGTAGTAGACGTTCACGACGTCGAGGTAGTAGTACCACTGGTCGTCGCAGGAGCAGCGCGGCCCATGACTCCAGTTGTGTACCAACCGCCCCGACTCTCCCACCCGCAGCCGCATGCCCGCGGTGATCGGCCCGCCCGGCATGATCCGCAGGAGACGAGGACGATCGTCGTCCGACGAGTCGTCGACGGTTGCGGCACACCGCCACGCGGTGCGGGCTCGCGTCAGCCGGTCGTCTCTGGTTGGGGGACGGGTGGTGGGGCTTTCGGGCGGGAGCGACGCAGCAGAAACCCGGGGGACCACCCCCGCGTTCCGTCGGTGAGAGGTGGGCTTCCATGCGAGCGTTGGGCTCCCAAGCCC
>WRMB01000045.1 GCA_009777345.1 Micrococcales bacterium | reverse complement strand
CGACTACTACACCCGCCGCCGCCCCGGCCGGGCCATCGCCAACGCCGTCGCCCAGCTCCGAGCCGCAGGCGTGGACGTCACCTTCACCAGCACCAACGAGGCCATGGTCACCTGAGTTTCGTATCAGAGGTGGGCTTGCAAGCCCACCTCTCGCATGGAAGCCCATCTCTCGCACCAGTCCTGGCAGGTGCTTGGAGATCACTTGTCGGTGGGGTCGATCCAGCGGAGCCCGGAGAACCGGGCGAAGTCGGTGTCGAAGCTGACCAGGTCGGCACCGAGGGTGAGGGCGAGGGCCGCGAGGTAGGCGTCGTTGACCAGGTTGCCGCCTGCACCGGTCTGGTTCAGTGCCTGGCGCAGCCGACCAGCCAGCCCCGTGGTCGGAACGTCGGTGCGAACCGGAGGGGCACTCAGCCACGCGTCGACGGTGTCCAGCGCCTGCCCGACGGTCAGCGGATGGTCGTAGAGGCGGGGATGCGTCGTGATCCGGACGAACGCCACCAGGCAGAGCCAGGGCAGGACGACATGCTCGGGGCCTGACAGCGCCTGGTCCATCCACCGTCGGGCCGCGTCGTGACGGGCGCTGTCGGAGTCGACGGAGTAGATCAGGACGTTGGCGTCGACCAGCTTCACTTGCCCATCTCTCGCTTGCGTGCCAGCTCCCGGTCCTCCAGGACGCCGACCAGGGCGAGGGCTTTGTCCGGACCGAGATCGAACCCTTCCCGACCAGGGTCGAAACGACCCAGCGCGTGGGTCTGGGTGCGGAAGGCTCGGGTCTGCGTCGGTGCCAGGGCCGCGACGATGGCGTCGTTGACGACGTCCTTGAAAGAGCGGCGGCTCTCGGCCATCGCGGCTTGGACCAAGGCTTCAGCCTGTGGCGTCAGGGTCACCGTGGTACGCACCGACTCATCATACATCAAGGCATCAATATGATAGGCATCATGATGCAGAGCGGAGCCTGCTCCGCAGGTGTCGACGGTGTTCACCGGGTCTCACCGCACCACGAAGGCGCTGAGCGTGCTCCCGGCGGCACCGGAGAGGCCGGGCATCTCCTCGGGGGACACGGCCAGCACCACGGTGGTGGTCGGTTCGGGACCGCACCCTCCGAACAGCCCGTCGTCGGTGGGGCTGGTCGCGGGCGCGGGCAGCACCGTCGCGCCGCGGGCCACGACGCTGCCGGTCCCGCCCTCCAGCGGGGCAGCCAGGACGTCCACCCGGTCGCCGGGCGACAGCAGCGCCACCATCTGGGGATCGGCCAGCCGCACCGTGGCCACGACGGTACCGGCCGGTCCGTGCGGTGTGGCGCCGAGCAGCGCGGCGGCCAGCGGGACGCCCGCGGGCAGGTCGGCGACGACGGTCCGGCCCGCGATATCGTCCAGACCGACGGCGGCACCCTCGGGTGCCGCAGCGCCCGGCACGGTGGCGTAGCGCAGGTCGCCGCGGGCCAGGGTCTGCCCGGCGGTGACATCGTGCGCGGTGACCACGACCCGGACCGATCCGGCCGGGGCCGGGCGCAGGCCGTCGAGCGCGCTGAGCACCGCCAGCCCGACGAGCGCGGCGGCCACCGGGAAGCGGAAGCGCCAGGCCCAGACCCGGACCTGGGCCCGCCAGCCGGTGCGGACGAGGGGCAGGGGAGCGGGACGTAGATCAGCCATACCGTCGAGGCTAGGCGGCCTCCGCGGCCTCCCGGGACCAGCCTGGTGGCACCCGTGCGCCCGGGTGGGCTGTGGACGGTTCGACCGTCCGGCCGTGGGTGCGGCCGAGGCAGAGCCACCGGCCGTCCGACGCGGCTCACCCGATCCGGTTCCGCCGACCGGGGGCTCCGAAGACGGCGGGAGGCCGACTATAGTGATGGGCCGCCAGGTCGCCGAACCGCCTGGTCGTGACCAGCCGCTATATGGAGATCGCCTGATGACAGCCTCGGATGCCGAGTCCAGGACCGCCCCGGTCGTGGTCGCACCTGGGTCCGGTGCGGCGGTCGGCCCGGCCCGGACGAAGACCGGCTCGGCGGCGGTCCGGTTCGCGGCCCAGGTGGACCGGCTGGAGCACGACCTGGCTGGGCACCCAGGTGCCTTCCGGCGGATCGCCGCGGCGGGCGGGACGGCGGCGCTGTCCCAGCAGCTCGGCGACCGGGAGCTGTCCCGCGAGCTGACCCTGGCGCTGTGGGACGTGCTCCTGGGCGACGACGCGCCGCAGGTCCTCATGGGCTTCTTCTGGGACCTGCCGATAGGCAAGCGGCGGGTATTCGTCGCGGCGCTCGACACCCACCTGCGGGACCGGTACCCGATGTTCGCGGGGCTGTCCGCAGGCTGGCCTGCCGGCAGCGCGATCGGCCCGTACGTCCGCCCCCCGGCCGAACGTGTCGCAGACTTCGACCTGGTCGACAAGGGGTACCTGGGGTACATGGACCTGGGCTGCACCCTGCGTGAGGTGGAGCTCTTCGTCTGGCTGGAGGCCCTGCGCGATATCCAGTGCTCCACCGCCCCTTGCGAGCTGGGCAGGCTGCTCGAAGGGCAGACCGTGGGGGGCTGTCCGGTCCAGATCCGCATCCCGGCGTTGTTCGAGCTGCTGGGTCGGGGCCGGTTCGACGAGGCGCTGACGCTGCTGGAGTCGTGCAACCCGCTGCCGGACGTGACCGGTCGGGTGTGCCCGCAGGAGGCCCAGTGCCAGGGCGTGTGCCTGCACCGGCAGCCGATGGCGATCGGGCAGGTGGAATGGTTCCTGCCCCAGTGGGCCAAGCTGGCCGACCCCGACCGGGAGGCGCGTCGGCTGGCGGGGCTGCCCGATCCGTGGTCGGTGGCGGCCCGGCCGCCGGTGGCGGTCGTCGGTTCGGGACCCGCCGGGCTGATCAACGCCTACCTGCTGGCCGCCGCCGGTTTTCCGGTCACGGTGTTCGAGGCCTTCCACGAGCTGGGCGGGGTGCTGCGCTACGGTATTCCGGAGTTCCGGCTGCCGAACTCGGCCGTCGACGATGTGGTCCGTAAGATCCGGCTGCTGGGTGGGCGGTTCGTGACCAGCTTCACGGTCGGGAAGACGGCCACGCTGGACGATCTGCGCGCCGCCGGGTTCTGGAAGGTGTTTGTCGGATCCGGGGCGGGCCTGCCGCAGTTCATGGGAATACCGGGCGAGCACCTGCTGAACGTGATGTCGGCCAACGAGTTCCTGACCCGGGTGAATCTCATGCAGGCCGCCCGGGCGGACCACGCGACCCCGCTGCCGGAGGTCAAGGGTAAGCAGGTGCTGGTTGTCGGGGGCGGGAACACGGCCATGGACGCCGCCCGCTCGGCCCGCCGACTGGGCGGACGGGTGACCATCGTGTACCGGCGGACCCAGACCGAGTGTCCCGCCCGGGACGAAGAGCTGGAGCACGCCGCGGAGGAAGGCGTGGTGCTGGCGGAGCTGCGCACGCCCACCCGGCTGCTGGGCGACGCGGAAGGCTTCGTGCGGGCCGCCCTGCTGGAGGAGATGGAGCTGGGTGAGCCGGACGCCTCCGGTCGGCGCCGCCCGGTGCCCACCGGCCGCACCGAGCAGGTCGACGCCGACCTGGTCATCGTCGCCCTGGGCAACGCTGCCAACCCGATCATCGCCGACTCCACGCCGGACCTGGCGGTGTCGGCCCAGGGGACCATCGAGCTGGCGGCCGGTTCGCAGGAGACCTCGCTGGCGGGCGTGTTCTCCGGTGGGGACGCGGTCCGGGGCGGTTCCACGGCCATCCTGGCGGCGGGGGACGGCCAGTCCGCGGCCCGCCAGATCGTGGCCCTGTACGACGGTGCGGACCAGGCACTGCCGACGGCGGACGAGGTTGCGACCTGGGTGGCCAGCGCCCGCGAGTTCACCGAGCAGGCGGCCTCCGAGGCGGTCATCGTGGCCCAGCGTCACCTGTCGGAGGGCATCGAGGAGTTCGTGGTGCGGGCCCCGGTCATCGCCCGGTCGGCCCAGGCCGGCCAGTTCGTCCGGGTCTACCCGGCCGACAAGGGTGAGCTGATCCCGTTGACCCTGGCCGACTGGGACACCGAGGCGGGCACCATCACCTTGGTGGTGCAGGACGTCGGTGCGTCCTCGGCCCAGATGAACACTATGGTCCCCGGTGACGTGCTGGCCGGGGTGGCTGGCCCGCTGGGCCGCCCGTCCGTCGTGCGCCCGTACTCCGCCGACCAGACGGTGGTCTTCGTCGCGGGCGGTCTGGGCCTGCCTCCGGCGTACCCGATCCTGCGCCAGCACCTGCGCCGGGGCAACCACGTCACCCTGATCAACGGTTTCCGCACCAAGGACCTGATGTTCTGGCACGCCGAGGGCGAGGGCGTGCCCGCCCTGCAGGCCGAGTTCGGCGACCGGCTCGAGGTGATCTACACCACCGACGACGGCAGCTACGGCACCAAGGGCTTCGTCACCACCCCTCTGGAGCAGATGCTCAAGGCCGAGCGGCCCATCGCCGAGGTCGTGACGATCGGCCCCTCGGTGATGATGCGCGCCGTCTCGGACCTGACCAAACCCTACGGCGTGGCTACCGTGGCCAGCCTCGACGCGATCATGGTCGACGCCACCGGTATGTGCGGCGCCTGCATGGTCCCGGTGCTCGAGGACGGCCAGCTGGTCCGCAAGCACGCCTGCATCGACGGCCCCGAGATCGACGCCCACACTGTCGACTGGGACAAGTTCCTCCCCCGGTTCGGCCTGTTCAAGAAGCAGGAGCAGGCCGCCCGCGACCGTTGAACGCCGCACAGGTGAGATAGTCATCCCGCCGGGGCGGACCGTGCCCGGCGAGGTGACCGTCGATCGACCAGGTGAGTCCGCTGCCCGACTAGTTGACCGGTGCATGGACGAGTGGGATCATGGGTGTATGAGTGACACTATGGTCGCAACGGTGGGACCGAAGGGGCGGCTGGTCCTCCCTGTCGCCCTGCGTCGGCGGCACGGCTGGGACGAAGGAGCCACGCTGCTGTTCATCGAGACCGAGGCTGGGACGCTGATCACGACCCGGGACCAGGCGCTGGCAGACCTGCGTCGGCAGCTGGCAGGTCCCAGCCTGGCCGAGGAGCTGGTCACGCAACGGCGGACCGAGGCAGACCAGGACCTGGCATGACGGTCTGCGACGCCTCGGCGCTGCTGGCCTTCCTCCAGGGTGAGCCCGGGGCGCAGGTCGTCGAGCAGGCGCTCGTCGACGGTGCGGTGTGCTCAGCCGCGAACTGGTCGGAGGTTGCCCAGAAGGTCGTCGGCCGAGGCGGTTCGTGGCCCGCAGCCAAAGCGATCCTCACCAGTTTCGATCTCGCGGTCGAGCCGGTGACGGCGGCAGACGCTGAACGTGCCGCCGACCTGTGGCAATCGTGGCCGCACCTGTCGCTGGGGGACCGGCTGTGCCTCGCCCTGGCGTACCGTCTGGACGTCGTCGCCCTCACCGCCGACCAAGCCTGGGCAGCAACGAGTGCCAAGGTTCAGCTGATCCGCGGGCAAGACATGTCTTGATGGAGGTGCGGTACAAGGAAGCCGACCGCAGACCTGGCGCCAGTTCAGCCTCCCTGCCTACCAACGGTCGGGGTGTGAGCTCCGGAACGGTCGCCGACCTAGTCGTCTAGTTCTCCCGCTTCGTGGGCGCTCGTGGCCGGGCGCACCTTGCGAGCCTCAGCCAGAAGACGGTCTCCCAGCGCGGCGGCTGCGGCACGTTCCTGCGTGGTCAGTGCGCCCGCTCCGGCCTCCCACTCAGCGACACCACGCCTGCCCTCGCGCAGCAGCCTTGCCTGCTCGGCGACGTCCTGGTCAGGGGACGCTGATGGCTTCGTTGCACCCACACACCCAGTATGCCGACAGGCGTCGTGATCTGCGCGTGGCAAAGCAGGTCATTCCGTCGGTGCGGACCGGCCTCGGCGCCCGGCGACGATCCAGGCGGTCTCGACCAGGACGACGCCGACGGCGGCGCAGGCCAGGGCGGTCAGGGTGTGGCTGGTGTTGGTCGGGTCGAGCAGGAAGAGCTGGCGGGTCAGGGGAGTGAGGAACATCAGGGCGGAGCCGCAGGTCATCACGGCGACCAGGGCGACCTTCCAGGGGGCGTAGGGGCGGGCGACGATACCGAGGACCCACATGGCGATCACGGTCAGGGTGATCAGGGCGGAGGTGCTGGCCTGGAGACCAGCAGCCTCGTCTGCGCCGGGGTCGGAACCGTTGCGGGCCAGCAGGTACGACGTCAGGCAGGCCACGGCGATGACGGCCCCGGCCGGGACGGCGGTGCGGAACACCCGGGAGACGAAACCCGGCCGGGCGCGTTCGTTGTTCGGCGCCAGGGACAGCACGAAAGCGGGCAGGCCGATGGTGAACCAGCCGGTGATGGTGATGTGGCGGGGGTAGAACGGGTAGGGCAACGCCTCGAAACCGATCAGCCCGGGGATACCGACCAGCAGCGCCAGCAGCACCGAGTAGACGGTCTTGGTCAGGAACAGCGTGGAGACCCGTTCGATATTGCCGATGACGCGCCGGCCCTCGGCCACGACGTGGGGCAGGGTCGCGAACTTGTTGTCCAGCAGGACGATCTGCGCCACGGAGCGGGTGGCCGGGCTGCCCGCGCCCATCGCCACACCGATATCGGCGTCCTTGAGGGCCAGGACGTCGTTCACCCCGTCGCCGGTCATGGCCACGGTGTGCCCGGAGGACTGCAGGGCGCCGACCATGGCCCGTTTCTGCTCCGGGGTGACACGGCCGAAGACGGCGGTGGAGTCCAGGGTGCGGGCCAGCGCCGCCGGGTCGTCCGACAGGGTCCGGGCGTCCACGGGGGCCTGCGCGCCGGTCAGTCCCAGCCCGGCCGCGACCGCGCCGACCGAGGCGGCGTTGTCGCCCGAGATCACCTTGACCGCGACCGACTGGTCGGCGAAGTAGTCGAGCGTGTCCTTGGCGTCCGGGCGTACCTTCTGGTCGAGCACGACCAGGGCGACCGGCGTCACCGGGCCGGGGGCCTGCGGCGAGTCGACCGGCTGGCTGGCCCGACCCAGCAGCAGGACCCGCAACCCCTGCGCCGCCAGCTGCTCCGCCTCGGCCTGCGCGGCCGAGGCGGCGTCGGACCCAGTGCTGTCGGACCCAGTGCTGTCGGACCCAGTGCTGTTGGACCCAGTGCCGTCGAGCAGGACGTCCGGGGCGCCGAGCACCCAGTCGCCGTGCGCGCCGAAGCTGGCACCGCTCCACTTGCGGGCCGAGGAGAACGGGGCCACCGCCTCGACCGGCCAGCCGGGGTCACCGGTCTCGGCTGCTGGTGCATCACTTTCAGACCGATCCGCTGCTGCGAGCTGGACCGGTGTGGAAGTGCCGAGCTGGGACGCCTCGTCCGGGTCGGGACAGGGCAGATACGTCTCGTCCGCGGCGGGACGGGGCAGGTAGGCCTCGGCGATGGCCTGGAGGCTGGCGTTAGGGCGCGGGTCGGCGGCGGCGAGCGCGGCCAGCGCCTGGTGCACCTGCGGGTCGTCGCCCAGCTGACGGACTTCTGCCAGCCGCATGGCGTTCTCGGTCAGGGTGCCGGTCTTGTCGGCGCACACCACGTCGACCCGGGCCAGGCCCTCGATGGCGGGCAGCTCGTTGACCAGGCACTGGCGCTGGCCCAGCCGGATCACCCCGACGGCGAAGGCGATGGAAGTCATCAGGACCAGGCCCTCGGGCACCATCGGCACCAGGGCGGCGACCATCCCGCGCAGCGCCTCGTTCAACGGTTGGCTGACGGACAGCTGGTTGTAGACCGACAGCGCCCCGGCCGGGATCAGCAGCCAGGTGATGACCCGCAGGATCTGGTTGATGCCGTTGCGCAGGTCAGACTTGACCAGCGTGAAGCGGCTGGCCTCCTCCGCCAGCCGGGTGGCGTAGGCCTCCTTGCCCACCTTGGTCGCCCGGTAGGCGCCGTTCCCCGCGGCGACGAAACTGCCGGACATCACCGGGTCGCCGGGCTGCTTGACCACCGGGTCGGACTCGCCGGTGAGCAGCGACTCGTCCACCTCCAGCGCGCTGGCCTCGACGACCTCCCCGTCGACCACGACCTGGTCGCCCGCGCTCATCTCGATGATGTCGTCCGCGACCACCTCGTTCGGGGCCAGCTCCAGGCTGTGCCCGTCGCGCCGCACCCGGGGCCGGGCCTGCCCGACGATGGTCAGCCGGTCCAGGGTGCGCTTGGCCCGCAGCTCCTGGACCATCCCGACGACGGAGTTCGCGACGATCATCCCGCCGAACAGCCCGTCCAGGAACGACCCGGTCGACATCACGATGACGAACAGCACCGCGAGGATCGCGTTGATCCGGGTGAAGACATTGGCCCGGACGATCTCCCACGTGCCGCGGCTGGCCCGCACAGGCACGTCGTTGGTCTGCCCGGCGGCGACCCGTTCGGCGACCTCGGTCGCGGTCAGCCCAGGCAGTGCGGTGGGAGCGAGGTCAGCCATGGACGCGACCCTAGCCGACGTGACGGCGAGGTCGGTTCACCAGGATCTTCACCTGCCCGCACGACGCACCTCGCCTGATGTGCCGGGAGGATGAGCCGAGCGGCCCGACCATGATGCTGTGAGGCGATCTTGCCGTCCGCCAGGACCGCGCCCGGTTTTCTTCCACGGACGCAGCAGCGCATCCCAGTCCTGTCCCGTTTGTGGGCCCCAGACGGCGTGTCTCTTCCACCAGGGAACCTCCCTCGATCTCGTCGTACACCGTAGTAGAGACGTCCTGGCCTGATCCCGGAAGCACTCTTGCAAGCATGTCTCAATATACGGACGCCGGCGCTGCCGTTGTGTCCCAACACTCGGACGGCATAGGTAGACCCTTGACCCCCCTCTCACGTCTGACATATGGTGCGTAATGCCGAGCATCTGACTCAGTCGCGGAGGGCTCTTCTGGCTTCCATGCGCGACACGTCTCGCACCGGAGGGGTAGGGCTCATGCCAAAACGGGCGCACTCACGGCCTGCTGCGTCTGTCGAGTCGGCACCGATGCGTGGTGGTAGGCAGTCGGGCCAGGGCAGCGTCGAGTACGTCGGCATGGTCGGGGGGGTCGGGGTGCTGCTCGTCGCCTTGATCGCGGTGTTCCTGTTGATCGGCGATAACCTGACTTGCAAGTTCTCGCAGGCCGTCGCGTCTATCGCCGGAGGGTCGGCCGACTGCTCCAGTGACGCGTCGAACGCCCATGAAACCGAGAACGGCGAGGCCGATGTTGCTGTCCAAGGACCCGTCATGCGGCCAGTTCCCTCGCCGTCACCGCAGCAACCACCTTGGCCACCGGCCCCCGGCGTGTCTTATGGCCTCGATCCCGACTCCTACCTGGTCGAGACCATGCAGTCGACCCCACGTGGTCGGCAGACGATGCGGTGGCTCATCGACAACTACGTGTATGTCGACGTCAACAACAACAAGCGTGGCGCCTACTGGAATGGCCGTCAGATCGTGCTGGGCCAAGGCTACGAACACAATGCGGGGACGCTGATCCACGAAGCCAACCATGCCAGATACGCCAAAGAGGGTCGTAAAGGTAACCCCAGAAAACTCAGTCGTGACGACTATATCCACGCCAGGATCGCCGAGGAGGCGGACGGCGTCGTCCAGGCTATACGGGCGACGAAAGAGTTTCGTGCCGCTGGTTACGATACGCCGGAACGACCCGGTGAGCCAGAATACGACGACGCCTACCAGAATGCGAGGGCAAACGGTGCGAGTAATACTGAGGCTGAACAGGCTGGATACGATGCTGTTGAGCAGAAATTTTACGGAGAAGGCTCTGAAGCGTTCGTCACATCCACGAGAGGGACCACCTACCCTGAGCATTATGGTAAAGAATGGGACGCGCACCATCCATGTCTCTTTGGTCTGTGCTTCTGATGATTCGGTACTATGGCCCATGCTGGTAACTGACTGATCCAGCCGTTGCAGAAAGGATGTGAAGGAGCGATGGGACGAGTGGCATATCTGCTGGTCGGAGCACTGCTGGTGCTGACGCTGGGCGGGTGCGGTGCAGATGAACCGTCCGGTACGACCACGGGGACTACCCCGGACGTGCGAGAGCGGCTGGCGGCGGGGCTCGCTGCGGTCGGTGCCGACGCCGAACTGGTCGAGATGAAGTCAACGTCGCTGACGCCGGTTGGCGCGGCCTGGCTGTCCGGGTGGCAGGTGATCGACGTCGAGGCTCACTGGGAGAACGATCCCGTCCGTTTCTACGCTGCGCTCAGCGACGACGGCACGGCTGTGGTGCTGTCCGGAAGCCCAGATGCGTTTGCAGAGATGGCTCGCAATGCCCAGGTCGTGATAGACGATACCGCCACCGCGGTCGAGGTCGGGAGTCTCTACCTCGACGTGACCCGCGACTTCTACAGGTACTCCTACCGCATCGACACGATGTCCGACATCAAGTGGCCAAAACTCACCTCGACCGAGACGCAACGAGTAGCCGAACTCGATGCGCAGTACGGCGAGATCGTCCAGCCACCCACGGCAGAGCCGTCAGACACCGGGTGGAGCGTGCTCGCATGGATGATCCACGACCGCACCCTTGTCCGCCACGATCTGAATATCACCGCCGATGGATACGTCCAAGACAGTCAGGAAGTGGTCGCGACCAACCTACCGTTGCCCCAGTCTCCCTGACGGTTTTCGTCAAAACTTGGCATCGGGACGCCGCATGCCGCATGAAGTGAAAGGTATTAGTTAGGGTGTGAGAGTTCCCCGTCATCGGAAGACCCCGACGTCGAGCATGGCCCGCCTCGAACACGACGGTACACCCGGCGTCCAGGTTTGTGGTGCCGCTGACCAGCAAGATCCCAGTCCGGTACCCGCGACGCGTGGAGTTCCGTGTGTCGTTGTGAAGGCTGGTCAGATCTGATTACGGTCCTGTATGCCAGAGGACACGCCGACCAGCGCATCTGCCTCAGCGTCACATCCACGATCACATCCACGACTCACCCTGTGTACAGGCGCACCCCGGTGGGGGTCGCGGCGACCGCCTTCAGGCGGACCCGCCAGCGGTCCGGACCTCAGGTCGTGACGCCGTCGGTCACGACGCGGTGGTGGCGGGCTGCTTGGCCGGTGCGGCGGACGGCTCGGACGGGGCGGGTGATTTAGCCGCGGTTCCTTCTCCGGCTGTCTTCTCGGACCCGGTCGACTCCGACGACCCGGCCGCGTCCGGCTTGGCGGACGACGGGGTGGCCGAGGACGATCCCCGTGCGTCGGTGCGGTAGAAGCCCGATCCCTTGAACACGACGCCGACCGGTGAGAACACCTTGCGCAACCGGCCCTCGCACTGGGGGCAGACGGTCAGAGCGTCGTCGTGAAAGCCCTGGTGGACGTCGAAAGCGTGCTGGCACACGGTGCAGCGGTACGCGTAGGTCGGCACGGTTGGCTCCTGGTGGTGAAGGCCTGGTCTGGACGGACTCCTGGCGCTGGAGAGGTGTCCGGTTAGTAGCACTCGGGGGTACCGAGTGCTAACGATACTCCTGGGCGGCGTCTTCCTCGGGTCGTCCCGACGGGTTACGCCCGAGTGGTGGACAGCTGGTCGGGAACCTGCCGATCGGACCCTGAGGCGTCCACGATGCCTTAGTCTGCCCAACGTGACCCGCCGTCGCCGTCTTGTCCGCCGTGTGCTGATCGGCGTGGCCGCCGTGGTCCTCCTCACCCTGGTGGGTACCGTCGCCGGGGGCGTCATGGCGGTGCGCCGACCGTTGCCCACCCATTCGGGCCAGGTGCGGCTGTCGGGCCTGGACGACGAGGTCACGGTGCTGCGCGACGCCCGGGGCGTGCCCACCATCACCGCCGTCTCGGCCCACGACCTGTTCCTGGCCCAGGGCTACACCGACGCCCAGGACCGGTTCTTCCTCATGGACTACCGCCGCCACGTGGCGTCCGGCACGCTCAGCGCGCTGGTCGGCGACCAGGACGGCGCTCTCGACGCGGACAAGGTTGTCCGCACCCTGGGCTGGCGGCAGGTGGCCGAGCAGGAGTGGGAGCTGCTCGACGGCACCACCCAGGACTATCTGACGGCCTACGCCAAAGGGGTGAACGCCTACCTGACAGGCCGGTCTCCGGGCGAGATCGCCGTGGAGTACACCCTGCTGGGGCTGCACCTGGACGTGCGCGCCCCGGCGCGCTGGACCCCGGTGGACTCCCTGGTCTGGCTCAAGGCGATGGCCTGGGACCTGCGGGCCGACGACGACACCGAGCTGGCCCGGGTGCACGCCCTGCAGACGCTCAAGGACCCGGAGCGGGTCGCCGAGCTGTTCCCCGCCTACCCGGCCGACACCAACGCTCCGATCCTCCCTGACGCCGTGGCCGACCGCGAGGCCCAGACCGCGACCTGGTCGGCGCCGGAGACCACCGTCGTGGCCCTGGGCGCGGCCGGCGACGCGCTCGACGCGGTGCCGCACCTGCTCGGCGCCGGTGGGTCGAACTCCTGGGCGGTCTCCGGCCAGCACACCGCGTCCGGCCGCCCGCTGCTGGCTACCGACCTGCACCTGGCGGTCACGCAGCCGGGCGTCTGGTCGCAGGTCGGGCTGCGCTGCGCCCAGGTCTCCTCGGACTGCCCGTTCGACGTGTCCGGGTTCTCCACCGCCGGGTTCCCCGGGGTGATGATCGGGCACAACGGCAACCTGGCCTGGACGGTGAGCGGTATGGGTGCCGATGTCACCGACCTGTTCGTCGAACGTGTGGTCGGTGACGAGGCGCTGGTGGACGGTGCCCGCTGGCCGTTGACCGTGCGCTCCGAGACGATCGAGGTCGCCGGTGGCGCCCCGGTGACGATCACGGTGCGGTCCACCGGCCACGGTCCGGTCGTCTCCGACGTGCTCGACACCGAGGCCGTCGGCCAGGCCGGCTACCGGGTCGCGCTGGGCTGGGCCGGGCTGACCCCCGGGACCACGGCGCACGGCGTCTTCGCCCTGAGCACGGCGTCCGACGCCGACGGGGTCCGGGCGGCGGCCGCGTCGCTCCAGTCGCCCGCGCTGAACGTGGTCTTCGCCACCACCGACGGGCACATCGGCTACCAGGCGGCCGGGCGGGTCCCGGTCCGCGGGTCCGACCCGCCGCCGGACGGCACCGATCCGTCGCCGGACGGTACCGACCCGCCGCCGGACCCGCCGCTGGACGGTACCTGGCCGCGGCTGGGCTGGAACTCGTCCTATGACTGGCAGGGCTGGGTGGACCCAGCCGACCTGCCCAGCCTCCTGGACCCGGACGAGGGGTTCGTCGTCGCGGCGGACCAGCAGGTCGGGGCCGGTTCCCACCTGCCCGGCGACTGGGACTACGGCTACCGGGCGCAGCGGATCCGCGACCTGCTCGCGCAGGCGGTCGCGGACGGCCCGGTGGACGGGGCCGTTATGCAGCGCATCGCCCTGGACAAGCACTCGCCCGCCGCCGAGGTACTGGCGCCCGCGCTGCTCCAGGTGGTCCTCAACAAGGACAACACCCCCAACCACAGCTGGGCCGACGACGGCCAGAAGCGGCTGCGCACCTGGGACCGCCAGATGGACGCCGACTCGCCCGCCGCGATGTACTTCGCCGCGGTCTGGAAGATCGTCCTGGCGCAGACCTTCTCCGACGAGCTCTCGTCCGCCGACCTCACCGGCGACTCCCGCTCCGTCGCGCTGGTCGCCCAGATCATCGACCAGCCGCTTTCGCCGTGGTGGGACGACATCACCACCCAGGGCGTCGAGAACAGCGACGTCGTGCTGTCCCAGGCCCTGGTCAGGGCCCGCGTCGAGCTGACCGCCGAGCTGGGCAGCAACCCGAGCACCTGGCGGTGGGGCACGCCGCACCGGGTCGAGCCTGTGCACCCCGTGCTCGGCGACGCCTCCTGGCCGGTCCGGCGGCTGGTCAACGCCGACTCCAAGGCCGTCGGCGGCGGTTCGGTATCGCTCGACGCGACGACCTGGCAGCCGGTGGGCGCTGACGAGCGGGCCTCGACGCAGAGCTGCTACGCCGTCGTCACCGCCCCGTCCATGCGCATGGTGGTGGACCTCGCCGACCTGGACTCCTCGACCTGGGTGAACCTCGCAGGCACGTCCGGCCACCCGGCCAGCTCGCACTACACCGACCAGCTCGGTGCCTGGGCGGACGGGAAGTACTTCCCGTGGCCCTACAGCGCGGCGGCGGTCCGGGCCGACGCCAAGGCCACGCTGCGTCTGGTCCCGTAGCCTGTCAGTCGACGGTGCGCTGCCAGCGCTGGGGGGTGGCCACGGCCCGCACCCGGGCGTCGTGCCGCTCCTCGGGCAGCGGCCTGACCTCCGCGTCGTACAGCTCGGGCTCGAAGACGATCCCTACGCTCAGCTGGTCGGGCCGCAGCCGGGGCAGCACCCGGTCGTACCAGCCTGCGCCCTGACCGATCCGACGGCCTTGCGTGTCGATGGCCAGCGCCGGGACCAGCACCACGTCGGCCTCGGCGACCGTCTCGGCGTCCAGCGCCGGACCGGGCGGCTCCGGCGGACGGCCAGGCGCGCGGACGACCAGATCGTGGTGCGGTTCGTAGACCGCCCACTGCCGGGCCAGCCGTTCGCCGAGCACCGGCAGCAGCACCCGCACCCCGTCGTCGCACAGCGTGGTGAGCAGCTCGCCGGTCGGCGGCTCGCCGTACCGGGACGCGTAGGCCGCCACCGTCCGGGCGTCGAGGACCTGGCAGATCAGCCGCACCACATGGGCCAGGCCGGTGCCTGCCTGGTCCAGACGTCGCAGCGAGCGGTTGCGTCGCCCGGCGCGGATCGCGACCCGGAAGCGGTCCTTGTGGTCGCCGGGCTCGTCGGTCTCGTGCGCGAGCGGGTACGGCTGGGCGTAGGGCACAGACATAGTCTTACGTGACTGCGCCCCGGAAAGGTAGGGGGCAGAATGCCCGTGTGAGATCCGTCCAGGAGCATCTGGCCGCGGTGCTGGCACTGGTTGGCCCGGTCGAACCGCTCGACGTGGTGCTGCACGACGCCGCCGGGTGCGTGCTGGCCGCCGACGTCGTCGCCACCGCTGACGTGCCGCTCGCGGCCGTGGCCGACTGCGACGGCTATGCCCTGATCGTCGGCCCGTCCGGGTCGGAGGACGGCGGCCGGGGGCGGCACGCCGCCGCCCTCGGGACCACCACCCTGCCCGTGGTGGCCGATCTGCGGCCCGGTCCGGACCGGCCGCAGCGGCTGGTCCCCGGCCAGGCCGTCCGGGTCGGGCAGGGCACCCCGCTGCCGCCCGGTGCCGATGCCGTGGTGCCCGTCGAGGCGACCGACCGGGGCACTGTCAGCGTCACCGTCCCGCACAGTCTCGTCCCGGGTCAGCACGTGCGTGCCCCCGGTCACGACGTGCGCGGCGGTGCGGTGGTGCTGGCCGCCGGGACCCGGCTGGGTGCCCGGCAGCTCGGCCTGGCCGCCGCGGTGGGCCGGTCCCGGCTGGTCGTGCACCCGTCGCCGCGGGTGGTGCTGCTGGCCGTCGGCGACGAGCTGGTCGAGCCGGGCGCCCGGGCCCAGACCGGTCCCGGGCAGGTGTACGAGTCGAACCGCTTCGCCCTGGAGGCGGCGGTGCGCGACGCCGGTGCCACCCCGGTCGTGGTGCCCATCGTCGGCGACGACCGGGCGGCGCTGCGCGAGACCGTCGAGGACCAGCTGGTCCGGGCCGATGTCGTCGTGATCACCGGCGGGCTGTCAGAGCTGGCGCACGACACGGTCAAGGACGTGCTGCCGCTGGTCGGCGACGTGCGGGTCGACCGGGTGGCGCTGACCCCGGGCGGACGGTTCGGCCTGGGCACGCTGCACGGGACCAGCCGGGACGTGCCGGTGCTCGCCCTGCCTGGCGAGCCCGTGGCCGCGACGGTCGCGTTCGAGGTGTTCGTCCGTCCCGCGCTGCGCACCATGGCCGGCCGGGCGACGATCCACCGGCCGTCGGTCCCGGCCCGCGTCTCGTCGGGCTGGCGCTCGCCGGACGGGCTGCGCCAGTTCGTGCCCGCGACCGTCGTCGGCGCCCCGGGGACCGGCTACGCTGCGACGGTGCTCGCCGACCCGTCGTCGCCCGCCCTGTGGGACGTGGCGCGCGCTGACGCGTTCGTCGTGGTCCCCGAGGCCGAGCAGAGAGTCGAGGCGGGCCGGGTGCTGCAGTGCCTGGTGCTCGACGGATGAACGCGGTCGTGCGCTGGCCGGTCCGTCTGGCCGACGGGGACGTGGGGCTGCGGCCGCTGCGTCGTCGCGACCAGGCGGCGTGGCTGGCGCTGCGGGCCGAGAACGCGGCCTGGCTGGAACCCTGGGACGCCACCAGCCCGCTGGCGTCCGGACCCCCACCGACGTTCTGGCAGTACGTCCGGTCGCTGAACGCCCAGGCCCGGTCGGGCCAGTCGCTGCCCTTCGCCGTGACCTGCTCCGGCGAGCTGGTCGGCCAGCTGACGGTCTCGTCGATCACCTACGGGTCGTTGTGCTCGGCCTCCATCGGCTACTGGGTGTCCCAGCACGTCGCCGGGCGGGGGATCATCCCCACCGGCGTGGCCCTGGCCACCGACTACTGCTTCGCCCGCCTGGGCCTGCACCGCATCGAGATCAACATCCGCCCGGAGAACGAGCCGTCGCTGCGCGTCGTGGCCAAGCTCGGCCTGCGCGACGAGGGCGTCCGCGAACGCTACCTGCACATCCAGGGCCACTGGGCCGACCACCGCACCTTCGCCCTGACCACCGAGGAGGTCCCCCAGGGGCTGCTGGCCCGCTGGCACGCCACCCAGGCGGCGGGACGCCCCGGGTCGTGAGCCCCCCCGGCCAGCGGTGCTGACGCCAACAGGCGCGGGCGTGACAGGGCGGTGGGCCCGCTCCGTGACGATCCCAGTTCGTGGGTTTGACGCCGATCCACCGGTTCAAACCAGTGGATCGGCGGCGAACCCACGAACTGGTGTCGATTTATCGGTTTGCGATGGGAGCGGGTGTGGATCTCGGATCTTGACCTCGAGTGGCCAGGACGGGAAGGGGGCAGCAGGGACGGGCAAGGCGACACGCCGACGGGGTGCTCGGTTCGGGGACCCAGGGCGCCTACCGTCGTGAGGTGCAAGGTCTCGCAGGTCCCGTGGCGCTCGCGCTGGTGGGTCTGTGGGTGGTGTTCCTGGTCCCGCAGGTGCTGCGGCAACGCCAGCAGCTGCTCGACTCGTGCGCCGACGACCGGTACTCCCGGTGGTTGCGCGTGGTCGCGGTAACGTCGCGGCGTTCCGCCCGTCGGCCCAGCCGGTCGGTGCGGACACGGCCGAGCGGCTGCCGAGGGTCCGGGTCCGCCGCCGGGCTGCTGACGCCCGGGCGCGGTCAGCGACTCGCCGTCCCGTCCGTCCGAGCCAAAGGAGAGGTCGTGGACCGACCCCATGCCGCGGCGGAGCGTCGCAGTGCCGACGCCGCTCGCCAGGTCGCCCGGATCCGAGCCGGATTCGCCGCCGCCCAGTCGCGCCGTGCCGCTGCCGCCCGTCGTCGTGGCCTGCTGGCTGCCCTCCTGCTGGTCGCCACCTCGACCGGGTGGGCCGTCGTCGGGTTCACCGCCGTCCCGTGGTACGCCGGGGCTGTACCCACCGCGCTGCTGGTCGCCACGCTCGTCGCCGGGCGGGTCGCGGTCGTCTCCGGCACGCACAACGACGCACGCTGGCGCCAGCTGATCGACGAGGCCGAACGCGAAGCCGTGAAGGCCCGCACCGGGTCGGTGCGGACCGTCGTCCCGCGCAGCTCGGGCACCCGCCGGGCCGCCGCGCCCCGCAGCACCGAGGTCCGCCGACCGGCCCCCCGTGCCGCCACCGGTTCGACCCGGCCCCGGGTTGAACTGGCCACCACCGCCCTGTCCAGCGGTCCGGTCGGCCGGGCCGTCCGCCCGTCCGAGCACGTCACCGACGTGTTCGACGTGATCGTCGCCGACCGGGGCGAGACCGCCACCTCCGTGCGGCACGCCTCCGGTCCGACCCCGGTTACCCGCCCCCCGACCCCGTCCGGCCCGGTGCGGCCCACCCGACCGAGACGAGCGGCGGACGAGAGTGCCCGCCCGTCCGAGCCGGTCGAGCGCGCCGACTGGGAACCCGTCGACGTGCCGCCCCCCGCGTACACGCTCAAACCCGCCGTACCGCGCCCCGACCCGGCCCCGCTCAGCGACCAGACCCCCGTCAGCCAGACCCCCGCCGAACCTGCCCCTGAGCCCGGCCCCAGCACCTCCGGCAGCATCGACCTCAACGCCGTCCTGGAACGTCGTCGCGCCTCGGGGCTGTAGAGCCAGGGTTCGGCGTGACCCGACTCGCGCTCAGGTGCTACCCTGACGGGGTTCTAGGGGCTGTGGCGCAGCTGGTAGCGCGATTCGTTCGCAACGAATAGGTCGCCGGTTCGAGTCCGGTCAGCTCCACGAGAGGTTCGAACCAGAGAGGCAAGCACGCCCCAGAGTGATCTGGGGTGTGGAGCCTTTCTCGTCGTGATTTGTGCGCTCCGGCTATTACGATCACGCCGCGACAGGGCGGTGTACCGATTACTCGCGTTTGGGCGCGGCGATCTGTGGGCGATGGGACTGCTCGATTTTTCGATCACCGTGGCGGTACCAGTATTCAGCGCATTCGCAACCGTCGTCATGTGGGCCGAGTTCCGAGGCGTCTCCACGAAGATGCTCGGGGTGTTTGACTTCGCGCTGCTGGCAATAGCGACCGCTACAGTCGCTCTGAGTTACGCAACACTGTTCGCAGTCGGACGCAACAGGCACCAGTTTGCGCCAGGGGCGTGACCTGCGAGACTTGGAGTAATCGGTGGACGAACCTGATAATTGCGTGTCCCCGCTGGTAGGGTGGCAGCCTTCGCCGACCACGGCGGGCACGCAGCCGATCTCCGGCTCTGGGCGACCTCCGTTAGTGTCGTCTGGTCAGGCGACGCTGGCGGAAGGACGCTGATGGGTCACCAGCACGTGGGGTTCGGCCAGTGGGCCGAGAGGTACGACGACGGGGTCCAGGGGCGGGTCGCGCGGTGGTTCTACCGGGCGGTGCTGACCACCGACGTCCCGGCCGGGTGCCGGGTGCTGGACGTCGGGTGCGGGACGGGGCGGCTGCTGAGCCTGCTGGCCGAGCGGGGTGCGGTCGGCTCAGGGGTGGAGATCGCCCCTGAGATGGTCGCCGTGGCGCGGCGGGCCAACCCGCAGATGGACATCCGCCAGGGCACAGCCGAGGACCTGCCGTTCGCCGACGCCACGTCCGACCTGGTCGTGACCTGCCTGGCCTACCACCACCTGGACGCGCCCGAGCGGTTCCTGGCGGAGGCGGCCCGCGTCCTGGTACCGCAAGGTCGGCTCGTCGTGGCCGAACCGCGGCTGGGTCTGCTGCGCCGACCGTTGAACGCCCTGTTCCGCGCGCACGACCACGTCGAACGGTTCGGCTCGCTGGCCGAGATCCGCGGCGACCTGGAGCGGAGCGGTTTCACCCTGGTGCGCACCCGGGCGAGAGGGGTGACGGGCCTGGTGGAGGTCAGGCGCCCTTGATGACGGTTTTCGCGTCGGCGACTCCCCGCCCCTCAGCGCGGGGAGCACCGGGCCGGACACCGACCGGGTAGAGATCCGGACGGGTCACCAGGGGTTCGTGCCCGGGCCACCGAGGGACGAAGCAATAAGTTCGTCCCTCGTACGAAACTTCGTCCCTCAGCGCACTCACCTGGGCGGCAGTCGGCCGAGGTGGGATCCCTACTGTCCCGCCAGGCGGTACCGGCCCGCCGTGACGACGACCTGACCTGCGGCGACGGCCTGGTCGAGCACCGGGTCGAGGGCGGTGGTGAACGCCCCGGCCGGGCGGAAGCCCAGGAGACGGGCGCACTCGGCGGCCAGCTCGCGGCGGTCGGCGGAGCAGGCGGCGCGCAGCGCGTCGCGCACAGCGGTCGCGAGCTCGGCCGGGTGGATCTCGGCGGGGGTGCGGTCGCCCTTGGCGGTGCGGCGGGCGGGCAGCGGGGCGGTGCGGTCCGCTTCGGACGGCCAGACGAAACCGTGCTCGTCGGTGCCGAACACGGCGCGCAGGAACGCTTCGAGGTCGGCCTGCTTGCGGGCGCCCAGGCGGGAGTAGCCGAAGCGGTGGGCGACGTGCCGGACCAGCCGGGCCAGCAGCATCGGGCCTTCGACAGCCAGGGCCTCGGCCGCGACCAGGGTGATCGTCCGCCGAGACCGGGCCGATGCGAGGTTGTTCAGCCCGCTCTGCGGGCCAGCGACCGGCTCGGGTGCCGGGGTGAACCGGGCCTCAGACGTCGGACCCTCGTCGGGGACGAACGTGCCCCAGGCTGGATCGGCCGGGGTCGTCAGGCTGCTGGTCACCGAAGGGCGGTCGTCGGTGGGGCCGACGGCAGGGAGGTCGGTCGGCTCGTGGACCGCGTCGACGGGTCGGTCCGAGGACTGGGCTGCCTCGCCCCAGGCCGGAGCCTGGTCATTCCCCAGCGCTCCTCCGTGCGCTGGCTGGGCCTCTCGCGCCGCGGGCCCACCGTCGACCGCCTCGGGAGGACGAACAGGCTCGACCTCCTCGGGTCGGGTGCGGACCGCGTCAGCGGCGACGAGATCGGCCAGGCTCGGAGCCGCCCGCACCGCGGCGCCGACGCGCGCCACGACACCAGGCGGGTCGCGCAGCCAGTCCGGTAGCCAGACCCGGGTTACCGCGGGCCAGCGCATCAACGACGGGAGCAGGCCAGGTGCCCCGTCACGGTCGGCGACGGTAGGGCGTGACGCCCAGCCGGGGCCGTCGACCAGCACCGCCAGACGCCAGTCAGGGTCGCCGGGCAGGCGCACCGCCAGGTCGACCCGGAACGACGAACGGCCCACGTCCAGTGCGCACTCCAGGCCCGCGGCGCGCAGCGCGTCGGCCAGGGCTTCGGTGAACCGGCCCCGGTTCGGCGACCGGCTCGCATCGGCAGCACCGTCGATCGGTTCGGCCGGGCGAGCAGGTCCGTCGGGTTCTGCTCGCGAGAGGTGGGCTTCCAGGCGAGAGATGGGCTCCCGAGCCCATCTCTCGCCTGGAAGCCCACCTCCCGAACACGGTCCGTCTCTGTCCGGGGACTGGGCGACGGCGAACTCCAGGTAGGCGCGCAGGTCGGCCAGGCCCTGGGAGCCGGTGCGGCGCAGGTCGATGTGCGTGGGGTCGAAGGAGGAGAACAGCAGCACCTGCCGCCGGGCCCGGGTGATCGCGACGTTGAGGCGGCGTTCCCCGCCCTCGACGACCAGCGGGCCGAAGTTCAGCGGCAGCCGACCGGTCTGCGGGTCCACCGAGAAGGCCAGGGAGAACATGATGGTGTCGCGTTCGTCGCCCTGGACGTTCTCCAGGTTCTTCACGAACAGCCGCTCGCCCTCGCCCCGGGCCAGCGCCTGCTGGATGCCCAGGTCGGGGGATTCCTCGACCAGGTTGAGGATCAGATCGCGCTGGGCGATGTTGAAGCAGACCACGCCGATGGAGTCGCCCGCGGTGGCCGGGTGGCGCAGCCGGGCGGCGATCTCGTCGACGATGGCCTGTGCCTCGACCGGGTTGGTGCGGGACCGGCCCCGGCCGAACACCCCGTCCACCCGGCGCCAGCCGATACCGGTGCCGGGCAGGTCGCCGGGCGAGGGCAGGGTGACCAGGCGACCGTCGTAGTAGTGCTGGTTGGAGAACGCGACCAGCGTCTCGTTGCGGCTGCGGTAGTGCCAGGACAGCCAGGTGCGCGGCAGCCCGGCCGCGACCGCCTCGTCCAGGATCGACTCGACGTCGGAGTCCTGGTCCACCGTCTCGGCGGAGACCGTCGAGGTCGTCTCCATGAAGCGGGTCGGCGGCATCTGCTTGGAGTCGCCGACCACGACGACGGACCGGCCCCGGCCCATCGCCCCGATGGCCTCGGCGACGGGGATCTGCGAGGCCTCGTCGAAGATCACCATGTCGAACCGGAAGTCCGGGTCGCAGAAGTGCGCTACCGCGCCGGGGCTCATCAGGAACGCCGGGACGACGGCGTGCAGCGCCCCCGGGTAGCGCTGGGTGATCTCGCGCAGGGTCAGCCCGCCGCGCTTGCGGTCGGCCTGGCGGCGCAGGGCCGCGACCTCGCCGGTGAGGTTGTCGGGGGCGAACGGGCGGGCCCCGAGCAGGCGGGCCGGGCCGTGACCGGGAGCCAGCTCCCGCAGCTGGGCGGCAGCGCGGACGTACCGGGCGACGGTGACGGCGTGCACCTGGCCGTCGAAACCGGCCAGACGCGACCGGCGCTCGGCCAGCCCGGCCTGGGCCAGGCCCCGCACCGCCGCGGTGGTGGCCTCGGCCGGGGCGACAGCACCGCTGGTCAGCCGGTCGGACAGGTCTTGGCCGCCGGACCGGTCCAGCTCGGCCAGCCCGGCTGCCAGCGTGGCGTACCGCTGCGGGACGACGTGAGCGACCTCGGCCCGCCAGCGCGGGGCGTCGGCCGCCCAGGCGTCCGGCCAGGTGCGGTCGGCCAGCCAGGCGGTCACCGACCGGGGGGTGGCTGCCGTCGCGGTCAGCCAGGTGTGCCAGGCACTGCGTATCTCGGCCACGGCGGTGCGCTGCTGGGGGGACGGGAAGCCCAGGACCAGCGCCCAGGCCGCCGGGGCGGCGCGGGCCAGGTCGTGGGCGGTGCGGGCCAGCGCCACCGCCTGGTCGAACGCCGCCAGCGCGCCGGGCCGGTGCGGCGCCCAGTCGCCCGGCAGCGCCAGACCCGGTACCAGCCGCGCCCGGTCGGCCAGGGTCGTCGAGGCGGCCCGGGCCGCCACGGCCGCGTCCAGCGTCGCGAGCAGGTCCGGGATACCGGGGCCAGCCCGGTCGGCCGTTCCCACCAGCGCGGCGACCGCGGACCGCACCGCGCGTCCCCGCCACCGGGCGAGGAACCGCGCCCCGGACAGCCGTCGGGCCTCCGCCGTCCAACGGTCCAGGTCAGGTGCTTCGAGCAGGTCCGGCAACGCTGGGGCGAACCCGGCCAGCGCGGTCCGGACCGCGCTGATTTCACCGGCCCAGCCGGGCCCGTCGACCGCCGCGATATGGTCCGTGGCGACCAGCCGGGCCGCCTGGGCGTCGAGCACCCGCCAGAACCCGTCCAGCGTCGCAGGACAATGGGGACGGTTCCTGTTGTCCTGCTCGGCCGCGGGGACAGCCGGAACCGTCCCCGGTGTCCCGGGGCGGAGCTGGGCGAAGGCGTCGCGCCAGGCCGGGCCGAGCCAGTCGAGGTGCCCGGCGACCGCGTCCAGGCCGGTCAGAGCCGTCGGCAGGGCGGAGGCGTCAGCGGCGGCGGGGCCGAAGAGGGCCCACGGGGCGGGGGCGGTGAACCCCAGCTGGGCGGCGGCCTCGGCGAACCGTCCGGCGGCCCGGCCCAGCCCGTCGAGAGGCAGGCCCAGATCGGGGACGAAGGTCGGGCCCGGTCCCGACGACGCCACCGCCTCGTGCGCCGACCACAGCGAGTGCCCCGTCGGGCCGCGTTCGTGCACCAGGCCCGGGTAGGCGGCCAGGGCGTCCACCGCCGCGGTGTACTCGGCCTCGGCGGCCTGCCAGGCGCCCACGTCGTACCCGGCGTAGGCGCCGAACGCCCGCCGCAGCTGGGCCCGCACGTCCCGCATGGTGACCTTCGCGCCGTGCAGCTCCAGGACGAAGTCGCCCAGCCCGACCGCGTCCAGCCGTCGGCGCACCACGTCCAGCGCCGCCTGCTTGGCGGTGACGAACGCCACGGTGTGCCCGGCGCCCAGGGCGTGCGCGACCAGGTTGGTGATGGTCTGGGACTTGCCGGTGCCGGGCGGGCCTTCCAGCACGAACGACTGCCCGGAGGCGGCCCGCACGATAGCGTCCATCTGGGAACCGTCCGCGGCGATCGGCAGCCGCAACGACCGTTCCGGCAGGCGCGGCGGGGTCTCGATCGCCTGGACGAACGTCTCGCCGGGCCGTTCTACCAGGTGCCGTACCACGTCGTTGCGCAGCAGCGAGGCCCAGTGGGTGTCCAGGTCCTGCCAGATCTGGAAGGTCGAGAAGCGCAGCAGGCCGAGGGTGGCGGTCTCGTCGATCCGGTACGGCAGCCCCGCGTCCAGCAGTCGCTGCCGGATCGCGGCCAGGGCGGCGCCGACGGCCAGGCCGGAGTCGTCCGTGGGTGGTTCGGCCAGCTCGGGCAGGTCGAAACCGCGGGTGGCCTTGAGCCACTCCAGCAGGCACAGGTTGGGCTGGGGCAGGTCGTCGCCGTCGGCGGTGAACGTATAGCTCAGCCCGGCCAGGGTCTTGAGCCGGACCGGGACCAGGAACAGCGGGGCGCGGGCCTCGCCACCCGACGCCTTGGTGTGGACCAGGGTGCCCAGGGCCAGGAACAGGTAGTTGGAGCCGGTCTCGGCCTCCAGCAGCTCGGCGTCGCGCTTCAGCGCCCGCAGCCGGGTGGTGTGCAGCGCCGGGTGCAGCATCGAGACCAGCCGCCGCTGCGTGGTGAACATGGTCCGGACCGTGTCCGGCACCAGCGCGCTGACGGTCCGGGCGCCGACCGCCTCGACGGCCTCCTCGGGGACCCCGCCGACGGTGCGGATGGTGTACCCGGCGGAGACCGCGTCCTCGACTCCTGCCAGCATCTGGTCGGGGACGACGAAGTCCACCACCCGGGAGGTGCGCGGCAGGTTCAGCAGCGGGTTGCGCAGCGACAGGTCCAGCAGCTGGCGCTTCCAGGCGCGCAGGCGCGGCGGGGACGGGTCGTCGCGGCGCAGCCTGCCGGTGACGTGCTCGGTGTCGTGGGCCGCCACGGTGACGCAGCGCAGCGCGGAGCGCACCACGTAGGGGCGGTCGGCGGCGGTCTCGTCGTCGTCGGGCATCTCGACGGCTCCGGCCATGGGCCAGATCCCGTCCAGCCGGGCCCGGGGGATATCGACCAGGGCCTCCACCTCGCCGAACAGCGTGCGGATATGGCGCTGGCCTGCCTCGACGGCTTTGCGGAACGTCAGGTGGTTCTTGCCCGCCTGGACCCCGGTCAGCTCGACCGGCAGCAGGGCGCCGGTCTCGACGAGGTTGGCGATGGTGTTCGGGTCGTCGGTCACCGTCCGGTCGCTGACGTCCGGGGCGAGACGCACGCACGGGTAGGCGTGCCCCCGGGTCAGCACCACCAGCGGGTCCAGCCCGGCGGCCTCGGCCAGGGCGGCGTAGGTCACCGTCAGGTCGATGCAGGTGCCCATCCCGTCGGCCAGCACCTGGGCGGCGGTGCGCACCTTCTGCCCGGTGGGCTGGTACGACGCGGGCGGCAGGGCATAGGCCACCCCGGTCGCGCCCAGCGCCTCGTACAGGGCGCCCGCGATCTGCCGGGCCCGTTCGGCACCCTGGGTGTACCCGGCCAGCGACCCGTCCTCGGTGCGGTCCAGCAGCCAGTCGGAGGCGGCCTTGAGCACCGGCGACAGTGCCCGGGCGTTGGGCTGCACGAAGGCCGCCAGGTACTGCCGCAGCCCCGGCAGGTTGAGGAACTCGTTGGCCGCGCCGACCGCGACCGGGGCGGAGACGGTGATCTCGCTGCGCTCGCCGCGGGCGTCGTCGTCGGGGGCGTCCTGGACGCCGTGCCCGTGGGCGACCTCCGGCGGGATGCCGTTCGTGCCGGGTCGGTCGTCCGAAGGCGTCACCCGCAGGGTCAGCCAGACCGTGGTCTGCTCGGTGGACGTGCCCAGCGTGAGCTGGTCGAACAGCTCGTCCTCAGCCACGGACACGGTCTGTCCCGGGGCGACGATATCCGTCGTGACCTGCGCTGACGCGACTCGCCCGGCACCGAGGTCCAGCTCGGCGGTGACGGTGAAGGGCCCGGCGTCGGCTGTGGTCTCGTTGTGCAGCCGCACGTCCCGGACGAACCGCAGACCACCCAGCAGCGCCGGGTTGGCCCGCGGCAGGTAGCGCGCCTGCAGCCGCACCCCGCCCGACGCCTGGTCGAGCACCCGGTACAGGTCGGTGCGCTCGTCCACCCCCGTCATGCTACGCACCGTGGTCCGTCGTCGGGTCTGGTTGGTCTCGCACCGGCTGGTGGAAGCAGGCGTTCACCCGACCGGCTGGCGACCGTGGCCACGGAGCCTGCGCCGCCTGGGGTGGCTCAGGGCTGACAGGGTTGGTGCCGATGATGATGCCGTACCCATAGTCGGCCGAGGTTCGAGGAGATCGCATTGGCATCGACTGCTACGAAGTTGTCTCGCACGACGACCAGACACGTGCTCGTGGTGCCCGCTCTGGCTCTGCTCTTCGGTCTCAGTGCCTGTTCCGGTGGCACCCCCGCGGGTAGCGAGCCGACCCGGTCCGTAGCCTTGGCCGACAGCGCGGAGAGCATCACGTCGCCCAGCGACTCGGGTGAGTTCGTCGGAGACTGGATGATCGAGCTGTTCGAAAGAGCAGGGCAGACGGTCACGGGTGACGCCATGCGACAACAAGGGGGCAACATGACCCTCGTCGTGCGCGCTGACGGTACTTTCACCGTGACTGGCACCGGGCCCGGGGCCCCCGAACCGGCCGAGGGTACCTGGACGTCGACGAGCGGTACCAGCGCCGTGTTCACGATGGATGGTTCCGGGGTCGAGGCGACGCTGGACGGCGACCGGCTGACGTTGGCTGGCGATAATCACGTGCTCGTCTTCGCCAGGTACTGACCGGGCGTAGCTCCGACGGGCCCGGTCGTTACAGCCCCTGGCACCTCCCGGTAGTCCGGACGTCGGCCGGTGGGCGGTCACCGCGGCGGTGGTGCTGCTGTTCTTCGGCGTCCATGATGTCGGGGCCGAGCAGATCCGCCGCGGTGTCGGCGGCTCGTCGCAGGTCGTCGCAGACCAGGGCATCGGGCATCGGTATCGCCTCCTCCGGTCAAGATATCGCGCAGAGCGGGACGGTGAGGACGGGTTGGTGATGTCTTCACCCTGGGGGCTTCGGACGTGATCGGTGTGCGGGGGCTGTCCCGGGCCCGGCTGGTCGGCGACGACGGTGATAAGGTCAAAGCTTCAGGGCTGTGCCGATGAGGACGATGGACCAATAGCTGACCAAGGCTGGGAGGGTCGCATTGGCTGCGAAACGATCTCGCACGACAGCTGGGCGGGCGAACGGGCCCGCTCGTCTCTCACCTCGGACGGGTGTGCTCGTGGTGCCCGCACTGGTCCTGCCCTTCGGTCTCGCCGCCTGTTCCGGCGACACGCCCGCAGGCGGACCGGACCAGGTCACGGCCTCCGACGCCACAGAGGACTTCGTGCGGCCCGGCGAGGCGGACAGATTCGTCGGCCGGTGGAGGATCGAGCTGATCGAGTCCGGGGGGAGCACGTACACCGGCGACGCCCTGCGGGCCGAAGGGGGCGACATGACCCTAGAGGTGAGGCAGGACGGCACCTTCGTGGCGACCGCCAGCGGGGAGGGCGCGCCCGACAGCAACGACGGCTACTGGGCGCTGGCGGGCGGCGCGACCGCCATGTTCACGTCAACCGACGGCTCCAGGATCAACGCGCAGCTGGACGGCGACAACCTGACGCTGGAAGGCGAGAGCTACACGTTCGTCTTCACCAGGTCCTGACCAGACCAGCCCGCCTGACAAGGGCTGCCGTCTGGGGGCTTGGGACCGGTGCGAGGTGCATCAATGAACGACCTCATGGAGTGGCAACTCTAGGAGTACCAGTTTTTCAACCATTTTTCGCTGTCGAACGTCGGTGTGGTGACCAGGATTCGCTCGGCGGAGAACCCCCAGGCCTCGGCGTCGCGCTTGGTCTGGACCCGCACGGTAAGAGTCGTGCCGTTCTGCAGGATCTGGTAGCCCGTCTGCGGCCGGTATGCCGGCTCATCGCAATCCAGGGTGTAGCAGCGGTCGGAAACCTCCGGCTTCCAGCAGCGAGCGGGCGATGTAGTTGGTGAGGTTGCGGAAGCCGAGGGCGGTGCCTCGTAGGTGTTCGAGCCGGCCGTT
>WRMB01000044.1 GCA_009777345.1 Micrococcales bacterium | reverse complement strand
CGAGGTCTTCCTGCTGGACGGCGTAGGAACCTCCATCATCGGAAGACCTCGACCCCACCGACGACCGACGCGCCGCCCCTACCAGCCCTCGCCCGCCAACCCGCTACACCCTCAACTGCGTAGAGCCGGCATACTCTCCGCCCCACCGGTTCTCGGAGGTACAGACCCGCTGGACGAACGTCTGCGCAAACGTCGGCCCGCGCGCCGCCAGGACGGCGACGGCCGCATCGGCCGCATCGGGCATTCCGCTGTCGCGATGATGGAACCAGGCATGGTGCAGGACGTCCGCCGAGGAGAAGATGCCAGTGCACATCGCCGCCCGCTTGGCATCCACCCCGACCCGTACGGCGAACAGCCAGAGCATCAGCGTGAGATCGGGGAGCTCACCAGACCGGAAGGTATCTGGCTCGACTCCGAGCAGATTCTCGATCTCAGCCCGCACCCAGTCGCCCGAGCGCAACCCGGTAAGCGCGACCTTGCGCTGGGCGTCGGTGCCCAGCGGGAGGGTGAGCGCGTCAGCATAGGTGGCGTCGGCCCAGCCGAGCTCTTTGAAGATCGCGACCGCCTCGTCCAGGCGCGGGTTCTTGGTCATCGTTCACCTCTCAGGGGATGCAGAACGGGTTGGCGGAGAGCGGAAGCCGGGCGACGACCTCCTTGGCGGGACGTCGGTGGCAGCGGCTTCGCGCCGAGACGACCGCACCAGTTCGATACTTCTGTCGCGGATTCGAGAGTAAAACTCTCGAATCCGCGACAGAAGTATCGAATCGACGGTTGGGCGGGACCGCCAGGACCACACCCAGTTCGTGGACCACGTCGGCTGACACCAGCGTCGTCGATCATCGACCACTCTCCGGCAGGTGGGCGATCACGGCGCGGGCGGCGCGGACCGCCTGCGACGAGCCTTTGCGAGCAGCCAGCGCCCGGGTGCCGGGCAGGGCCAGCGCGTCTGGTCCGGCCAGGCCGGTGCTCACAGCGTGCAGCACCTCGGGGAGCAGAGCTCCGACGGTCTGGGCGACCTCGGCGGCCCCGGCCAGCAGGCGCGGGGCGTCGGTCGCAGCGACCAGCAGGTCGTCCAGCACCGGCCACACCACCGAGAGCAGGCCCAGGTGTGCGGCCTCGCCCAGCGCCTGGGCGGTGGCGGCCAGCGCCTGGGGCGTTTCGACCCAGTCCAGGTAGCGGACGTCGGCCACGCCCGGGCGCAGCAGACCACGCTCCCACGCTTCGGTCAGCGCCAGTGCCACGTCGGGTGCGGCAGCGGCGTGCACGTTGCGCAGCGCGACCAGGACGTTCACCGCAGCTCCGGGGGTGAGCGGAGCGGAGCGGCGTGCGAGCTGACGCAGTCTCAGCCCGGTATAGCGATCGGCAGGTGGGAAGTCGACCGCGTCGCCCCACGTCGGGAAGACCGCGGAGTTCCGCGCCCGACGGTTGGCGTTGCTCGACTCGCCGCTGAGGCGTCGCCGAAAGTCGCTCAGCGAGGCGGGCCCGGACCACTGGGCGCGCCACGGACGCGGCAGCTGCGGCGAGTCGGCGAGCGTCCGGACGGGTTCGACCGCCGGGTCGGCCAGGTAACGGCTGGCGATCTCGCCTGCGGTCAACACTGTCGACCGGCCGGTCTGGTAGTCCATGGCCCGCATGAGCACCCCGGGCGACACGAGCACCGGCACAGCGAGCCGGCCCAGCCCGGCGTCGGCCAGCGAGACATCGAGCCTGGTCAACGCCAGGAACAGGTCAGCCTCGGACGCGCTGGCCCCCACCTCGTGATACGCCTGCAGCCGTGCCAGCAGGTCGGCCGGGTGGACCCGCAGGTCTACCGTGCTGGGTTCCGACAGCAGGCACGGCACCTGCCCCAGCTGCTCGAACACGGCACGTTCGCGCGCAGCCAGTGGGTCGTCCCGCGTGGTGACGCACGGCCGACCAGCGACCCACGACTCCACGTGCCAGAGCCCAGCGGTGAAGGTGCGCCGGACACCACGCAGCGCGGTGCGGGCCAGCTCGGGGTCACGCCGGGCGACGGCATTTGCCAGGACGAGAAACTTCTCCACGGTCACGTCCACGACTTCGCTGTCACGACGACCGCTCAGCGCGGCAGCCGCCTGGGTCAACGCCTCGGGGGTCTGGTCGCCGTGGTCGAACCGAGGGGCGGTCCACACCGGGGGCGTCGGTCGCCACATTCCTTCGACGGTCACCTGCCCGGCCGGTGCCGCGGCCGTCAGCTCCCAGGAGTCGACCACTTTCTGCGCCACCCGGGCCAGCGCCGGGTCAGGATCGACGCTCAGGGCCGTGACCTGCGGTCCGAGCGTCTCCCGCGGGGCCTGCGACGGGCGGGGCCGGGCCGCCAGCGCCCTCAGCACCACCCGCAGCGCCTTCTTGGTCGGCGCGGTCAGGGCGGCGGTCGCCACGTCGGCCAGCTGGTCGTCACCCACCCCGGCGACCAGCACCGGTGCCAGCCGTTCGACCACCAGCGCCTCTCCCGACGCCAGCAGCGGGACCAGCGCCTCGGCCCGGTCGACGATCTCGGCGTTGGTGACGTGCAGGTCGTCCAGCCACGTCCGGAGCCAGACCTTGCGGTCGCCGGGCCGGGTCGCCGCGTCGAGCGATGTGAGCACCAGCCCGACCGCCGCGTCACGGTCCAGCCAGCCCCGAGCCACCCCCGCGGGCACCACCCGGCCGAACGGCCCGGCCCCTACCAGCCCGACCGCCGTACCAGCGCGGACATGCTCGGCGAACTGCTCCCGGATCACCGCCTCGTCCAGCCGTGCTCCGTGCGCGGTATCACCGGTGAGCGTTGCCGCAGCGTGCGCCGCCCAGTCCTTCAGGTATTCCCGGTTCTGCGGGACGGGCAGCCGGTGGTGGGCGACCAGCCGAACCCGCACCCCTGACCCGAGGGCGGCATGGTGCTCCAACGCCCCTCGGCCGAAGGTGCGAATACGTTCGACGAACGTCCGGGCGAAAGCCGGACCTCGCTCCGCCACGACAGCGAACGCCAGGTCGTCGGGAACCTGCCACGTCATCGTCGCCGCGGCCCGCTGGGCATCCACCCCCACCCGGACGGAGAACAACCAGAGCTTCACCGCGTCGACGTCGATGTGGCTGACGTGGCGGCCGTCCTTCCACTCGTCCCAGTCCCCCGACACCAGTCCCGCCAGCGCCGCGTCACGCTGGGCCGCGGTACCGAGCGGAAGCGTCAGCGCCGCCTCATGAGGCGCATCGAGCCAACCCAGCTCCTTGTAGATGGCGATGGCTTCGTCCAGGTGAGGGTTACGAGCCATCAGTCGCCTCTCGGAGCAGACGTGATCCCCCAGCTGTCGACGATCGTCTGCACGGAGCGGGCCAGAGCCCGGTCGCGTCCGGTGTCCAGCGCGGTGACCTGCGGACCGAGGACGTTCACCGTCTCCGCCGACGGGTGCGGACGTGCCTCCAGAGCCTTCAGCACCACCCGGAGCGCCTTCTTCGTCGGCGCCGTCAACGCTGCCGTCGCCACGTCGGCCACCATGTCGTCGCTGGCTCCGGCGATCAGCGCCGGAGCCAGCCGCTCGACCACGAACGCGTCGGTGGCTGGCCCGGCCCCACCAGCGAGAACGGGCACCAGCGCGTCAGTGTGAGCGACCAGCTCCTCGTCGGTGACGTGCAGGTAGTCCAGGCGTATCAGGCTGCCCCAGCGGTCGGTCCCCGACGCCGCGTCGAGGGCCGCGACCGCCAGGCCGATCACCTCGTCCCGGTCCGCCCAGCCGCGTTCCACGCCGATCACCAGTGCTTGGTCGAACATGCCGACCCCGGACAGCCCGGCAGCGAAAGCGATGCGGACGTGCTCGGTGTACCGGCCCTGGAGCGTCGCCTCGCTCACCGGGACCACGTGCTGTCTCTGCCCTTCGTCCGCGAACGCCTTGACCTGCAGCGCCCAGCTGCCGATGTAGTCCGGTTCCTGCGGGACAGGCAGTTGGTAGTGGTCCACCAGCCGCACAGGCAGACTGGAGAAAGACAGATCATGGTTGGTGTTCTTGACGAATGTCCGAGCGAATTCCGGGCCTCGCTCGACCAGGACGGCGAAGGCAGCGTCGTGCAGGTCAGGAACCAGCTTCAGGTCGTACAGCGCAACCGCACGTCGAGCACTCACCCCCACACGGACCGCGAACAACCAGAGCATCGACAGGTCGACGTCGGCGACAGGGGGCCTGCCCCAGAGGTGTCCGTACCTGTCCCAGTCCCCTGCCCGCAGCCCTGCGAGCGCTGCTCGCCGCTGGGCAGGAGTGCCGAGCGGGAGCGTCGGCGCGTCAGCATAGGTGGCGTCGGCCCAGCCGAGCTCAGCGAAGACTGCGACTGCCTCGTCCAGGCGTGGGTTGCGGTCCATCAATCACCTCTCAGGACGCGGTGGTCCTCGGCAACGACGGTCAGGGTCGCGTCGTCGACGGCGGACAGAGCCAGATCCTCGAACCCTCGGACCGGAGGCTCGGCGGACACGAAGGCGGCGTCGAGCAGCGTCGCGACGATCTCGCGTGCGATGGTCACTGCCCGTGACGTGCCCGGACGAGCAGCCAGGGCACGAACGCCCGGCAGGTCGAGCACCGCCGGGTCGGCCATCCCGACCGTGACGGCATGGGTCGTCTCCGGCAGGAGCGTGGCGATGGTCTCGGCCACGTCGACCGCACCGGCGGCAAGACGCGGGCCTGAGGCGGCGAGGCCTGCCAGGTCGTCGAGGATCTGCCAGACCACCGCGAGCATCCCGTCCTGAGCGCCGGATCGCAGCCCCCGCACCGCCGCGGCGAGGCTGCACGGAACGAAGGTTCCGAGACGGGTCGGGTCGTCTGCCTGGTAGTAGGGGACGCCGGGCGGGCCTGGTCGCAGCAGCCCACGCTCCCACGCCTGCGTGGCCGCGAGGCACGGGAAGGGGTAGTCCAGGCTGTCCAGGTGCCGGGCGAGCAGAAGATTCGCGACCGTGTCCGGCGGCAGCGGTGTCGCGCGCCGCGTCACCAGGCCGAGGCGATCGGCAGCGACGGCGTTGAACCTGATCCAGGCGCTGTCGGAGAGAGCCAGCACCACGGCACATCGGGTGGGGAAGACCGTCAGGTCACGGTCGTCGCCGAGACGGGTCGGGAAGTCCCGCAACGACGCTGGTTTGACGAACGTCCCCCCCGGGGTTCGCTCGACGACAGGGTCTGCGAGGTAGCGGACGACCGCCGGGCCTGCCGTCAGCGCCATCGGGTCGCCGGACGGCAACAAGACCGGCACGGTCAGCGACTCCAGCCCGGCCTGTGTCGCCTCGTCGGCCTGGTCGACGTCGAGCCTGGTCAGCGCCAGCAGCAGGTCAGCCTCAGAGGCGCTGGCGCCTGCCTCGTGGTAGGCCCGCAACCGGGTGGCCAGGTCGGCGGGGTGGACCCGCAGGTCGACCGTGCTGGGCTCGGACAGCAGGCACGGCACCTGGCCGAGCCGGGCGAGCACGGCGGCTCGGCGGTCGCGCCAGCTCGTGGGGTCTTGGAGATCGTCCCAGTACTCGGCTGGGTAGTAGCCGACGAGCGCGGCCCGGGCAAGCTCTGGCGAACGTCGGGCCACAGCATTGGCCGCAGCCAGCAGCCGCTCTTCGGCAAGGACAGAGCCCAGCGGGTCGCTCTGGCTGCTGAGCTCGACCGCTACCTGGGTGAGCGCCTCGGGGGTCTCCTCGCCGTGGTCGAAACGCACAGCTGTCCACAGCGGTGGCACCGGGCGCCACAGACCCTCGACCGGCGCTGCGGGTCCGGCGGCTTCACCGAGACCCCAGCTGTCGACGACTGTCCGCACCGCCTTGGCCAGAGACTTGTCGTGACCGACGTCGACGGCCATGACCTGCGACCCGATGGCCTCGACGGATGGACGCGGACGAGCCGCCAGAGCCTTCAGCACCACCCGCAGCGCCTTCTTCGTCGGGACTGTGAGGGCGACGGTCGCCACGTCGACCAGCAGGTCGTCGTCCACTCCGGCGATCAGCACCGGGGCCAGACGCTCGACCGCAGGCGCTCCCCCGGCAGCCATCACCGGCACCAGCGTGTCGGCCCGGGCGACGATCTCCTCGTCGGTGGCGGACAGCCCGTCCAGCCACGCACCCAGCCACGTCTTGCGGTCGACGGGACGGATCGCGGTGTCGATGGCGGTCAGCACCAGGCTCGCCGCCGCGTCACGGTCCAACCATCCTCGGTGCACACCTGCCAGCAGCACCAAGGCGGAATCGAGCCCCACCTCGACGTATGCCCGGACGTGGTCGACGAACCTGGTCCGGAGCAGCTCGGCGTCGATCTCCGGCTGCGTCCGCCACGCGACCTCCGCACGGATGCGAGGCTCGTCGGCCAGCGCCTTGCGCACCCGGGGGTCGCCGACAAGCACGCTCAACGCCTGGTCGTCCCATCGTTCCAGGTACCCCAGGCCCTCAGGAACGGGAAGGTTGTGCTGGGTGACCAGACGCACCACATGGCGACCGTAGGAGCCCGTGACGTGCTCCCACCGGGACACCTGGTCGACGAACCCCTGCGCGAACGACCGGTCCCGCTGGGCGAGGATCTCCGCCAGCACCTTCTCGGGCACGGTCTTACGGGGCCACTTCGTCATCACTGCCACCGCCCGCCGGGCGTCCAGCCCGACCCGGATCGCGAACAGCCCGAGCATCTGCGCGTCGACATTGGGAACAGTGCTCGCGCCGTCGACCCGCGAGCGAACCGCCCGCCACGTGCCCATGGAGTACCACCACTGGTCCAGGTCGCCTGTGCGCAACCCGGCCAGCACGGCCTTCTGTTGGGCCTCGGTGCCCAGCGGAAGCGTGGGGGCGTCGGCGAAGCTGGCCTCAGCCCAGCCGAGCTCGACGAAGATCGCGACCGCCTCGTCCAGGCGGGAGTTACGGGCCATCAGGACCTCCAGAAGGTTGCCAGCCACCCCGGGGGCGGCGCTCCTGTTCCCGGCCACTGACGTGACGAGGCTACCGGCCGACCGTCGGACCGGAAGCCGTTCCGGTGCACCGATCTCGACACATGTGTTTCCGCCTGGCACAGGCCGGGGGCGGTACGCTGACCCGGCCGGAACGGTCAACCGTAGGATGGTCGATGAGTACCGCACCTGACGGAGGGGCGATGGACCGCAAGAAGCTGCCGATCGGCATCCAGACGTTCCGCCAGATCCGCGAGGACGACTGGTACTACGTCGACAAGACCGGGTACGCCGCCCAGATGGTCGCCGAGGGCAAGACGTACTTCCTGTCGCGTCCGCGCCGGTTCGGCAAGAGCCTGTTCCTGGACACCCTGGCCGAGATGTTCGCCGGGAACAAGACCCTGTTCGAGGGTCTGGCCTGCTACGACACCTGGGACTGGGACACGGTGTACCCGGTGGTCCGGATCAGCTTCGCCGACGGGGTGGTGGCCGACCGGGCCGGGCTGGACCTGCGGGTCGACGAGATCCTGGCTGACAACGCCGACCGCCTCGGGGTGACCCTCGGTGCGGGCAGCGTCGCCTGGCGGTTCACCACGTTGATCCGTGGGGCCGAGGCCAGGTACGGCCAGCGGGTGGTGGTACTGGTCGACGAGTACGACAAACCGATCCTGGACAACCTGGCCGACCGGGACGTGGCCCGACAGATCCGTGACGGTCTACGCGACCTGTACTCGGTGGTCAAGGGCCAGGACGCGCATATCAAGTTCGTGCTGCTGACGGGCGTGTCGAAGTTCTCCAAGGTGAACATCTTCTCCGGGTTGAACAACCTGTTGGACATCACGTTGTCCTCGCGCTACTCAGCGGTCTGCGGGTACACCGACCACGACGTGGACACGGTATTCGCCCCCGAGCTGGAGGGGCTGGACCGGGACCAGGTCCGCAACTGGTACAACGGGTACAACTGGACCGGGACGGCCGTGTACAACCCGTACGACCTGCTGCTGCTGTTCTCCGAGCACCAGTTCCGTAACCACTGGTTCGAGACCGGGTCGGCGACATTCCTGGTGGACATGCTGATGCAGCGCCGGTTCTACCTGCCGGACCTGGCCCGGTCGTACGCCTCGTCAGACCTGCTGTCCCAGTTCGACGTCGACGACCTGGCCACCGAGGCGTTGCTGTTCCAGAGCGGGTACCTGACCATCACCGGCACCCAGATGGTCGGCGACGAGACGTTCTACATCCTGGGTTTCCCGAACCGTGAGGTTCGCGGGGCGTTGAACACGCTGCTGCTGTCGGCCCTGACTGACGCCTCGACGGCATCCAACCGCCGTCGACAGCTGGCGTTGACACTGGGAGCCGGTGACGTGTCCGGGCTGCGACAGTTCTTCGAGTCGTTGTTCGCTGGTATCCCGCACCAGTGGCATACCAAGAACGATATCGCCCACTACGAAGGGTACTGGTCGTCGTTGTTCTACGCCTGTTTCGCCGCGACCGGTCTGGACGTGGCCCCCGAGGAGTCGACCAACCGCGGCCGTCTGGACCTGGCGGTGCGCATGCCAGACCGGGTGTGGTTGTTCGAGCTGAAAGTAGCCGAACGCACCCCAGAAGGCAGTGCCCTGGCCCAGATAAAAGACCGTGGGTACGCCGACCAGTACCGGGACCGCCGGGTACCGATCCACATGGTCGGCATCGAGCTGTCGGAGAAGACCCGCCAGATCGTCGGTTTCGACACCGAGACCATCGCTGGCTGAACCATTCCTTGAGCTCATCGACCGGGGCGGTGAGCGGAAGGTCCCGGCGATGAGCTGTTCTTTCACCAACTCTACGATCATGGGGTCTGCGGTCTGCCCGTCATCGGCGGATCGCGGCGACACCCGGGTAGTTGTCCACACCGTCCAGGTGCCGGGCAAGCAGAAGGTCGGCGACATCGTCCACGGGCAGCGGTGTCGCACCGGCAGCGACCGGCGGCACCGGACGCCACAGACCCTCGACCGACGTCTGGGGCCCGTCGGCCGCCTCACCGAGACCCCAGCCGTCGACGACTGCCTGTACCGCCCTGGCCAAGGACCTGTCGTGACCGACGTCAATCGCCATGACCTGCGGTCCGACGGTTTCGACGGTCTCGGCCGAGGGGCGCGGACGCCGGGCCAGGGCCGTGAGGACCACCCGCAGCGCCTTCTTGGTCGACATGGTCATGGCCACTGTCGCCACGTCTGCCAGCAGGGCGTCGTCCACCTGCCCGATCAGCACCGGGGCCAGCCGTTCGACCACGAGCGCGTCTCCCGCGGCCAGCACCGGGACCAGGGCATCGGCCTGCGCGACGATCTCCGCGTCGGTGGCGTGCAGACCGTCCAGCCATATGCCGAGCCAGGCCTTACGGTTGACCGGTCGGGCAGCCGCGTCGAGACCAGCCAGCACCAGACCGACCGCCTCAGCCCGGTCCATCCAGCCTCGACTCACTCCCGCCGGCAGCACCCGGCCGAGCGGACCGGTCACCTCCAGCCCGGCCGTCACCGCCGCGCGAACATGCTCGGCGAACCGGTCGCGGACCGCCTCGCCAGTTCGAGAGTTTTGTCGTGGATTCGAGAGTTTTACTCTCGAATCGGCGACAGAAGTCTCGAGTTGGCTGGGCTGGGCGGAGCTCACGCGCGTTTCAGCAAGCGCGTCCTGGACGGACCGCGCCCAGCCGCTCAGGTAGTCCCTGTCGTCGGGAACGGGTAGCCGGTGGTAAGCCACCAGCGGGACGGCCATCCAGCTGGTGTGACCGATGAACGTCCGGGCGAACTGCGGGCCCCGGGCCGCCAGGACGGCCAGTGCTGGCCCCTCGGGCACACCCGACGCCATCTGCGCGGCCCGCCGAGCACCGATACCGAGACGCACCGCGAACATCCAGAGCATCGCCGGGTCGACTTCGATGAAGTCGACGGTCTCCTGGCGGGCCCATCCCCGCCAGGCCATCCACGACTGGCGGTGGCGTTCCTCCCACTGGCCCGACCGCAGCCCCGCCAGTGCTGTTCTCTGTTGCGCCGGGGTACCCAACAGCAATGTCGGAACGTCATCGTAGGTGGCATCAGACCAGCCCAGCTCGGTGAAGACCGCCACCGTCGCTTCCAGCTGCGGATAACGGACCACCGGTCTGTCGCACAGCCCACGTTCCCGCAGGAGTTCTGCCGCGGCGACCAGGTCACCCCCGGCGTCCTTCAACGCCTTCGCTGCGTCCATCACCCCGACACCAGTCTTCTGGCGCAGCGTTCTCAGCGCGGCCGTCGAACCAGTCATCACCTCACCTCCCACAGCTCAGGTTCCGTTGCCAGCCGCCCCTGTGGACAGTCCCGCAGGACGCCTGTCGGCTGCTGGCACGACGAGGCTACTGCCCGACCACCACACCGGAGGCCGTTCTGGTGCACTGATCCCGACACATATGCCTCTGCCGGAAACAGCCAGGTTCGTCAGTGCGTCAGCTCATGGCTGGACCGTCAGCCGTAGGATGGTCGGCAGGCACTGCACCTGACGGAGGGGCGATGGACCGCAAGAAGCTGCCGATCGGCATCCAGACGTTCCGCAAGATCCGCGAGGACGACTGCTACTACGTCGACAAGACCGGGTACGCCGACCGGCTGCTCGCCGAGGGCAGCACGTACTTCTTGTCCCGTCCGCGCCGGTTCGGCAAGAGCCTGTTCATCGACACCCTGGCCGAGATGTTCGCCGGGAACAAGGCTCTGTTCGAGGGTCTGGCCTGCTACGACACCTGGGACTGGGACACGGTGTACCCGGTGGTCCGGATCAGCTTCGCTGATGGGGTGGTGTCTGATCGGGACCAGCTAGCAGTCCGGATCGACGAGATCCTGACGTACAACGAGGAACGTCTGGGGCTGCCTGCCGGGTCGGGCTCCGTCGCGGGTCGGTTCGGCGCGCTGATCCAAAGCGCTGAAGCCGAGCACGGGCAGCGGGTGGTGGTGCTGGTCGACGAGTACGACAAGCCGATCCTGGACAACTTCACCGACCCCGCCCGGGCCAGGCAGATGCGCGACGGCCTGCGGGACCTGTACTCGGTGGTCAAGGGCCAGGACGCGCACATCAAGTTCGTCATGCTGACGGGTGTGTCGAAGTTCTCCAAGGTCAGTCTCTTCTCCGGGCTGAACAACCTGAACGACATCACGATGGACGCGGAGTACTCGGCGTTGTGCGGGTATACCGACCACGACGTCGACACCGTGTTCGCCCCCGAGCTGGAAGGCCTGGACCGCGAGAAGATCCGTCAGTGGTACAACGGGTACAACTGGACCGGCGAGGCGGTGTACAACCCGTACGACCTGCTGCAGCTGCTCCAGAAACGGCAGTTCCGGCCGTACTGGTTCGAGAGCGCGACCCCCACCTTCCTGGTCGACACCCTGGCCGAACGCCAGTTCTACGTGCCCGACCTGCAGCGCCTCGAGGCCACCGAGGCCATGCTGTCGACGTTCGACGTGGACAAGATCTCCACCGTGGCGCTGCTGTTCCAGACCGGGTACCTGACCATCGACCGCACCCGGGACGTGGCCGGGGCCCTGCGCTACGTCATGCGCCTGCCCAACCGCGAGGTCCACGCCAGCCTCAACGAGTCCCTGCTGGCCGAGTACTCACCCGACCCCGACCAGGCCGTCATCCGCACCGGCCGCCTGCCCGACCTGCTCGCCGCCGCCGACCTCGACGGCATCGAACGGCTGTTCAGGACCCACTTCGCGTCCATCCCCCACGACTGGTACCGCAACAACACCATCGCCCAGGCCGAGGGGTACTACTCGTCGGTGTTCTACACCTTCTTCGCCTCCCTCGGCCTGGACACCACCCCCGAGGACACCTCCAGCCGCGGACGCCTGGACCTGGCCGTCCGCTACGCCGGGCAGGTCTTCCTGTTCGAGATCAAGACCGTCGACCACACCCCCACCGGCAGAGCCCTGCAGCAGATCAAGGACAGACGCTACGCCGACAAGTACCTGACCGACGGCACACCCGTCCACCTCGTCGGCGTCGAGTTCTCCAAGCAGGACCACAACATCGTCGCCTTCGACACCGAGACCATCACCAGCTGAACCAGCCCCGCCACCTGTGCGACACTTCCACGCCGGAACGACACTTTGAAGTGTCGTTCCGGCGCGAAAGTGTCGCACCGGGCTGGTTCAGGTCTCCAGGTTCAGCCAGAAGACGGGACGGACTCCATTCGACGTCACCGACCTCCACTCCCCACGCACCAGAGCTGGGCATCACGCCGACGGTCTTCATTGCGCCGGATCGCCGGTCAGAACTGCTCATCGTCTCCCGCCGTCTCTCACGGCAGCCAGCAGAGAACGAGCCTTGGCCAAGGCGGCGGACTTGCCTGGTCTTGCCGCGAGCTCTGCGAGACCAGGCCAGGCGGCGGCGTCTTCAGGGATCAGACCGCGTCGGGCGGCTTCGCGCAGGTGGTCGGCGTAGAGGAGGGCGACGTCGAGGACCCGGTTCAGCCATGTCGGCACCGGGCCTTCGGTGGTCCCCGCCACCCGGACCGGTTCGGCGAGCAACGGCCACAGCGTCGGCAGGGTCTCTGGGTGTCTCTCCAGCACCCAGATCAGCTTCGCCGGGTCCACCGCGGGGAAGGCCAGCAAGGTCGACACAGCGATCCGGACAGTAGCCGAGCCGATTTGCTCTTCCCTCACCCAGCCTATGACCAGACGCTCCCCGTCCACCAGCATCGCGACCGCGACGGCTACCAGCGACGTCGACAAAGAAGGTGGTGTCGCCGAGATTCCGTACCGCAAGGAGTGAAGGGGCACGCTGTTGTTGCGGTCTTCCCGGTTGCGGTATCGGGAGACCGCCAGACGGCCAGCCTCATCGTCCCAGCACAACCATACCCGGTCCTTCTTGCGGATGTGGTCGCACCCCGGCTCGGGCGTCGGCGGGGGCTCGTCAGCGAGGTACTTCCATGCCAGGCACTGCCTTTCGTCTCTCAGGTAGAGGCTGCCCCATGACGACCTGACCTGGAAACGGTGGGCCGGGTGGTCGGGCAGCGCCAGGTCGAAACACAACGAGTCTTCCTGGGTGACGATCAGCTCTGCGTCGTCGACGACAGCCGGGAGGGTTCCCGCGCTCTCTGGCCAGACTTCTTCGAACCGAGGTCTGTTTTCGACGGGCTCCTCTGCGGCGTAGACGTGTCGCTTCTTCTTGTTGAACACCAGGTTTCCTCGGTCAGTGAGAGAAACCTGCCGGGATCACACCTCGGCCTGGTCCTGGGTGGACAACCAGTCCCCTGGCCAGCACCTGCGGACGGGCCGCGAGCCCGTGGAAGAAGCTGGGCACCGGGACCAGCCCCGTGGGTGTCAGCACCGGGGCCACCGCCAGGCCCAGATCGTTGTCGAGCAGTGCAGACTCACCAGCACAACCTCTGATCATGCTCATGATGGTAAGCCCGCGGACTAGGGGGCTGGTGAACAATGCTGTTCTGGTCGCACCGACCAGGTTGCGGGCCTTGGCCATGACGGCAGACTTGCCTGGTCTGGCGGTAGGATGGTCGGCAGGCACTGCACCTGACGGAGGGGTGATGGACCGCAAGAAGCTGCCGATCGGCATCCAGACGTTCCGCAAGATCCGCGAGGACGACTGGTACTACGTCGACAAGACCGGGTACGTCGCCCGGCTGGTCGCCGAGGGCAGCACGTACTTCTTGTCCCGTCCGCGACGGTTCGGCAAGAGCCTGTTCATCGACACCCTGGCCGAGATGTTCGCCGGGAACAAGGCCCTGTTCGAGGGTCTGGCCTGCTACGACACCTGGGACTGGGACACGGTGTACCCGGTGGTCCGGATCAGCTTCGGTAGCGGAGTGGTCAGCGACCAGGACCAGCTAGTGACACGGATCAACGAGATCCTGGCAGTCAACGAGAAACGTCTGGGGCTGCCTGCCGGGTCGGGCAGCGTCGCGGGACGGTTCACCGCACTGATCCACGGTGCTGAGGCCAAGCACGGGCAGCGGGTGGTGGTGCTGGTCGACGAGTACGACAAGCCGATCCTGGACAACTTCACCGACCCCGCCCGGGCCAGGCAGATGCGCGACGGCCTGCGAGACCTGTACTCGGTGGTCAAGGACCAGGACGCGCACACCAAGTTCGTCATGCTGACCGGGGTGTCGAAGTTCTCCAAGGTCAGTCTCTTCTCCGGGCTGAACAACCTGAAGGACATCACGATCAACGCGGAGTACTCGGCGCTGTGCGGGTACACCGACCACGACGTCGACACCGTGTTCGCCCCCGAGCTGGAAGGCCTGGACCGCGAGAAGATCCGCCAGTGGTACAACGGGTACAACTGGACCGGCGAAGCGGTGTACAACCCGTACGACCTGCTGCAGCTGTTCGACTTCCGACAGTTCCGGCCGTACTGGTTCGAGAGCGCGACCCCCACCTTCCTGGTCGACACCCTGGCCGAACGCCAGTTCTACGTGCCCGACCTGCAGCGCCTCGAGGCTACCGAGGCCATGCTGTCGACGTTCGACGTGGACAAGATCTCCACCGTGGCGCTGCTGTTCCAGACCGGGTACCTGACCATCGACCGCACCCGGGACGTGGCCGGGGCCCTGCGCTACGTCATGCGCCTGCCCAACCGCGAGGTCCACGCCAGCCTCAACGAGTCCCTGCTGGCCGAGTACTCACCCGACCCCGACCAGGCCGTCATCCGCACCGGCCGCCTGCCCGACCTGCTCGCCGCCGCCGACCTCGACGGCATCGAACGGCTGTTCAGGACCCACTTCGCGTCCATCCCCCACGACTGGTACCGCAACAACACCATCGCCCAGGCCGAGGGGTACTACTCGTCGGTGTTCTACACCTTCTTCGCCTCCCTCGGCCTGGACACCACCCCCGAGGACACCTCCAGCCGCGGACGCCTGGACCTGGCCGTCCGCTACGCCGGGCAGGTCTTCCTGTTCGAGATCAAGACCGTCGACCACACCCCCACCGGCAGAGCCCTGCAGCAGATCAAGGACAGACGCTACGCCGACAAGTACCTGACCGACGGCACACCCGTCCACCTCGTCGGCGTCGAGTTCTCCAAGCAGGACCACAACATCGTCGCCTTCGACACCGAGACCATCACCAGCTGAACCAGCCCCGCCACCTGTGCGACACTTCCACGCCGGAACGACACTTTGAAGTGTCGTTCCGGCGCGAAAGTGTCGCACCGGGCTGGTTCAGGTCTCCAGGTTCAGCCAGAAGACGGGACGGACTCCATTCGACGTCACCGACCTCCACTCCCCACGCACCAGAGCTGGGCATCACGCCGACGGTCTTCATTGCGCCGGATCGCCGGTCAGAACTGCTCATCGTCTCCCGCCGTCTCTCACGGCAGCCAGCAGAGAACGAGCCTTGGCCAAGGCGGCGGACTTGCCTGGTCTTGCCGCGAGCTCTGCGAGACCAGGCCAGGCGGCGGCGTCTTCAGGGATCAGACCGCGTCGGGCGGCTTCGCGCAGGTGGTCGGCGTAGAGGAGGGCGACGTCGAGGACCCGGTTCAGCCATGTCGGCACCGGGCCTTCGGTGGTCCCCGCCACCCGGACCGGTTCGGCGAGCAGGGGCCACAGGGCTGAGAGAGTCTCGGGGTGCTTCTCCAGGACGCGGACCAGCTTGGCGGGACTCACCTCCGGACAGCCCAGCAGGGTGACCACGGCGATCCGGGCCGCAGCCGAACCGATCAGGCCCTTCCCGACGAAACGGACCAGGTCGCTCTCGCTGGACAGGCCGTCCTTGCCGTCTCGTGCAACCAGACCGAGCGCGACAGCGACCAACGATGTCGACAGGGGGACGTCTGGGGGCGTCGCCCGAGGGCGTGTTGTGTCGGCGGCTTCCCGTGGACCCTCGGTGGCCACCAGACGGCCTGCGTCGTTGTCCCACGACAACCACCAGCGACCGGGGTCCTGCGCCCCGGTGTCGTACTTCTCGACCTCGCACTGCCTCCCGTACAGGAAGGGAAACTCGTCGACCACCTGGAAGCTCACCCCAGGCGTGCGCGGCGACGACACCACGAGACGAAGAACGGTCTTCCCGTCACGGTCCGCACGGACGGCAGCCAGCTCTGCCTGGTCGACGACAGCGGCAACCGTGCCCGCGCCCTCGGGCCAGATCTCCTCGAAGCCTGGGCCCGACGGGACCGGAGGCGGCTCCGCCGCAGCAGCGACCGGGACAGCCGCGACCGGCAGCTGTGCGACGACGTCTGTGGCAATCGTCACGGCCCGTGAGGTTCCGCCTCGGGCGGCCAGCGCGCGGACACCAGGCAGGTCCAGCACCTCATGGTCGGCGACGCCGGTGGTCACGGCGTGCTGGACCTCGGGCAGCAGAGCCGCCACCACCTCGACCACCTCGACGGTCCCCGCGGGCAGGCATGTCCCAGACGAGGCGAGAGCCAAGTCCGCTGACGACGACCGCTGCACGTGCAGCGGGCTCCCTGTGGTCAGGTGTGGCGGTGCGGCAGCCAGGACCAGCAGGTCGTCCAGGACCGGCCAGACCACCGCGAGCAGACCGGTGCGGGCGATGTCACCGAGCGTGCGGGCCGTTGCGGCCAGGGGGGTCGACTTCTTCGTGTTCACGACCCAGCTCTGGTGGTGGGCCTCGGCGACCCAGTCCAGGTAGCGAACGTCGGCGACGCCTGGGCGCAGCAGGCCACGCTCCCACGTCTCGTCCAGGGCGACAGAGACCATCGAGGCGACGGTGGGAGCCACGACACGGGGCGCCACCAGCAAGTTCACAGCAGCACCTGGAGTCAACGGCTCTGCTCGGCGCGCGACCTGGCGCAGCGCCACCCCGAAGTCGTCGTCGTTGGCGGGGTGGCGAGGGTCCACGAGAGCCGCTGCGTCGCCCCAGTTCGGGAAGACCGCCGAGACCCTGCTCCACCCGCAGCCGAGCCGCGGCGGGAAGTCCCGCAACGACACGGGAACCACAGCCTCGGCGCACCACCCGTGCGAACCGACCGTGAGACTGGGCTCCACCACCGGGTCCGCGAGATACCGGCTGACCAACGAACCGGCTGTCGACACCATCAGCTCTCCGGACTGCAGCAGCACCGGCACCGTCACCTCGTCCAGCCCAGCACGCACAGCGTCGTCGGTCTTCACCACGTCCAGCCTGGTCAACGCCAGGAACAGGTCAGCCTCACTGGCACCGGCGCCTTCAGCCTCGTAGGCCCGCAGACGCACCAGCAGGTCGGCAGGGTGAACCCGTAGGTCGACGGTGCTCGGCTCGGACAGCAAGCACGGCACCTCACCGAGCCGCTGGAACACCGCGAACTCACGGGCAGCCAAGGGGGCAGCCGCCCAGTCACCGCTGAAGCGACTGTCTGGGTTCTTGCCGGGCTCGTCGTTGGCCCATGCCCATGCCTCGCAGAGTCCGACCGACCAGGTGTTGCCCACCCCAGCCAGCGCAGCGCGGACGAGCGCGGGGTCGCGCCTCGCGACAGCATTCGCCACCGCGAGGAACCGTTCCACGGCCACGTCGACGACGTCGGACCTGTTCCCAGCACTGATCTCGGCCGCAGCCTGGGTCAGTGCCTCCGGCGTCTCCTCGCCGTGGTCGAACCGCGGAACGGCCCACACCGGGGGCGCCGGCCGCCACATCTCTTCGACCGTCGTCGGCTCCCCAGCGGCGCCAGCCTCCAGGCCCCACGCGTCGACCACAGCCTGCACGGCACCGGCCAGAGCCCGGTCGTGCCCAGCGTCCACAGCCATGACCTGCGGACCGACTGTCTCCAGCACCGCTGCGGACGGCCGCGGGCGCCCGGCCAGCGCCCCGAGCACCGCCCGCAACGTCTTCTTCGTCGGAACAGTCAGGGACACGGCCACCACATCGGACAGAGCCTTGTCGCTCACCCCCGCGATCAGCACCAGTCCCAGGCGTTCGACCAGGACGGCATCGCCATGAGCCAGGACAGGGACCAGCGTCTCAGCGCAGGTCACGATCTCTTCGGCAGTGGCGTGCAGATCGTCCAGCCACACCGTGGTCCACGTCTTGCGCTCGCCTGGCCGACCAGCCGCATCGAGCGCGCCGAGCACCAGCTCGACTGCCCCGTCGCGGTCCAGCCATCCCTGTGCCACCGCTGCCGCCACGATCTGCGCGGTCTGGCCGGTGCCCGACAGTCCTGTCTCCACGCAGGCCCGCACGTGCTCGACGAACCGGTCCCGGGCCACGTCCTCGTCCAGCACGACCTGGTCCGGTCCCTGGTCGTCGACGCATCCGAGCACTGCCATGACCTGCCGCTCCCAGTCGGCCAGGTAGTCCCGGTTGTCCAGGACCGCCAGCTGGTGACGGGCAGCCAGCCGCACCCTCATGGCAGGCCAGAAATAGGTGAGCTTCACGAAGACCCGGGCGAACTCCGGCCCCCGCTCCGCCAGGACGGCGAAAGCGATGTCGTCACGCAGCTTCGCCGGTCCCGACGACGTCTTCCTGTCCAGCGTCTCCACGGCCCGCCTGGGGCTCACCCCGACCCGGACCGCGAACAGCCACAGCATCTCGATATCGACGTCGACGAACTTCCGCCAGCGCCAGTGCCCTGACCGTAGCCCCGCCAGCGCGGCCTTCTGCTGGGCTCCGGTGCCCAGCGGAAGGGTGAGCGCATCCGTCGGGGAAGCGTCGGCCCAGCCGAGCTCGGTAAATATCGCGACCGCCTCGTCCAGGCGCGGGTTGCGGTCCGTGTGGGGGTTGTAAGACATGTCGACCTTGCCTGTCAGGGTTGGGATCCGGGCTCGGTGAGGATCGCTACGACCTCCCCCAGGCGGGTGTTGCGGGACATCAGCCAGCCTCGGGAGAGAGATCAAGGAAAGCGTCGTACTGGAGGTAGTAGTTGAAAGCGTCGGCCAGTTCTTGGAGCGTGTGCTCTCGACCACCCTCCAGGGCATAGCGAGCGAGAGGAACCGGCCGGGATCACACCTCGGCCTGGTTCTGGGTGGTCAGCTGGACGGCCAGGGCGTGCTTGCAGACGCCGCGGCCGCCGCCGTGGCGCAGGTACCAGGTGCAGGTGCACATGGCGGTCTGGTCGTCGGCCGGGTCCAGGCGCACTCGGTAGGTGGTGTCGCCGGAGCGGATCGCCCAGACGTCTGGCTCGCCGGTCCACGGTTCGACGGCGCCTTCGGCGACCAGCTTGCGGGCGGCGACCAGGCGGGGGTTGTCCTTGTCGACGCGGTCGGCGTCGGCGGGCAGCTCGCGGTGGAACCAGGCCTGGTCGTGGGCGTCCCAGCCGACCCGGCCCGACGCGGCCAGCACCGCCAGGGCGTCGGCGACCCGGCGTTCGGTCAGCCCGGTGGAACCGGCCAGGCGGGGCACGTCGATCACCGGTTCGAAGGCCAGTACCACGCTGACCAGGTCGGCGTCCTCGGTCACCGTCGCCCCGGCCAGGGCCGGGAGCAGCGCGCCCTCCCCGGAGTAGCCGCGGTAGGTCTCCGGAGTCAGGCCCAGCACCAGGCGGGCGGTGGGCAGCTCGACGGTGACCAGGGCCGCCCCGGGCGAGCCGTCGGCCGGGCCGTGGAACCAGATGCCACCGATGGCAGTGAGCAGGCGCTTCAGGGCGCTGAGCCGGTGCAGGCCCTCGATGTGCACGGCATCGGCCGACGGGCGGGGGCTGATCTGCGCGCCGGTGCGGGTCGGGGTGACCCAGCCGGACTTCGACCGGCCGGTGGCCGACGGGAGCCCGGCGACGAACGAGCGGGCCGCGGTGGCGTCCAGGTGCACCCGGGCCACCAGGCCGGCGTGCATGGCCGCGGCGTTGCCCAGCGCCGGGACCCAACGGGCCGGCATCTGGACCGGACGCTCGTGCGAGGTCTGGTCCGTGCTGGACACCTTGAGACCTTCGAACCCGACGTCCAGGTGCAGCAGCTGGTCGCGGGCTACCTGGGTCAGGGCCTGACGGGTGGCCAGGGTGATGTCGACGTTGGTGGTGCCGTAGCCGATCTCGCCCGCGTCGAACCCGTCGCCCAGCAGGTCCAGCCGCGCGTACACCCCGTTGCAGGCGGAGAAGCACTCCGCCCGCAGCCGGTCGCCCTGGGCGGTCAGCACCGGGTCGCGCACGTTCGTCGGGGCGGGCCGGAAGTAGCGGGTCGCGGTGATGTCAGCCAGGGTGACCAGTCCCCTGGCCAGCACCTGCGGACGGGTCGCGAACCCGTGGAAGAAGCTGGGCACCGGGACCAGCCCCGTGGGTGTCAGCGCCGGGGCCAGCGCCAGGCCCAGGTCGTCGTCGACCAGTGCGGACTCACCAGCAAAACCTCTCACCATGATCATGATGGTAAGCCCTGCCACCCACACGGCGGGGCAGTTTGGGAGACGAACATCCACGACGCGGCGAACGTCGGCACCAGATGTCTCAGCCTGAAACATCTGAGACAGCAGGAAACATGCGACGATCCCCACCGTCCCGTTCCGCCCCACCCGCGCCCGGACGGTCGAGTACAATTTCTGGTAAACCGCCGACCGGAGGATCCTGATGGCCACCCTCAGCCCCGACCCGCCCAGTCCCGAAAAACCCAAGGCGGTAGCATTCGACTTTGACGGCACCCTGGCCGCCGCTCCCTGGCCCTCCTACGCGAGTCCGGCCGCGGACGAGGTCCCAGCCATGTGCGACCTGCTGCGCGTGCTCGCCGACACCCCGGTGACGGTGTACGTGATCTCCGGCCGGGAGGAGTCCCAGCGCGATCCCGTGGTGTCGTGGCTGCGCCAGCACGGGCTCGCCTACGACGAGTTGATCCTGCGCCCCGACGACGACACTCCCGGCCCCGTCGCGGTCGCCACCTACAAGCACACCCGGCTCAAGGAGATCCTCAAAAGTCACCAGGTCCTGCTCTTCGCCGACGACCGCCCCGACGCCCGCCGGCTGGCGCACCAGCTCGGCATCCCCACCGTAGACCCAACCTGACCGCTCGTGCGGTCGTTCATAGATCACAAAGTCGTTCAGACGTCTGAACGACTTTGTGATCTATGAACGACCGCACACATGGTGGTAGCGGGACGGCGGTGCTGACCGGCGACGAGGTCCGTCGGCCGAGGACCGGCCAGGTCGTGTCTCAGGCTGGCACCGGTGTTTCAGGATCCGTGCACCGAACCGGCCGTGGCAGCGCGACGGAGAACGTAGCCTGGCTGGTGATTCCCGCCAGGTCGGGTGCGTCGTTCCGCGCCAGGTGTCGACCCGGTCAACCATAAAGGAGAACTCACCATGGGCTCTGGGCCATCGGACGACGGAGCGACACCAGAGCAGACCGTCGCGCTCCCGCCGTACCAGCCGCTGCCCGCCGACACGGTGCTCGGCGAGACGACGGTGGCCGAGATCGAGCAGATGCTGGCCCGCGAGACGACGGGTGACCAGTCCCAGAAATGGCAGCGCAACCGGGCCAAGAAGGCTCGGTCGGTCACCCGCGCCCACATCGACCAGTTCATAGCCCAGGCCAACGGGACCCAGGCCAACCCGCTGCCCGACCAGGATGCCTCCCGCATCGAGGCGGCCCGCAACGGGCTGCGCTGCGGCCTACCGGTCGAGCGGGTGGCGCAGATCACCGGCCTGCCCCCCGGTGACGTCCGTCGGCTGGAAGACCAACGGTCTTCGCCGCTGGTGAAGTGGTACACCCTGCACCAGCTGGCCGAGCAGATCCCGTCGCTCGGGCTGCGGCACCTGCTGCGCCTCGGGCACAACCCCGCGTGGGTCTGCCGCTGGTACGTCGACCCGGAGACCGACCTACGGGCCGTGGCGGATGCACTCACCGACGTCCTGGCGACCCGATCCCCGGGTCAGCGTGCCGTCCGACCGGACGGGTGCGGCTGTTCGAGCATACCCGAGCACCTGGTCCGGGGGCTGGCCCGTGGCATCGCCGAACCGGAGGCCGCCTGGCCGTGGTTGCACCAGCACCCAGAGGTGGCCCGGGAGTGGCTGACCGGCTCGCCCGTCTGCCCACCGGCCTTGCCCGGCTATTCACCGGGCAGCGCGGTGCTCGAGAACCAGGCCGCGGCGCTGCGGGTCCTGGCGTGCTACCCGCGGGTGCCGTCGTCGCTGGCACCACTGGTCGCGGCGCTCGCCCTGGGCAGCTCGAAGACCCTCCGCCCCCTGGCCCAGCAGGCGCTGGCCGCCCACCCGACGGCCCGGACGCTGGCCGAACAGGGGCTGACCGACGGCAAGGCCGAGACCCGGACGGCCGCCGCCCGGTGGCTGGCCACGATCGGCGACGCCGCCGCGGTCCCGGCGCTGCGCACCGCGCTGGGCAAAGAGAAACGCGAGGTGGTCCGCGCAGGCCTGCTCGGTGCGCTGGAAGCCCTGGGTGCTGACCTGACGGCCGAGCTGTCGCCGCAAGCTCTGGCAGCCGAGGCCACCAAGGGGCTGAAGAGCAGACCACCAGCCTCGATGGCCTGGTTCGGTCTGGACCACCTGCCCGGGCTGCGGTGGGCCGACGGTTCGACGGTGGAACCGGACGTGATCCGCTGGTGGGTGGTGCTGGCGGTGAAGATGAAGAACCCCGACGGGTCGGGGCTGCTCGACCGGTACCTGTCGCTGCTGCACCCCGACGACGCCGACCGGCTGGGCCGCATCACGCTGCATGCCTGGATCGACCAGGACACCCGCCGCCCGGACCCGGACGAGAGCCAGGCGTACGCCCAGACCGAAGGCGCCCAACGGTACGCCACAGCCCAGCGGAACCTCGCGGCCTGGATCAAGCAGCACCACTGTGTGATTCCCGGCTGCTGCCAGTCGGGGTCGATGCTCGGCTACGACCAGTGGCTGGCCAATGCCCAGCGCGCCGCCGCCGTCCCCCTGGAGCAGCACGTCGCAGCGGCCTACGCCGAGCACCAGGCCGTCTACCTGGGCTCGGCCAGCGCCGACAAGGGGATGCTGGCCCTGACCACCCGCATGTCCGGGGTCGACCTGGCCGCCGCGGTCCAGGGCTACATCCGCCACCACGGCGCACGCCGGGCCCAGGTCGAGATGCTGGTCCACACCCTGTACGGCAACGGTCAGAGTGCCGCGATCCAGCTGCTGCTGTCGGTGGCCCGGCGGCACAGACAGGCCACCGTGCAGGCCAAGGCCATGGGGCTGGTCGAACGGCTGGCCGAGGCCCGCGGCTGGACCGCCGACGAGCTGGCCGACCGCACCATCCCCACCGCCGGGTTCGACCCCGACCGGCGGCTGCACCTGAACCTCGGGTCACGCGAGGTGCTGGGCCACCTGACCCCCGCGGGAACCATCGCCCTGTCCGTCGCGGGCAAGGCGGTGAAGTCCCTGCCGACCCAGCGGGCTGACGACGACCCCGAGCTGTACGCCGCGGCCAAGAAACAGCTGTCCGCCGCCCGCAAGGAAGCCAAGGCCGTCCTGGCCCTGCAGACCTCCCGGCTGTACGAGGCGATGTGCACCGGCCGCACCTGGACTGTGGCCGACTGGCAGCAGCACCTGGCCGACCACCCGCTGGTACGCGACCTGGCAGCCCGCCTGATCTGGACCCGACGTCCCGACGACGACCCGGCTGGTGGCGCGTTCCGGCTGACCGACGACGGCACCTGCATCAACACCGACGACGAGCAGATCACCCTGGCCGGTCCACCCGGTGCCAGCACCCGGATCAGCCTGGCCCACGCCACCACCCTCGGACCCCAGGCCACCGTCGCGTGGCGCCAGCACCTGGCCGACTACGAGATCACCCCGCCGTTCTCCCAGCTTGACGCAGACCTCCCCGACCTGCCCGCCACCACCACCGTGATCGACGACCTCAAGGGCCACCTCACCGATTCCTTCGCCATCCGCTCGGTCGCCACCAGGCGCGGCTACACCCGCGGCCTGGTCGAGGACGCCGGGTGGTTCTGCGAGTACACCAAGGCTTTCACCAGCCAGAACGTCGTCGCGGTCCTGGAGTTCACCGGCGCGTTCGTCCCCGAGGAGAACATCACCGTCGCCACCAGGTCCCTGTCTTTCCGCCGCGGTCGACGACAGCTGCCCCTGGGCGACGTCCCCGGCGTCCTGGCCGCCGAGTGCTACGCCGACTACGCCGCCCTGGCCGCCCTGGGCCCCTACGACCCCGACTGGGAGACCAAAACCCCGTAGCTCGAGCCCAACGCCTGCTGGCCAGGGCTGCCAGGTCGGCCTAGCACGCGGGGCGTCGGGCGGAACCAGGCCGCGGTGACGTCGTCGTTCAGGCTCCGCGGCTTCCAGGATCCAGCTCGCGACACAATTGGTTTCTTCGTAGGTGGTCTGCGGTCTGTCGTTCGGTGGTCTCGGGACGGTGACCGGGGGCGGCGATGTACTCGCCTAACCAGCGTTCATAGTAATCGAGAAAATTCGACTCGTGCGCCAAGAAGGGCTGGAAGCTCATGCTGTCGTCGAGGTTCACGACCCGCCCACGGTAGGGTCCGTTGATCACCAGAGCGGTCATAAACGTGCTGCCCTGCGAGAACAGTGCAAGAAGACCGTCTCTGCAGAGGTGCCAGTCTTCCTCGGGCACAGGATCCTCTGGATATACTCCCTGACGTCCCCACTCTCTGCGAAGATGAGCATGGTCCCCCTCGACGGCAAGGTCGCATATCTGGGCGACCAACGGGTCGTCCGGACCCTGTATCGGACGGCTCAGACCATCGTCGAACACAGCGTCGACGGCTCTTTGAAGACGCTCCGACTCGGCATAGGTGTCGCCGGCCCAGCCCAGCTCCTTGAAGATCGCGACAGCACCGCCCAGACCTGGGTTGCGGGCCATCAGTCTAGGCCTTCGCCGCGTCGATCTTGTCCCGGCTGGCACCGTCCGCAGCGGTCAACGGTTCGGCATACCACCGCTCGAGCACCTCCGGTAACCACCGCCACCGGTCGGTAGCGAGCAACCGCGACTGATCTACCGAGAGCGACATGTGCCCGATACTACTCGGTTCAGGGCCCAGACCAGTCGTCCCGCAGGACGTCGGACATGGAAGACAGTGGGGGGACGGTTCCTAATGTCTTGCCTGGTCAAAGCCGCAAGACAATGGGAACCGTCCCCACTGTCCTGCCCTCCCCACTGTCCTGCACTGTCCTGCCTTCCCATGGAGAGCGTCGTTGATCTGGATGCGCTGATTGCTCACTCGCTCAGCATCGCGTTCAGCTCCGCCACCCGGTGGAGCGAGATGCCATGGTGCTGTTCGTGCACCAGCGGATGGTCGACGCTGGGGTCGAGCTCGATCCGCGGGGTGACACCAGGTGCACGCGTGTGCAGCCGTGCCGGCAGGCTCGTCGTGGTCGGCTCGTACACAGGTAGGGCAGTCATGAGCCAGGCGAACATCGGCTCCAGCCCGGCGCGTGCCGGGTCGTCCCAGTGTTCGTGCTGCCGCCGCATGTTCTGCTCGCTGAGGGAGACCCATACCGACCACACGAACGTGTCGATATCGGCGTCGTGCACCGGGATCTCCAGATGTCCCCTGATGAAGAAGAGCTGTCCGTCCGGAAGCTCGAGGAAGCACAGGTCGGCGTTCAGCTCTCCGTTGGCGCGGTCTGCTTCGGTGGCCAGGATCCACGGCAGCGGAGCATCCGATCCGAACAGCGTCGCAAGACCGTCGTGCCGAGCGCCGCACGTCGCGCACGTCCAACCGGGTGACGTCATCGTTCAGGCTCCGCGGCTTCCAGGATCCAGCTCGCGACACAATTGGTTTCTTCGTCGGTGGTCTCACCGAGTTCCCTGATCGTAAGACAATAGGAATCGTCCCCACTGTCCCGCCCACTGTCCTGTGCGGCGAAGAGCGGGACAGCCTCGTCCAGACCTGGGTTGCGGGCCATCAGTCACCTTCCAGGGCTCGTCCAGGTACAGGTCAGCGCGGGTCGAGAACGGAGGCCAGCAGTACCGGCCAACCGGTGGTGCTGTCCCGCACGACCAGGATGAACGGCCGGTCGAAACGGACTTCGGGGACCTCCCGGGGCGCCGCCGCCCCGTCCGTCATGGCGATCTCGGTGACGGCCGCGGCCCGGGTGCCGTCCTCGTCGATCTTGAGCACCGTCTGCTGCACGGCCTGGCTGACCACGACGGGTTCGCCGTCGACGCGCACCCCGGTCAGCCGGTGGCCGGCGATGCCCAGGTCGGTGAGCAGGCCCATGAGGTCGGTCCTGGTGGCGAGGTCCAGGGTCGGCAACGCCACCTCGACCGTGGTGGCCGGGGCGCTGTCGAGCCGTTCGGACAGGGCCTGTACCACCGCCGCGTCGGCCAGGGCAGGGTTGTCGACCTCAGGGCACCTCTCGGACGGGTCGCACCTGGACGGGAGCATCAGGTCGGCGGTGAGACCGTCGGCGTAGGGCAGGCGCACCGCGGTCCACTGGTCGGTGACGACCAGGGGCACGTCGAGCTCGGCATGCATCGTCGGCACCGCTACCGTGCCGGCGCCCGACGGCAGCGAGAAGTCGGCCTCATGGGTGTGATCGGGGTCGAACGGCTGCTGCCAGGCCGCGGCCAGCACCAGCGCGTCCTGCAGCACCGCAAGGGTCGACTCGTCGGGCTTGATCCCCGTCTGCTTGACCAAACCGCCGGTGTGCTGGTCCACCCAGGCCGACAGTGCTGCCAGACCAGCGTCGGAAGCCAGGTCGACCGTGAGCACCCCCGCGCCGTAGCCGCGCTGCAGCCGGTCGAGGAAGGCGGGCGCGGCAGCGACGTCGTCGTCCACGACGATGCGCTGGGCGGTGTGCAGCACCGGGGTGGTCGGCAGCGTGTCGGCCTGGACCACCGCAGGGTCGCCGTCGTACCGGGCGAGAGCGCTCTGCAGGACGTTGACCGCGTCGGTGCGGTCCTGGCCGGCGGCGCCCAGCGCGGCGTCGAACGGTGCCGACTCGTCGCCGACCGCCCCCTCGCCGAGCATCGCCAAGGCCGTGACCAGGCTCGACGGCGAGACGACCGCAGTACCGTCCCCGGTCCGCGCAGCCGCGATACCCAGCTGCCACGTCGCCGTGACCACGTCGTCGCGGGCCGGTGCGTCGGTGACGACCACCCGTGCACCCGATCCTTCCAGCTCGGTGGGCATCGGACCGGCGGCCTCACCACGGCCGCAACCGCTCAGCACCACGGCTCCCGCCACCACCACCGCCAGAGGTCTCAGATACGTCTTCATGTCTCTCCTGTGTCGCTCGTCCCCGTCATCTTGCCTCATCGCAGGCGGGACATGTGGGCGTCGGCCCAGCCTGGTTCCTTGGGTGGTGGGACAGTGGGTTCCTAATGTCTTGCCTGGTCAAAGCCGCAAGACAATAGGAACCCCACTGTCCTGCCCCGGTCACCGCCAGGTCGTCCAGCCACGCCTTGCGGTCGACGGGTCGCGACGCCGTGTCCATGGCGGTCAGCACCAGCCCGACCGCCTCGTCACGGTCCAGCCAGCCGCGTTCCACCCCGCGCACCACGACCCCGGCCAGCTCGACACTCCCCCACTGCCCCGACCGCAGCCCCGCCAGCGCTGTTCTTCGGTCGGTACCCAACGGCAGCATGGGAACGTCCATGACAGCGGCTTCGTCCCAACCCAGCTCTTTGAAGACGGCGACGGCCTCGTCCAGACAGGAGCTGCGAGCCATCAGTCCTCCGCACGCGACTCGAGATCCGCGATATAGCCGTCGATTCGTCGGACCCAGCCTTCAGGATCTCCCTCGGACAATCGTTCGTCGTCCCGGATGGCTCGGAGCTTGGTAATGGTGAGCTCAAGATCCTTGTCGTAGCGTTTGATCGGCCAGACGTAGACCCTGCCCAGCTGGACGAAGAGCCAGGCAGCGGCTAGAACCGTCTCACCTTCATCTTCAGGATCGGCGGTGATCCCCTTGCGCCAGTGCTTTCGCAGGGACGTGTCGTCCATCAGGCTGTCAAACCAGTCAGCCGCCGTGTCGTTGTCCCACGGTTCATCACCCCAGGCACCCATAGTCCACTCCTCCTGTCGAAGTTCGAAGTCTTCGTCTTTTCGACCCAGGCTATCAAGCAAGAGGCCCGCAGGGGTCAACCTCGATGCACTGATCCTGGCACACATGTTTCAGCCTGAGACGGACTTGACCTCGCGCAGGTCTCACCCCCGGGCCCGGCTGCTGCCGACAGGCATCCCGCGATCGGACCCTGCGACGTCAGCACCACCGATCGTCCTGCCTCGAGGTGTCTGGGGTTCTTGGGGGGGCGGCTGGGGGTTTATACCCCCAGCAAGGGCAACGACCCCCGACAACCCGCGGC
>WRMB01000043.1 GCA_009777345.1 Micrococcales bacterium | reverse complement strand
GTACGGGCGCACACGCACCAGAGGGACACCGGGGACACTCCTGGACCACACCCGACCATGCACCCCAGGCGAACCAGACCACAAGTTTCCCCCCACCATGGTGGGCCTAGGCCGGGGAAGCTCGTCCGGAAGTTCGTCCCTCGGTGCTCGTCAGGCCAGGCGGCGGCGACCCTCGAAGGCCCGGCCCAGGGTGACCTCGTCGGCGTACTCCAGGTCGCCGCCGACGGGCAGGCCGGACGCCAGGCGGCTGACCGTCAGACCCATGGGGACCAGCAGGCGGGCCAGGTAGGTGGCGGTGGCCTCGCCCTCGACGTTCGGGTCGGTGGCCAGGATGACCTCGGTGACCTGGCCGTCGGCCAGGCGGGTCAGCAGCCCGGCGATACGCAGATCGTCCGGGCCGATCCCGGCGATGGGGTTGATCGCCCCGCCCAGCACGTGGTACCGGCCGCGGAACTCCCGGGTGCGCTCGATCGCGACGACGTCCTTGGCCTCCTCCACCACGCAGATCACCGTCGGGGAGCGGCGCGGGTCGCGGCAGATCGCGCAGTGCGCCTCCTGCGTCACGTTGCCGCAGACCGCGCAGAACCGGACCTTGGCCTTCACCTCGGTCAACGCGTCGACCAGCCGCCGCACATCGGCCGGTTCGGCCGCCAGGACGTGGAACGCGATCCGTTGCGCGCTCTTCGGCCCGACGCCCGGCAGCCGTCCCAGCTCGTCGACCAGGTCACCGATCGCACCCTCGTACACGCCCCCAACCCTACGGTGTCCGTCGCCGGGACAGAGCCTGGGCCGGTGCGGGGCCACGGCACGAGAGGCTCCCACGACGGCGTAGCCGGTGCGGGGAGGAACGGTGGGTGGACCCCGCTACTCGGGTTCGACGAGCTCTTCGGCGATGACCTGGCCGCCGAGCATCTGGGCGATGAGCGGGGCACCGACCAGGCCAGAACCGGCCAGGTCCGGATCGTCCGGGGACGGTTCGTCAGGCGCCGGAGGAGCAGGGCTCCGGGTGCCGCGCGGGGGGGCTGGGGGGGCGTCGTCCCAGGGCGGGTCGTCGTCGGGTGGTTCGGCGGGCGGGGCGTCGTCGCAGGGCGGTCCGGCGTCCGGCGGTTCGGCGGGCGGAGCGGACGACGCCGGGGCGCTGGCCTGGTCCGGGGCGGGCGTCGGGGGTGTCGGCCCGGGACGGGCTGGGGCCGACCACGACGCCTCCGCCTGGGCCGGGGTCGGCATCGCCGGGGACGCGACGGGCGACGGCGAGACGGGCACCGTCGCCGCGGCCGGGTCGTGCAGCTCGGCCTCGACACGCACGTCCACCCCAAGGGTCTCGTGCAGCGCCCGGGCCACGATCTCGGCGTGCCCGGACGAGCGGAAGGCGTTGACATGGCCGGGCCGGGTGAAGCCGAGGCGCAGCGTCGTAGCGTCCAGGGCCAGCGGCAGGGCGTTGTCGGCGACCAGCGCCGAGGTCAGCTTGCGCAGGACCGCCACCGTGGCCAGAACCTCCGACCAGCGGCGGCGCAGCATCTCGGTATCCATCGCCTGCCGGGTGGTCCCGGGCGCGGGCGTCGAAGCGGCGGGCTGGGGACCAGACGGTGCGTCCTGCGGTTGTCTGGCGACCGGGCGCGCCGACGGCTCCGGCGACGGCGGCCGGGCCGGGCCGACCTCTGGGTGCGGCGCTGGCGGTCGAGCAGCATCCGGTGCGGCCGGTGGCGTCGCCCTCCCCGCACCAGCGTCCGGGCTGTCGGCGGCTGGACCCGCCGCGGTCCTGGACCGGTCTGGCGCATCCGCGGCCTGTGCCGACGCCGGTGCCCCAGCACCAGCCGATCCCCCAGCCGGGCCTGCCGGCACGAACCCACCGGCCAGGCTGCGTTCGACCCGGTCCAGCCGGGCGCCCAGACCGCGGGCCGAGTCGTCGGCGGCGGGCAGCAGCAACCGGGCGGTGAGCAGCTCCAGCTGCAGCCGGGGGGAGGTAGCACCGGTCATCTCGGTCAGCCCGGTGGCGGCCAGGTCGGCGGACCGGGACAGCTCGGCCGGGCCCAGGTGGGTGGCCTGGGCCCGCATCCGGTCCAGCTGGTCCGTAGGAACATCGCGCAGCACCGCGGTGGACTGGTCCCCGCAGGCGGCGACGACGATGAGGTCACGCAGCCGTTCGGTGAGGTCTTCGACGAAGCGGCGCGGTTCGTGCCCGGCGTCCACCACCCGTTCCACGACCCGGAACACCGCCGCGCCGTCGCGGGCGGCCAGCGCCTCCACCAGGTCGTCGAGCAACGACGCCGGGGTGTAGCCGAGCAGGGCGACCGCCGGGTCGTAGGTCAGCCCGTCAGGCCCGGCCCCGGCGACCAGCTGGTCGAGCACCGACAGGCTGTCCCGCACCGACCCGGCCCCGGCCCGCACCACCAGGGACAGCACCCCGGGCCCCACGCGCACGCCTTCGCGGTCGCAGACCTGCTCCAGGTAGGGCACCAGAACGTCGGGCGCGACCAGGCGGAACGGGTAGTGGTGGGTACGCGACCGGACGGTCCCGATGACCTTGTCCGGCTCGGTCGTCGCGAAGACGAACTTCACGTGCGGCGGAGGTTCCTCGACGATCTTCAGCAGCGCGTTGAACCCCTGCGGCGTGACCATATGGGCCTCGTCCAGGACGAACACCTTGAACCGGTCCCGGGCCGGGGCGAAGGTCGCCCGCTCGCGCAGCTCCCGGGCGTCGTCCACCCCGCCGTGGCTGGCGGCGTCGATCTCCACCACGTCCAGCGACCCCGGCCCCCCGGTGGCCAGCTCGACGCACGATGCGCACACCCCGCACGGCATATCGGTGGGCTGCTCGGCGGTGTTGGTCGCGCAGTTGAGCACCCGGGCCAGGATCCGCGCCGAGCTGGTCTTGCCGCACCCCCGCGGCCCGGAGAACAGGTAGGCATGGTTGACCTGCCCGCTGCGCAGCGCCTGGCGCAGCGGCGCGGTGACGTGGTCCTGCCCGATGACCTCCGCAAAGGTCTGGGGCCGGTACCGCCGGTACAGCGCAGTGCTCACCGGCCCACCCTACCGACTCCGCCAGACCCGCCCCCGGCTCAGCCCCACCCAGCCCTCAGCCTCGACCACCTCCGAACGAAGAACCGCCTCCGCCTCCGCCTCTACCGCCGCCTCCGCCTCTACCGCCGCCTCCAGACGAGAACCCACCGCCGCTCGACGACTGGGGTGGGTTGTATGTCTTGGCGGTACGCGTGCCGGTGACAGTTCTCTGGACCTGAGAGACATCCACGGAGACAGCAGCGATCTTCGCACCGCCCCGTTTCGCCCAGGACATTGAGTATCGGGATCTGATAATCAAGAAAAAGACCGTGATGGTGATGGTCGAGACCATGAATATGGCAATCATGAGAATCGGGGAGAATGCCCCAAAATCGCGCAGCATGTAGATCGACTGGTCTAGCATGGCATCCATGCGATAGTAAACCAGGCGGTCCGTCTCCAGCGGCACGTCGTGTCTTGCTCTCTCAAAGATCTGGTCTTTTACGCTGCCTGTGAAAAAGTGGTCCGCGGTCCAGCCGTGGGAGGCGATTCCGGTGAACGGGACGGAATCTTGAATATCCATGATGAATATCACGCCCTCCGGTCCCGAGCCGCGGTTGTCGGCAGTTGTCCCCAGCGCTTCGTCCAGTATGGCGTCAGTGTAAGCGATGAGTGTGCGCTCGCAGAGGCTGTCAGAGTCCTCCGGGGAGCACTTGTCGTTCACCAGTTCGATCCGGAGATACTCCAGGTTCAGCTTTCTCCCGATCTCGACCGCCCTGGTCGTCAGCGCTGCGACCTCGTCTTCTGTCAGGTCCCTCTCCATGCCGCTGGCGCTCGCCCCCGCCTGCTGCGCCAGCGTCACAATCTCGACGTTGTCGGCAGAGAAGTCTTTGTTCTCAGGGAGCAGGTTCCGTGCGATGAACACGCTGCCGACGACGTAGAGCGCCAGGAAGAGCGCTGCGGAGACCGCCGCGGTGAGAGCGACGTACTGTCCGGTCCGCCTGCCAGAGGCGTTGCCTGATATCTGTTCTAGCGTAATCATCAGCCAGCCAGCCCCCTCAGCCGCAGGTACTCGAGGACGAAGCTGCCGACGGCCATGACGGCCGTGCAGACCACGATGAAGACCGAGCTCTTCTTCCAGTCCACCGGAAGGACTCCGGCCGATCGTCCGTTCTGCCCGTTGACCGCGAAGAAGTAGGTCTTGCGTTCGGCTCTGTCGACGTAGGTCAGGAGCCAGACAGGGGCCATCACGTACCCGATGACCGGGCGGTACCCCACGTTTCGCGGTGACACTGCCACCCCCAGCCGACGGCTCAGCCCAGCAGCGACCGCCGCCACCCCCTCGTCGCCGACGCTCCGCGCGATCGTGTTGAAATCAATATCACGGTGCTCCGCGTTGTACCCGTTGAGGTACAGGTAGTTGAACTGCTTCAGCCATGGTGCTCTCCAGTCGAACGGCTGGATCAGGTCCACGATTTTTTCGTTGACGACCTCCTGCAGCGCCCCACGCTGCTGGTCGTCTATATAACCTCCGGCTCTCCCGCTCAGGCGGAACTGTTCGTACTCCTTGTAGTCATAGTTACCCCTGCGGTAGCTCCGGACCAGCCTCTCGCCGACTGCGTCGACATCAGCACCGATCTGCACGTCCAGCAGGTAGAAGGGGTAGTAGACCGGCTTGACGATGACATCTTCGACGTTCCCGAAGCCCTTCCGCACGAACCAGTGCTTCCGCACCCATCTCTGGAAGCTGTCGACAGCCTGCTTCTCGGAGACCGCGAACGGGATGATCCCGTCGGGCGTGAACTCGTTCGAGACCACGTCCCCGGGAATCAGGTTGCTGCGGCACCAGGAACACTTCGCCGACATGCTGGTGGTCTTGTCGGAGACGACCTCAGCACCGCAGCCCTCGCAGCGGAAGCTGCAGATATTGTCCTCCGGCAGCGCCTGGGCCACACCGTCCGACACGACGATCCCGTTGAGCACCTGGCCGCCCGCGGGACCCGGCTCCTCGGAAAACACTTTACGGCAGTGGTGGCAGATCAGCTGTCCCCGCTCGACCTCCCAGTAGATCTCGGTCGAACCGTCGTTCGGGCACCTGAACTTGAGTGCACCGACTCTTTCGGGCTCTGGACCTGTCGGCTGGCCTGGTTCAGACGACGATGTCATAGCTGCTCCTGGACGAGGGATGCGAGGCTTCGAGTCCACAGCCTAACGGCATGGAGCCAAGAATCTCACCCTGTCGCAGTCTCCTCACCATCTTCTCACCATCGACACCCAGGTGGGCAGCTCAGCCTCCCCTATTCGTCGGTGACGGCGACCACGGAGATCCAGCGGCGGGTGCCGGCGATGGTGACCGGCCACTGGGAGGCGGCCAGCGGCGAGCGGCTCAGGCCCAGGTCGGCCCGGACCGACGGGGGCGACAGCCGGGCGCGGACCAGGCCGAGGTCGAGCAGCACGTGCAGGCCCAGGGCCGAGGCGGCGGCCCGTTTCAGGGTCCACAGCCGGGCCAGGTCCTCGCGGACCTGCATCGGCGCCAGCCCGGCCAACCAGCGGCGTTCCTCCGGGTCGAGCAGGTCGGAGGAGAACCCGAGCAGGTCCTCCTCGATGTCCGAGGAGGGTTCGGCCTCGATGTCCACGCCGACCGGGCCGGACCCGAGCGCGGCCACGACGACGTCCGGTCCCTGCAGCACGACCACCCCGGGGCTGCCGGACCCGCCGTGCACGATGAGCCGTCCGCTGCCGGTGCGGGCCATGCCCCACGACTGCGGCGGCACAGACGGGTCGAAACGGTCAGACAGCAGCCGACGCAGCAGCACCCGTCCGACCGCGGCGCGCACCCGCTGCGGACCGGGCACGGTCTGGGACAGCTCGGTGAGGTCGCCGACGTCCAGCACGTCCACCGCGACCCCGAACCCGGCCAGGGAGTCCAGGTCGCGCGCCTGGTCCAGGCCGGTCTCGGCCAGGTCCAGCACCGCGGTCCACACGCCGAGCTCGGGCAGGTGGGTGGTGGTGCCTGCCACCCCGGCGGCGGTGATCTGCTCGGACAAGGACCACGACGACGCCCGGCGCCCGGTGGGCGGGGCGACGGGTATCTCCCCAGAGGGAGGATGGCCGACGGAGGTGGGATGAAAAGTACCGACGACGGTCATCGCTGACCTCCGGACAGGGGAGCGGACGACGGAGCGGACGACATGGCAGCACAGCCTCTCGACGGGACGGACACCAGCGCGACCCCCCCGACACGAGCCCACCTGAACTGCAGCGAGCGTCGAAGCCGACATTGCGACCCTGGACCCGTGTACCGCGGTTCGCAAGCCGAACGCGGGGCTCGGCCGCGGCCCGAAGGGGGCGAACCGGTAAGCGATCACCCGTATCAACCGATGAGAACTGGTGACAAGTGGTCCCGGAACGGCGCTCACCCGGGTACCGTTGTCGTGCATCAGCTGATGGTCGGGAGGGTGAGATGACGGCCGGTACGGACACGGCCCCCAGTGTCGCGACGCCACGGAACCTCACGCCTGCGGAACAGTCGCGGCTGGAGGTCTCCGTAGACCGGGTGACCAGGCTGGTCGACCCGCTGAACCCGGCGCGCGTCGCCGACCTGTGGGACAGCCTGCTCGAAGCCGGGCACTACGACGACCTGGAAGGCCCGCGCTCGGTCGGCGTCGCCATCGGCACGCTGCTGCTCGACGCCGACCCGTCAGCCCGCTGGGTGGCCTGCCTGGGACCGCGGGGCTGGACGCCTGGCGTCGTCTCCCAGTCGCGCCCGTTCTCACCGGTGCTCCCGGTGGCCGACGCCCTGTCGCGCTGGCCCGGCGCGCCGGCGGACTGGATCGGGCCGTACGTCACCGGGTCGGTGGACCACCTGCTGCACCCCGGCGGCCTGGAAGACCACCCGTGGATCGCCAGCACCGACGACCTGCCCAACCCGCCAGCCCCCGAGGTCGCCGAGCTGGCGACGACGGCGCTGAACCTGGGCCTGGCCCTGGCCGGTAACGAGGCCCGGGCCTTCGCGGTGCTGCCCGGCGCGGGCGGCCCGATGAGCGCCCCCGCCCCCGGCGACCCGACCGACCGGGACGCGGTACGCACCTGGGCCCGGGCCTGGGGGCTGCAGGCCGGGACCCCGATGCTGGCCGTGGCCTGGGTGGAACCGCCGCGCGGTGCCGCCCGGCACGCCGCAGTGCGCGCCGGGTCCATCGCGGTCGAGGCCAGCGAGGCCAACCGGCCCGGCGTCGTCATGGCGCACGAGTTCACCACCGGCCGGGGCGGCACGACCGGCGTCGGCGCACCGGTGATCCTCGGAGCCTCCAACCCCGTGCTGTGACCAGACCCTCCGTCTGAACAGCCCGGCCTGAACAGCACGGGCGCGACCAGCCGTGGCTGGCGTCGCCGTCCGTCGACAGGTAGCTCTCGCTCGGTGGATCAGGGCTCAGAAGGGCACGGAACCGAGCATGTCGAAGCACGGTTCGAGGTGGTGGCGCAGGCTCGGTGCGAACCCGGCCTCACGCCACAGGCGGACACCGGTGAGCAGGGCGGCGATGAGCAGGTCGGTGGCGACGGTGGCCGTGACCAGGTCGACCGGGTGCTCGGTACGCGCGGTGGCCTCGACCAGCTGGGGTGCGAGGTAGGCGTTGATCTCGCGGATCTCGCCCATCAGCCCGGCGTAGACGGTCGGCTCGTCGAACATGTAGCGCACCCGACGCTGGACCGCGTACCCACCGGCCTCGATCACCGGTTCGAGACGGTCCACGACCGCGCGCGCCGCACCGACCAGGCGCCGTTCCGGGAAGTAGGCCATGAGCAGGACGAACATCTGGGCGTCGAAGTCGTCGTGCAGGACGAGACGGTCCTTGGTGCCGAAGTGCCGGTACACGGTGTTCGGAGAGACGCCCGCCGCGGCCGCCACGTCCTCGACCGTGACCTCGGGGTACCCGCGGGCGTCGAACAGGTCGAGGGCGACGGTCTGGACGTGCTCCATCGCTGCGCGCTTCTTCAGCTCGCGCACCGTGAAGTTGGCCGGGACAGAAGCCGGGGACGGGTTGGTCGCTGGGTCCATCAGCCGGCAGTCTACGCCCCTTGACAGTCACTCCCGCGAATGAGAGAGTGACTGCCATGTATGGAAGCGACTCCCAGGATCTGGTGATCCGGGCGGAGGGCCTGCGCAAACGGTTCGGCTCTGTCCGGGCCCTGGCAGGCCTCGACCTGGCAGTCGACCGGGGCGAGATCCACGGCTTCCTCGGCCCGAACGGGTCGGGCAAGTCGACCACCGTCCGGATCCTGCTCGGCATGCTGCGCGCCGACGGCGGTCTGGTGCGCCTGTTCGGCGCCGACCCCTGGGACGACGCCGTCGACCTGCACCGACGCCTGGCCTACGTCCCCGGGGACGTCACCCTGTGGCCCGGTTTCACCGGCGGGGAGGCGATCGACGTGCTGCTGTCGGTGCGCGGAGCGCCGGGCAGACGCCGCGAGAGCCTGATGGAACGCTTCGCCCTGGACCCGTCCCGCCGCTGCCGCACCTACTCCAAGGGCAACCGGCAGAAAGTGGCTCTGGTCGCCGCGCTGGCCTGCGACACGGACCTGCTGGTGCTGGACGAGCCGACATCGGGGCTGGACCCTCTCATGGAGGCCGTCTTCGTCGACTGCGTCCGCGAGGCGGCCGCACGGGGTACGACCGTGCTGCTGTCCAGCCACATCCTGGCCGAGGTCGAGGCGCTGTGCGACCGGGTCACGATCGTCCGGGACGGGGCCACGGTGCGCACCGGGCCGGTCGCCGAGCTGCGCCGGATCGGACGGGTCCGCATCACGGCGCGCACCACCCGGCCGGTCGACCTGGACGGTATCGACGTCGCCGATCTGGTCCGCACCAGAACGACCGTCCGCTTCGACGCCTCCCAGACCGATCTGCCCGCCGCTCTGGCCGCGGTGACCGAGGCGGGCGTCGTCGACCTGACCTGCGCGCCGCCCAGCCTGGAAGAGGTCTTCCTGGACCACTACGCCGGCCGGTCGGCATGAGAGCCACCACGGCCACGGCTCGCCTGACCCGGCTGGCACTGCGGCAGGACCGGTCCTGGCTGGCGTGGTGGCTGCTCGGGGTCGGGGCCTACGTCACAGCGACGGCCGCGGCGATGCGTGGCGCCTACCCCGACCAGGCGGCCGTCGACGCCTACGCCGCCACGGCCGGGCTGCGGCAGACCGAGCGGCTGTTCAACGGACCGGGTCACGCCGTGGACACCATCGGCGGGCTCACCGTCTTCGAGGCCGGCGGCTACCTCCTGGTGGCGGTCGCCCTGTTCGGGGTGTTCACCGTGGTCCGCCACACCCGCACCCCGGAGCACGACGGCCGGGCCGAGCTGCTGGCCGCCGCGCCCGTCGGTCGGTGGGCAGCGCTGGCCGCCGCCTGCGCGACCGCCGGTATCGGCGCGCTCGCCCTGGGCACCGTGGCGACGGCCGGGCTGATGGTCACCGGCCTCGGGGCCCGAGGGTCGGCCGCCTACGGGACCTGCGTAGCCGGTTCTGTCCTGGTCTTCGCCGCGGTCGGCACGGTGACCGCCCAGCTGAGCGACAACCCTCGGGTGGCGCTGGCCGCGGCGGGGGTGGCGCTGGGGGCCGCCTACCTGGTCCGCGGCATCGGCGACCTGCGCGACAACGGGTTGGTCTGGGCCTCGCCCCTGGGATGGGTCCAGGCCGTGCGACCGTTCGCGGACGAGCGCCTCTGGCCCGGGCTGCTCGCCCTGGCCGGTGCCGCGGCCCTGGTCGGCCTGGCGGCGTGGCTGACCACCCGGCGCGACCTGGGCGCGGGTATCCGGGCCACTGGTCCGGGGCCGGCCGTGGCCGCGCCGGCCCTGCGCACCCCGACCGGGCTGGCCGTGCGGTTGCAGCGGGGCACCGCCGTCGGCTGGGCCTGCGGTCTGGGAGTACTCGGCCTGGCTCTGGGTGTGCTCGGCGACGGGGTGGTGGCCGCCACCGGGGAGGTCACGGGTATGCCGTGGGCCGGCCCGCAGGCCGCCGAACTGTACTACGGTTTCGCCTGCCTGCTGCTGGGTGCCCTGACCGGATGTGCCGGTATCGCCCTGACCGTACGGCAGCGCACCGAAGAGCAGGCCGGGCGCACCGGACTGGTGTGCTCCGGTACCTGGTCCCGCACCCGCTGGTTCGCCTGCTGTCTGGGTGTGACCCTGGCGGCGACCGTCGTGGTGCTGCTGGTCGCCGCGACGGGCCTGGCGGTCGGACGCGCCGTGTCGACCGACGGCCCGTTCCTGGGCACCGTGACGCACAGCCTGGCCTACCTGCCCGCCGTCTGGGTCCTCGTCGCCGTCGCCACCCTGCTCGTCGCCGCGGCACCAGGCTGGACCCCTCTGGCCTGGGCGTCCGCCGGATACGTGCTGGTCGTGGCCCTGCTGGCCGCGGTCCTGAAGCTGCCCGGCTGGGCCCAGGACCTCTCCCCCTTCACGCACGCTCCCGGGCTCGACGACGACCTGACCGACCCTCGCCTGCTGGTCCTGACCGGGATCGCCGCACTGGTCACGACCAGCGCCGGACGGTCCTTCCGCCGCCGCAACCTCGTCGCGTAGGGGTCGCTTCGCCACCCGAGCAAACCCCGAAGGCATCTCATGGGTGCTGCCAGAGAGCGGTGATGGGCAGGACGTGGAGCCAGCCGTGTGTCATGACGCCAGCTGCCCTCCGGCGGCGTGCTCCAGCAGCGCGATGTCGATGGCAGCCTGCCGGGCGGCTGCTGACACGGCCGGGCTCGGCGACACCTCGACCTGGGCGATGAACGGCGGGACGGAGGCATCGTAGGAGGTGACCCGTCGAACAGCCCGGTGGCGGGGCTCCCACGGCAGCGTCTCGACGGTGTGCCTCGGGAAAGCCGGTCCTTCCATCGTCCCTCCAACCTGGAAGACCGTCGTCGTTGTTCCGGGTTACGTCCCACAACCCAGAATAGCGCAGACGCAGGGAGGCAGCGCGAGTATCGCCTATGAGGTAGGATAGTGGCATGACGGCTCAACAGCTGACCAGGAAGAAGTCGTTGACGATCCCGCAGGACCTCGTCGACGAGGCTGAAGCAAGGTCGGGGCCGCGCGGGCTGTCGGCCTATGTCGCTCGTGCCCTGGCCACGCAGCTCGAGCTGGACCGCCTGGCCGACTACACCGAAGCCGCGCAGGCCGAGCTGGGGCCTGTGCCGCAGCAGGTGCGGATGCAGGTCTATGCCGATCTTGCCGCGGCGGACGCGGAGATCGGCTTCACCCGGTGAGCCGAGGTCTGGCGGCCGGTCTGGTGGTGCTGGACTGCGAAGGGCTGGCCCGTACCGTGCGGCGTGAGGCATACCTGCGGGCGGTGATCGAGGAAGCGGCAGCGGCACGCACGCCGGTCGCCGTCAGCGCTGTGACGCTGGTCGAGGCCATGTACCCGAAGATCGACCGGGCGGCGCTGCGATGGACCGTGTCTCGCCTGGTGGTGGTGCCCGTCTCGCAAGAGATCGCTGCTGTCGCGTCGGACCTGCTGGCGCAGGCCAGCAGGCACGGCCACGAGCACGCCCTGGACGCGCTGGTCTGCGCGACGGCTCTCAGTCGCCCTGGGCACCCGACGATCTACACCAGCGACCCAAGCGACATGCGCCTGCTCGTGGGAACCCGCGCGACCGTCGTCCCGCTGCACTGACAGGTCCGCGGCAGCTGTGCGGGAGAGGTACAGCCTGACCCAGCCACTCGACGAACCTCACCCATGCCCCCGGGGGTGACGTCCTGACCGGGATCGCCGCGCTCGTCGGATGGTCTTTCCGCCGCCGCAACCTCGTCACGTAACGACCGGTTTCAGTGCAACCGGCGTCCGAGATGGACGATATGAGCGGTGCTGCGGTCGTGGGGATCGCACGCCCACACGACCTGGTACTGCTCGTCCCGTCCCGCGACAGGCACCTCGACGGACCAGGCCGTTCCTCCGAGGACGCGTAGCAGTGTCTCGCGAGACCGTGGCGTCTGGTCGCGGACGGCAGCCAGGGCTTCCTGCAGCTGCGACCACAGCACCGCGTCGTGCTCGCGATAGGTGTCGGCGTTGTGCCGTGCACTGGTGCTGAACAGCAGTCTCATCGATGCTCCCCCAGTCGGTCTCAGCCCACCCTACCACCAGAAGAGATATGCCACTTGTGGGCATCTGCCACATCAGGGTACCGTTGTGGCCTGGCGTCAGGAGCGATCATGGGTGAGCGGAAGAGCGAGGCGATGGCAACGGTCGAGATCGACAGCAGGGGTCGGGTGGCACTCGGCAAGGTCGCGACCCCTGGCACCTACCGCGCCACGGCCTGGGCCGACGGTTCGGTGCTGCTCGAACCGGCGCAGACGCTGACCAAGGCCGAGATCGCCGTGCTGCGCAATCCCGCCGTCTCGGCCGACCTCCAGGCCGTGTTCGACGGCACCGCCGACTCGACCGCCTACGACTGGGAAGACTGAGCCGACAGCAGGTCGGACGGCGGAGGACGAACCCCGCGTAGTATGATATGCAGTATGAGTTCCGGCGAGTACGAGCGTCGTACGATCACCCTGCCCAGCGTCACCGCACGCGGTGTCATGGAACGGGTGGGCCCGCGGGAGTTCTCGGCCTACGCCGCGGAGGCCATCGCGGCCCGGCTGCGGCTCGACGCGATGCGCGACCACCTGGCAGAGACTGAGGCGACCAACGGTCCGACCGACCCGGCCGCTGTCGCCGCGATCGCCGACTGGCTGGCCCGGTGACGGCGAGCATCGCCCACAGCATCCTCCTCGACGCCGAAGGGCTGAGCGCGATCGCCCGGCACGACACCGCGACACAGGCCTGGGAACGGTTCGCCGTCGAGACCGGTTCGACCTTCTACGTCAGTGCCGCCACCCTGGCTGAGGCGACCGACGGGTCAGCCCGGGACGCCGGTGTGCGGCGCGTGGTACGCACGATGTGCCGGCTCGAACCGGTCTCGGGCAGCATCGGCTACGTCGCAGGGGGCCTGCGGGCCCGGTCGGCGTCATCCCGCCGCAAACAGCGCGACCTCACCGTCGATGCGCTCGTCGCCGCGACAGCCACGACGCTGCCCCGCCCGGTCGTCGTGCTCACCAGCGACGCTGCCGATCTGACTTCGCTGCTCGACGGCACCGGTATCAAGGTCCACCAGCTGTGACAGAGCAGGAAGAACCCCCGCGTCGGCACGCCAGCGATCCGCGGGCCCTCCAACCCCGTGCTGTGACCAGGCCCTTCGCCTGAACAGCACGGACGCGACGGGCCGTGCCCGGCGCCGTCGCGTCCGTCCTGCTGTCGACCAGACGCTACCCGGCGACAGGGAAGTTGATCTCGGTGACCCAGCTCTCCGGGTCGGAGGTCTGGCCGGGGCTGACCACGTAGATGTTGAACATCGGCCCGGACACGGTCAGACCACGGTGGCTGACCCAGTCGCCGATGGCCTGGCATACCGCGCCAGCACCCTCGTACGAGCCGTACAGGGTCGCCCAGGCGACGCGCTGTTCCGGGATGGTGGTGCGCTGGAATCCTTCCGGCTCGTCGTCGCCGGTGTACTCCCACCACACGGCCATGTCGATATCGGACTCCCGGAAGTCGGCGTCGTAGAACGTCGCACCAGCGTGCGGGCCGAACTGCTCCCGGGGCAGCCCCGCTGATGTCTTGACGAGCTGGTCGAGCTCGGCCCAGAGGGCACCCTCGGCGCCATAGGTGGGGACAGTGCGGCGCAGGGCGATCACCTGCATCGCGGGGACGGTCCGTTCTTCGACGGTGACGGGCATGGTCGGCTCCTTGACCTGTTCGAGTATGGTGGTGAGAAGAGCTTGCTGGTCAGCGATCTGCTGAGCGGCGGCGTCCAGGCTGCGGGCGTGGTCGGCCAGCGCCTGGCGCAGCGCGTCAGCGTCGTCGAACAGCGGCAGCATCGTGGCGATCTGCGCGATCCCGCAGCCCGAGTCCCGCAGCACACGGATGCGCGCGGCGGTCTTGAGCTGGGCGGGCGCGTAGAACCGGTAGCCGTTGCCCGGATCGACGTGCCAGGGCACGAGCAGCCCTCGCTCGTCGTAGTGGCGCAGCATCCGCACCGACAGCATCGCGAACCGGGAGAAGTCCCCGATACCCAGCAGGTATGTCGACTCAGCATCGCTCATGGACCCACTCCACCACCTCGCACAGTGTGAGAGTCAAACGCTAGCCCTCGCCTGGTCGACGTATCGCCACGTTCGTCACGGCCAGCGCTGGATGGCCTTTCCGCCACCGCGCTCGTCGCGTGACGACGCGAGGTCGACCGGTCTTCAGAACCGGCGTCCGAGATGAACGGTGCTGCGGTCGTGGGGACCGCGCGCCCACACGACCTGGAAGACCGTCGGCGTTGTTCCGGGTTACGTTCCACAACCCAGAATGGCGGAACGACCAGTCCGGGTGGCCGCTTACTCGCGCACGCCCGCCAGGTCGACCGGTCGGCGGCGGGCCAGCAGGGCCGCCGGGACGACGCTGGACAGCACGGCGACGACCAGGCAGACCACGACGGTCCCGCCCAGGTACGGCCACGGCACCACCACCGTCACCTGCGGCGCCGATGCCGCCAGGGCGGGCAGGAGACCGGCCAGCGTCATGACGGTGACGCCGCCGCCCAGGCCGATCCCGACCCCGGCGACGAGCAGCGCCTCGAGGCCGACCACACCCACCACCTGGCGGCTGGTGGCCCCGGACAGCCGCATCGTCGCCAGCTCCCCGGCCCGGTTCCCGGTCGCCATGATCAGGGTGTTCGCCAGGGCGATGACGGTGTACAGCAGGGCCATGCCGAGCATCGCGACGACGATGAGGATGCCCCACCGGTTCTCCGCGGCGCTCTGGAAGGACAGATGGTCGTCGGTCGTCACGACCTGGCCGCCACCGGCAGCGGCCACGGCGGCCACCCGACCGCGGTCGGCGTCGGGCGCCAGGTCCAGGTAGACCTCGTCCGCCAGCGGGGCCGCGGTGTGCCCGCCGCGCAGGTCCCAGGGCAGCAGCACCGTGTCGATAGTGTCGATCTGGTCGTCGAGCACCGCCACGACCCGTAGGTCGACCAAGGCGGAGTCGGCCAGCCACAGGCTGACCGTCTGGCCCACCTCCCCGTTACCACGGGACACCGCGACCGTATCGGTACCCACCAGGTCGGCCACGTCGCCGTCGACCACCGGCAGGTCGAGCACGGTCGCGGCGGCGGGGCCGACGACGTACCGGCCGTTCCAGTCGGCGGCGCTGCTGGCCTCGGTCTTGACGTACACCGTCGTACCGGCGACGGGTACCGCGGCCCGCACACCCGGGACCTGGGCCAGCTCGGCCACGGTGACATCGGCGATACCCGCCGTACCGTCGGGTACGACGACGGTGGAAGCGGTCACCCGGGAGGCGGCCGCCGTCTGCGCGGTGCGGGTGAACGTCTGGAACCCGGCCAGGATGCCACCGACCAGCCCGACCGCGAGCAGGATCGGCGCGGCGGTGGAGGCGGTGCGCCGCACGGCCGCCAGGGTGCTGGCCCGGGCCAGCAGCGCGGTGGCACCGGGCAGCCGGTCCAGCGGGACGGTCAGCACCCGCACCACCGGGCCGACCAGGACCGGTGACAGCATGGCGAACCCGGTGACCAGCACGATCGAGATCCACATCAACGTGTTGACGGCGTCCTCCGGGTCGGACCGGGCGACAGCCGCCAGGCCTGGGACCGCCCCGACCAGGCAGCACACCCCGACGACCCAGCGGACCAGCGTCATCGGTCTGGAGTCGACAGCGGCCTCGCGCAGCGCCTCCACGGGTCGCACCCTGGCGGCCCGGCGGGCAGCGAACAACGCACCGAGCAGGGCGACGAGGATCCCGACCCCGGCGGCGACCGTGACCGGCCACCAGACGAACCGGGCGGTGAAACCTTCCGGGGCGAAGCCGATATCGGTCAGCCACCGCGCGAACCGCGGCGCCACCGCCGCCCCGACGACGCTGCCCACCGCTCCGGCCAGCACTCCCACCACCAGCGCCTCGCCGACCACCAGCCGACGGACCTGCCGTGGCAGGGCCCCCGCGGTGCGCAGCAGCCCGAACTCGCGGCGCCGGGCAGCCACCGCGTAGGCGAAGGTGCTGGACACGACGAACACCGAGACGAAGGCCGACACCCCCGCGGTGTAGCCCAGCAGGACGGCCGCCAGCTCGAACAGGTCGGACTCCGGATCAGGCTCCGCGGCCCGGCGGCCGTCACCGGTGAGCACCCGCACAGCGTCAGCGGTGGTGACCCGACGCACCTGCTCCACCAGGCCGGGAACTGCCCCGTCGCGGGCGGTCAGCGCCAGCGCGGCGATCCGGTGGTCGGCCAGCCCGGCCGCCCGTTCGTCGGTGGTGTACAGCGCGGGCAGGGCGTCGGTGCTGATGACGCCGCTGACGACCAGCTCCACCGGCCCAGCGACGGTCTGGGCGGTGACCCGGTCGCCCGGGGCGTGGTCGGTCGGGGCGGTCAGGACTACCTGGTCGTCACCGTCCGGGGCTCCGCCCGACTCCCAGGCGAACGGGTGCAGCGAGCTGGCCGACCAGGGGTGGACGCTGTCGCCCGGTGCGCCGACGACCGAGGCCGGTCCGGCGTAGTCCACGACCACGTCCGCGTCGACCTGCGCAGCCAGACGCCCAGCCAGGTCGGCGGGCACGGCCAGCGGTTCGACCGACGGCCGGGCCACGTTGCGCCCCGCCACCCGGTCGCCCCCGACCACCACCACGTCCGCGCTGACGAACCACTGGGGCTCGGTGCCGCGCGAGGTGATCGAGCTGACCAGGGTGAGCAGCGTCGCCGACAGCAGTCCCACCCCCAGCCCCAGCGCCACGAACGTGCCGACCAGGCTGCCGGCCCGGGCCCGGACCGTGTGCCACAGCAGCCCGGTCATGGCGCCGCCACCTCCAGCCTGGTCATCCGGGTGGCGATCTGGGCGGCGGTGGGCTGGTGCATCTCGTCGACGACCACGCCGTCGGCCAGGAAGACGACCCGGTCGGCGCGGGCGGCGATCACCGGGTCGTGGGTGACCATGACGATGGTCTGTCCTTGCTCGTCCACCAGAGAGCGCAGCAGCGTCAGGACCTCACGCCCGGTGGTCGAGTCCAGGGCGCCGGTCGGCTCGTCGGCGAACAGGACCTGCGGCCGGGTGATCAGCGCCCGGGCGATGGCCACCCGCTGCTGCTGCCCCCCGGACAGCTCGGTCGGCTTGTGCCGGGCCCGGTCGGCCAGCCCGACCGCGGCCAGCGCCTCGCGCACCTCGCGCCGGGCGGGCCGACGACCACCCAGCCGCAGCGGCAGCGCCACGTTCAGCTCGGCGCTCAACGACGGCAGCAGGTTGAACGACTGGAAGACGAACCCGATCCGGCTGCGGCGCAGCACCGTCAGCCGGGTCTCGCTGAGCCTGGCCAGGTCTTGCTCACCCAGGTAGACCGCGCCCGACGTGGGCCGGTCCAGCCCGGCCGCGCACTGCAGCAGCGTGGACTTGCCCGACCCGGACGGCCCCATCACCGCCGTGAACGTCCCCGTCCCGAAGTCCAGGGACACTCCGCCCAGGGCGGTCACCGCCGCCTGACCGGTGCCGTACACTTTCCGCACGTCGTGCAGCCGCACGGCCAGGCCGTGCGGATCCTGGGGATGAGCTCGCCTCGTCATGACCCTCAGGCTATGGACGCCGCCGCCCGGGCAGAACCAGGCTGCCTCCCCGTTCCGGGGTCGGGTTGTCCCTACCCCGAGGTGCGGTGCTCCCCGGACCGGGCTCAGTACCGGACCAGGGGAGGGCGTCGTCCGGTCGACGAGAGGAGCCCCAGTGAGGACAACCACCGTCGCCACCGCCCTGGTACTGATGCTCGCGGTCGGGGCGTGCGGCCCGGGTACCAGGACCACGAACTCCCAGGACCTCCGGCCCGGGGACTGTCTCGACGGCACCCTCGACAGCGTCGCGACCGCCGAGGGCGACGTGGCGACGATCTGGATGCGGACCATGGTCACGACCGTCGCCTGCGACCAGCCGCACAGCTCGGAGGTCGTACACCGCACCGAGGAGCGGGCCTGGACCGACGACGAGGCCAAGCAGACCTGTACCGAGGCCGCCGCCGACTACACGGGGACCACCGACCCCAAGGTCACCGTCAACGCCTCCTACCTCGGCGGCGCCAAGACCAGGCACATCATCTGCTATGTCACCACCGTCGACGGCGAGAAGTCGTTGACCAGGTCGGTCAGAGCCACCGAGTGACCAGCCAGCGTGGCAACGGTCCAGCTCAGCTGCTGGACGACCTGGCGACCCTGCCCTCCGTCGGCAGCCAACTTTGGCCGGGTTCGTCAACCCAAGTCGCCTTCAACCTGAATTCTGCAACAGGCTCTTGAACCGGCGGAACGGCGTGAAACTGGCACCCGGCTGAGAGCTACCGCACACGGGTCGATCTCCAGCAGGTCGCCGACGTCGGTGGTGCGCGTCGGTCACACCAGGCGTCGTGCCGGGGTCTCGCCTGGTGCGATCTGCCAGATCCCGACGGCGTCGAGCGGGTTGGCATAGCGAAAACCCACCTTGGCCAGGCAGGCGACCTCGGTGCCGCCGATCTGCTCGCGGTGCGCGACGTGCATGTGCCCGTGCAGGGACAGCGCCGGCCGGGACCTGACGATCAGGTCGCGCAGGTTCGGGTCGCCCTGGTGCCGGGTCCGGGCGGAATCCAGCCCGGAGGGCCAGTTGTGAGTGATGAGCACGTCGAACCTGCCCTGCTGGGTCGCTCTGCGCGTCGACGCCAGCTCTTCGGTGCTGTAGTAGGCCGCCGCCCGCTGGTCGCGCGAGCGGGCCTTCGGGCTAGGACTGGCAGTCGTCTCGCGCGCGATCCCCGAGAGGAACCCGACGCGCAGACCGGCGACCGTCACCGCCCCGGCCCGCCCCAGGTAGGTGACATCAGGTCCCCACCGGCCGTGACCGGCCACCAGTCCACCGTCGGCGTCGAGAGCCGCGAACGGCTCGTGGTTGCCCGCGACGAAGAACAGCGGCGCCGGGACGACGACCGTCCCGTCGAGCACCCGCGGGAAGTCACCCAGCCTGCGGTACTTCGCCGGGCCAGGCACCTGGGCGACCTGCGTCTCGTCGCGCAGCGCCTCGGCGTCACCGACCTGGAAGACGGCCGCCAGGTCGCTCGCGGCGACGCCCGCCTCGGCGCACGCCCACTCGACGAGCGTCACGGCTTCTCGCCACTGCCCGTGGACGTCTCCCAGAGCGGCGATGAGCACGAGCGGTCGGAACCTCCAGATATCAGCCAGGCCCAGCTCCGCACCGGTCCGCGGAACGCCCAGCCTGAGTGCGAAGCCATGGTAGGGGCCGCACCGCGGCGCTCCCGAGCGATTTCCGGAGCTGCCCAGCCTCGGCACCTTGTGAGGGGTGGGCTTCCAGGCGAGAGATGGGCTCCGGAGCCCATCTCTCGCCTGGAAGCCCACCCTTCACGGACAGAAGCTGTGCCGTCTCGGCTCAGCGGGTCTCAGAACCAACCGCCAGTCTGCCAGGATGGTGCAGGTGAGCCGACCGGAACCGCGCCGTTTCGCCGCCGAGGTCGCCGCGGGCCTGTCGGCGCTGCGGCGCGGCTTCTCCCTGTGGCGGCACAGCCCCCGGCTGATGCTGCTCGGCGCGGCCCCGGCGCTGGTCGTCGGGGCGGTCTTCCTCGCGGCCTTCGTCGCCCTGCTGGTGTCGCTGCCGAACCTGGTCGACTGGGCCACCCCGTTCGCCGACGACTGGCAGCCGGTCTTGCGCACCGGCACCCGGGTCATCCTCGGTGCGGGCATCGTCCTGCTGGTCGGCTGGGCGATGGTCGCCTGCTACGCCGCGACCACCCTGCTCGTCGGCGACCCGTTCTTCGAGAAGATCGCCCACCACGTCGAGCAGCAGCTCGGCAACCCGCCGCCCGGGCGCGACGAAGGCCGCTGGGCCGGTTTCGTCCGGCAGACCAGCGAGAGCCTGCGCCTGGCCGGCCTCGGCCTGGCACTGGCCGTCAGCCTGTTCCTCATCGGCTTGATCCCCGTGGTCGGTACCGTCACCGGGCTCGTCGTCGGGTCGGTCGTCGGCGGACGCCTGCTGGTCACCGAGCTCACCGGACGCGCCCTGGACGCCCGCGGCTTCGACCTCGACGACCGCCGACGCCTGCTGGCCGCCCGACGGGTCCGCTCCAACGCCTTCGGCGCCGCCGCCTACCTGCTGTTCGTCGTACCGATCGTGTCCGTCGTTGCCATGCCGTCGGTCGTGGCCGGGGCCACTGTCCTCACCCGAGACCTGCTGCCCGACCCGACCCCCGCTCCACAAGACGTGGACTCCGCGCCAGGTTCGGGTACCATCGTCCCGCCCGGAGGATTCGCCTAGTGGCCTATGGCGCACGCTTGGAAAGCGTGTTGGGGTAACACCCTCGGGGGTTCGAATCCCCCATCCTCCGCTCGCTCTGGGACACCTGTGCTCGGCAAGGCCGAGCCGCAGGTGCTCACCACACCGGTGTGGAATCAGACCCGATGGACACGGACCCGGTCTCCAACCAGTCGGTTCCAGTCGTCCGGGTCCGAGGTGACGACCACGACAGGAGCCGGGAGCCGCAGCGCCAGGGCAGCAACCAGCGCGTCGATGGCGTGGGTGTGGCCGTGCAGGCCACCAGCCTCGTGCAGCAGCCGTACGGCAGCGCGCGCGTCCGGTTCGGTCACAGGCTCAACCACGAGGCGCGACAGCAACCAGTCCAGGCGGCTCCGATCCGTGCCACGATGGACCGCCTCGACGATCGTCACGGGCGAGACCACCACAGGGGTCTCGGCACGCCGAGCAGCCAAGAGGAACGCGGTCATCGCCTCGTCGCGGTCGACGAGCAGCGACAGACCCTGGGCGTCGAGGACGACCGTCCGGGGAACGATCCGCATCAGTCGGGCTCATCACCGAAGACGTCACGTGTGAACCCCCGCACCATCGCCTCGTCCAGCGGGCCGCGCGTCGCCTCGTAGTCCCGGACGATGTCGTCCAGACCCTCCATAGCAAGCCTGTGCCGGACCGCCTCGGTGATGTATGCCGAAACACCCCGGGGACCAGCCCGAGCCTTCAGCATCCCCACCACGTCGGTCGGCAAGGAGACAGACAACGTCGATGTCGAACCTCCGCGCCCAGCCATGCCCATAGTGTACTACATCGACCAACACACGTTGCGTGCCTAGCCCTGGCCGGGCGCAGGCCCACGCGCACCCTGCGGCTCAACCCACCCGGACCTCACGTACCACCTCCGCCAGCCGCACCCAGGTTCGGACGGCGGACGACGCCTTCGCGCCCAGCGACGACGACCACCACGTCGTCGGTGCGGTCCAGGGCTTGTTGCGCGGCGGGCGTCTGCAAGGTCGTCCCGCCGGACACCCCTCGTCGGTCTGGGCGTCGATCATGGGCGGCAGGACGACCCTCACGCCAGGGCCTCGCCGATCAGGTCACGGGCACGGGCGGTCGGACGGGGTTGGTGATGGTCGGCCAGGTCGGCAGCGAGCAGCAACAACGGCACCGGGCTGGGCACGGTGACGGCGACAGGTGCCACATACAGGATGACCGAAGGCGTAGGGGGTGGGCGAGCTCAGGACATCCGCATCATCAACCCATGTGCCGCCTACTTGATATCAATCTTGACCAAGGCGCCGTCTTGGACTCTGTTTGCATCCTCATCCGAGAAGAGTACGATCTGCTTCAGGCCGTCTTCCTTCATCTCGCTAATGCAGCCATCGGGAGTGATCCCAATACATACGTACAAGGGGACGCCGTCAAACTTGTCCATTCCGTCGGAGGCTGCGTCCATGGACAAGAACGTTCCGGACGGAAAACCGCCGCCATACAGCTGTCGGATAACATTTGACGGCAACAGTCCTTCAGGAGCCTTGGAGCCGATGATCATGCCGTTGCTTCGCAGGTCGTCCATCGTGATGGGAAGGAGTTCCTCCAGCGCATAGAAGGCATAGTCATCCGGCAACGCGCCAGAGAGAAACGACTTGACGGGCTCCTCCATCATGACTTCGGCACTGCTGCCGTCACCGCTGCTTGGGCCACCGTTGCAGGCGGTCAACAGAAGCAGGGGCAGCATCGCCGACATAACAACGGCTAGGATACTTTTCACGGTCACACCTCTCAAACACTGGTGGAGCAGGAGTCGGTAGCATACCAATAACGGGTACTTGTGGTCAAATGAAAGGGCAGGAGGCTTCTTGGGGCAGTTCCCATGTCCTTGGACCGTTCCCGGTTTTGCGGGTTCCACAACCGAGAATAGCGAAGCGGCTGGTCCAGGTTGCGCCATCAGGAACCGGCAGCCGACGCAGCTGAGCTCATCCATCGAGCTTCTCGAAGCGAGCGCGGACTCTCTCCGTCGTCTTTTGCACCGGAGCCCTGCCGACCACGTAGTTGTCTGCGATCGGCTCTGCCCGCTGGTCAGCGCCTGTCTTGCTGTTCTCGCGCCCGCTCCTTCGCGAGCAGTGCTGCACGCTCGACGATGTCCTCGAACCACAGCTCTTGCGAGCCTAAGGCACCCGGACCGAAGTAGCGGCGGACAGCACGTTCGACCTGGGCCTCGGCCGTGATCCCGAGCGTGACGCACAGCAGGGCTGCGTCCTCGAGGTCGGAGGGAGACTTGCGCGAGACCATCGCTTTCATGGCGAGCAGGTACTGCGGCGAGGCGACCGAGACTGAGAGTCCGCCAAACTCACCGACAGTCCTGGGGTTGTCGTCCCTGTTCGGGGGCACCATCTCCACGACGGCGTCGTTGAGCCAGCTGGTGGGCAGACCCATCTGGCGGGCCATCGCGGCTGCCATGTCGAGCACGACGTCACGGGGACGCAGGATCGCGTCGATGTCGGCAGTCGTGCGCCGGTCGTCGTAGACGAGCGCCATCGCGGCACCACCGACGACGAACATCTCAGCGTGCACCCCGTCGGCGGCCATGCGACCGCCCAGCTCGGTCAGCAGGGCGCGCACATCATGCCCCCCCATGTCGGGCGTCGCAGTGCTCGTCACACCGCCTCCAGCCACGCGGTCGGGAAGATGACCCCGCGCTCGCGCAACGACGGTGGGGTGTGGACGAGGTTCCAGTCGCGCCAGCGCGACGGCACCGCACCAGGGGTCCACCACTGCTCCAGGGCGCGGACCTCCTGCGCCCACTCGAGCGGGGTCGCATGCCCCGACAGCGACCAGGTATGGGCAGCGACCCCGACGATCAGTGCGTTCCACCGCGCGTCTCCCGTCGTCGGTGGCTTGATGTGGTACGCGGCGAGATCTCGCTCGTCAGCGAGCAGGCCGAGCTGTTGCACCGTCTGCCGCACCAGCCGTGTGCAGTGGACCGGGTCAGTGCTCATGAGCCGCTTGACGGCCAGTGCCAGCTGCGGGAAGCACAGCAGGTGCTGGGCCGTGATGGGGCCGTCGGGATCCGTGCGTCCCGCGATCTCGATCCGACGGGCCACGACGGGCGACACGGGTTTGGACGCGTGCCGGTACGCGGACAGGTTCGACTTCGCGATCCCCGTCAACCACGACAGCGCCGAGTATGCGTGTCGCTGCGGCCACGGCATGCTCACCACCTCCATCCCAATTTTATAACCCCGTGCGGCGACGTGCTACCACCACGACCATACCGCGCCCTGGTCAGCCGTTCGCGGTCTGTACCACCACGGCGAGCCGCTCCCAGTCCAGGTCGGCACGGGTCGTCGGGTTCGGACGTTGACACACAAGGACCTTCGTCCTGATTTATAACCCCGGGTGACAACGTGCCACACGACAACCGGTCAGCGGTGGAACCAGCGTCTCTTGGGTGCTGGGGCGCCTGTCTCCAGGCGCAGCACGGTGCGATCGTCACCCAGCGCGGACGGCGCGTGGACGGCGACGGTCCTGGTGCCGTCGGCGGTGGCGCTGATCGTGTCGCCGTCACCGATCACCGGGCCGTTGTCCACCTGGTAGAAACAGATGCTCTGCAGCCGTTCGAACACCCAGTCCACACCTTCGGTGGTGTCGGGAATCTCCACGTCCATCAGACCCAGCATGTCCATGCCTTGGGAGAAACCAGAGGCCAGGCCGGACGACGGGTTGACACCACAGTTGAGCGCCACCCAGGCCATCAGCATGGGGTCAGGTAGCGTCTCGTGAGCCAGCTCGACGAACAGCTCGGGCACGATCACGTGGTTGGCGGCACCCCAGTACACCGCGACCACCGTGCTGGACACCCGGATCGCCGAGGCCATCACCTGGCTGAGCAGCGCGGTGTTCGCCACGGGGTTGGAACCCTCGGGGCTCAGCACCGTGACGATCGTGTGCGCCTGGTAGTCCGGCGCAGGGCGGGCGTTCGGCCACAGCCGCGACGGGCCGACGATCTGCGGCAGGTCGTCGCCGATCGTCGCCTCGACCGGCATCAGGGCCACGAAATCGTCGGCACAGCTGAAGGACAACGGCCCTCCTGGGTTGTCCTCCAGGCCGGTCGGCTCAGGGATGCCGGGCCAGTCCGCCTTCAGCTGGGCCACCAGAGCTTCTCCCTGCACCGGACCGGCCTGCGAGTGCAACAGCATCGCGAGTACGACAGACACGAACATCACTCCATTTACCGACAGGCCCCACCATTGCGGAGCAGACAATACATGACAGGGCAGCAACGCTACTGCACCCGAACGCCAGCAGGAACGGACTGCGTATAACGATCTCAACGTGTATGTGTCAGCCTGGCACACATGTCTCAGGCTGAAACTATTCTCCCCTTGTGCTGCCTCAGGTGTGCTCCTTGGCGAGCGATGCTGCTCGCTCGACGTCCTCGAACCACAGCTCTTGCGAACCGAGCGAACCAGGACCGAAGTAACGGCGGACAACCCGTTCGACTGATCGTCGCGAGTCCGGGTGACGCCCCCGGAGACAGCGAGGCCGTCAGCCCGCCGCTGGAGTGCCTGGTCTCCCGCCGGTCATCTGCGTGATGTTGCCGCTCGGGTCGGCTCGGACCACCGGGTTGTAGTAGCCGTCGCTGGTGGTGAGCTGGAACTGCAGAACCTTGTTGACCACCCCGCGGGAGACGAACACGTAGGTCTTGTCGGGGCTGTCGACGCCGGTGAGCTCCGGCATCCGGCGGGCGAGCACCTCGGCCTGCGACCAGCTCACGGTCGTGGCGTCGAACAGGTCGTCGGACTTCGGCTGGATAGGCGACAGCTTGTGCGTGACCTTTCCGCTGCGCCAGGTGAAGTCGTCGAACGTGGCCTCACCGGGCGCGGTCGGGGCCGTCGCGATGACGTACTCGGGGTAGAAGTTGACCTTGGTGAACTGCTTACCCCCGGTCGCTGCGTAGAGATCGTCGAGTATCTGATAGATGCGCGCCGCGGAATAGGTCGCACCGGTCACGGTCTGGCCCGGCGCGGGCTGGCCTGGCACGGTCTGGCCTGGCACGGTCTGGCCTGGCACGGTCTGGCCGGGGGCGACCACCTGGCCGGGCAAGCCCGCCGAGTCCTCTGGCTCAACCCCTGGGTCCTGCTGTTCGACGTCGTCGTCGTCGGGCTCGTCCGGGTCGGCAGCGGACTGGGAGGGCGCGGTCGACGGAGCGGTCCGGCCGGAGGTCGGCCCGGCCGCCGGTGCCACGGCGCGGTCGCGGCTCAGGGGTCCGGGCGCCCACAGGGCAGCAGCGACGACGGCCACCACGACCACGACGGCGATCGCGGCCACCCGCCTCCAGGTCCGCGAGAAGGACGGACGGTCGTCCAGGCCGAGCTCGAGGGAGTCCGTCGGCATCCCGGGGTGAGACTGCGGGTCGGTCGGGCCAGGCAGATCGTAAGACGGCGGCAGCGGTGGCGAACCGTAGGCGGGCCCGGCCAAGAGGCCGGTCGGTCCGCCGGTGAGACGGACGGTGGGCCCCGGTGCCTGGTCAGACGCAGTGGCGCCGGGCACGGCAGGTCCGAAAGTACTGGTCGCAGGCCCGGTCAGGTTGGCGCTGACCCGGCCCGCCGCCGCGTCGACCAGCACCGCCTGGGCCTGCCCCAGGTCCATCCGGCCCCGCGGGTCCGGCCAGCACAGGGACTGGATCACCGCGGTCACCTGCTCGCCGACCGCACCGTCCGGCAGGCCCGGCGGCAACCACCCCGGACCGTGCTGCGGACCCGGCGTCTGCCCGGTCAGCATCCACGCCAGCAACGACCCCAGGTACCACGCATCGGTGTACCGACCCACCGACGGGTCACCGGCCAGCATCTCCGGCGGCAGAGAAAAACCCCGGTTACCGACCAGCTGCGTATACGTCGAGGTCTGGTCCGAAGCCAGACCGTGCGCGATACCCCAGTCCGCCAGCAACAGCTGGTCGTCGGAGTCCACCAGCACGTTGTTCGGCGTGATGTCCCGGTGCACGATCCCCAGGTCCTGGTGCACCGCGTGCACCGTGGTCAGCACCGGCACGAACGCACCCAGCACCGCACCCGGCTCCCGGGAGGCCACCGGGACCGTCTGCGCCCAGCCGTTCAGGTCGTGCGGGCACCACGCCATCAGGTCGCACCACAGCTCGTACTCCGACTCCGGCGCCGTCACGGGAACATCGGCCCCGGGCACCACCAGTACGAACGACTCCAGCACCGGCAGCACCGCCGGGAACCGGTCCGGCTGGGCCCGAGCCGCCTCCGCCACCGTGGCCCGGTTGACCAGCCGTTCCATCTGCCGGGCCTTCTCCGCGTCCGACGACACCGCCTGCACCCGCAGCGCCAACGACACCCCTGTCTGGTCCACCGCCCGCGCCACCGCCGCCTGCCCACCGTGCACCACCGGCAGCACCACCCGCACCGGACGCGACTGCACATCCGAGACCCGCAGCAACCCACCCCGGCTCAACGAGACCAGCGACCCCCGCACCGTCGACCCGTGCTGGCGCTGCAACCACCGCGACAGCACATCTCCAGACGTCACCATCACATCCTAGAGCCCGATACCCTGCGACGATCCCGGTTTGTGGGTTTCACGCCGATCCACTGGTTCGAACCAGTGGATCGGCGTGGGAACCACGAACCAGCGCACCCTTATCGGTTTACAGGGAGAGAGTGCCTGCTTTGTGCCTGACGTTTCTGGCAGGACCGGAGTGGCCTGTGCTCACCGTGAGCCGGCGGCGGCGAACAGGGCGATCCCTGCGGCCACCCCGGCGTTGAGCGACTCCGTCGAGGTGGCGATCGGGATGGCGGCGACGGCGTCGCACTGCTCGCGGACCAGGCGGGACAGGCCTTTGCCCTCAGAGCCGACCACCAGGCACAACGGGTCGGGCGCGAACGGCAGGTCGCGCACGCTGGCGTCCCCGTGGCCGTCCAGGCCGACGACGAACACCCCGGCCCGACGCAGCTGGGCCAGTGCGCGGGACAGGTTCGGCACCCGGGCCACCGGTACCCGGGCCAGCGCCCCGGCCGAGACCTTCCAGGCCGCGGCCGTCACCCCGGCCGAGCGCCGGGTGGTCACGATGACGCCGTGCGCCCCGAACGCGCCGCCCGAGCGGATGACCGCACCCAGGTTCCGCGGGTCGGTCACCTGGTCCAGCGCCACCAGCAGCGGCGGCACCCCGGCCTCGGCGGCGGCGTCCAGCAGGTCGTCCAGATCGGCGTAGGCATACGGCGGGACGGTCAGCGCCACCCCCTGGTGCGCCCCGCCGTCGGTCATCTGGTCCAGCTCGGTGCGGCCCACCTCGCGCAGCCGCACGTCCTGGTCGGTGGCCAGGGCGAGGATCTCCCGCACCCGGTCGTCGGAGTCCAGCCACGACGCCAGGCACAGCGTCGTCGCCGGGATACCGGCCCGCAGCGCCTCCAGCACCGAGTTGCGACCCGCGACCACCTCGGGCGCGTCCGGGTCCCGCCGGCGCCGCTCCGACGCCCGGCTGGTCTGCCTCTTGGCCTCCGCGGCCAGCTTGCGCTGGTGCGCCGGGTGGTACACCCGGTCCTCGGCCTTCGGGGTGGGGCCACGACCTGCGAGCGCCTTGCGGCGCTGCCCGCCCGACCCGACGACGGCCCCCTTCTTCGACCCCGCCTTGCGCACCGCGCCGCGGCGCCCCGAGTTCCCTGGCATCGCTGTTCCTCCTGATCCTCGTCAGCCTGTCTGGGATGGCACCAGATCACGAGGTGCGACGTACGGCACGAGGTGCGGGGTCGCAACCTCGTATCTCCTGCCGCACCCCCCGCCCCGACGCGGGGCCCCCAC
>WRMB01000042.1 GCA_009777345.1 Micrococcales bacterium | reverse complement strand
TCGCGTACGGGCGCACACGCACCAGAGGGACACCGGGGACACTCCTGGACCACACCCGACCATGCACCCCAGGCGAACCAGACCACAAGTTTCCCCCCACCATGGTGGGCCTAGGCCGGGGAAGCTCACGTGGAAGCCCAACCCTCACTGCGAACGAACCGAACTGACACAGGCGGCGCGGTCAGCGGGTCGGTACCAGGGCCCCAGGATCAGGCGCGCTCCGAGGAGCGCCGCCAGCGGATACCCGCCTCGATGAAGCCGTCGATATCGCCGTCGAAGACGCCCGCGGTGTTGCCGACCTCGTGCTCGGTGCGCAGGTCCTTGACCATCTGGTAGGGGTGCAGGACGTAGGAGCGCATCTGGTCGCCCCAGCTGGCCTTGATATCGCCGGCCAGCTCTTTCTTCTTCGCCGCCTCTTCCTGCTGGCGCTGCAGCAGCAGCCGGGACTGCAGGACGCGCATGGCCGCGGCCCGGTTCTGGATCTGCGACTTCTCGTCCTGCATGGACACGACGATCCCGGTGGGCAGGTGGGTGATCCGCACCGCCGAGTCGGTGGTGTTGACCGACTGGCCGCCTGGCCCGGACGAGCGGAACACGTCGATCTTGACATCGGACTCGGGCACGTCGATGTGGTCGGTCTGCTCGATGAGCGGTATGACCTCGACCGCCGCGAACGACGTCTGCCGTCGGCCCTGGTTGTCGAACGGGGAGATCCGCACCAGCCGGTGCGTACCGGCCTCCACCGACAGGTTCCCGTAGGCGTACGGCACCTTGACCTCGAACGTCGCCGACTTCAGCCCGGCCTCTTCGGCGTAGGAGGTGTCCAGCATCTTCGTCGGGTAGCCGTGCCGTTCCGCCCAGCGCAGGTACATCCGCAGCAGCATCTGGGCAAAATCGGCGGCGTCCACCCCGCCCGCCCCGGCCCGGATCGTCACCACCGCCTCGCGCGCGTCGTACTCGCCGCTCAGCAGGGTACGGACCTCCAGCGCGTCCAGGTCCCGCCGGACCGCGACCAGCTCGGCCTCGGCTTCCGTGAGGGTGTCGGCGTCGTCCTCCTCGGCGGCCAGCTCGGCCAGGGCCTCCAGGTCGTCGATCCGCCCGGCGAAGGCCGTCACCCGGTCCAGCTCGGCCTGGGTGGCCGACAGGGTGGACGTCACCTGCTGGGCCCGTTCGGAGTCGTCCCACAGGTCCGGAGCGGCGGCGGCCTGCGCCAGCGCGGCGATCTCGGCCTGGAGCCTGGTGGGGTCGCTGACAGCCTCGATCGACGCCAGGGTGGCGCGCAGCGTCTTGATCTCGGCTGGGAAGTCGGTGGTGGTCACGGCCGTCCAGACTACCGGTCCTCGACCCCGACGACGCTCAGGGCGAGTACGAGCGCTCGACGCCCGCGACCGGTTCGGTGCGGGCGCGCTCGTCGACCGGGCACCTCGGCTGGGCGGACCGGGGGCGCTTCGGGTCGACGAGCTCGGCGCACCGCGCCACGAGCACCTCGAGCACCGCGCGCACGGCCGCTCCCGGTTCGCCGCGCGACTGCCGGTGCCGGGCGACCAGCCGTCGAGCACCCAGGCCGGGCAGGTCCACGGTCCGGATTCCCGCCGCGGCGTGCTGCTCGACCGGCGGCAGCGCCAGCTGTGGCACCAGCGCCGCGCCGAGCCCGGCACCGACCAGCGCCAGCTGGGAGGGAAACTCCAAGACGTCGTGCACCACCCTGACGGCCGTGCCCGCCTCGACCGCCATCCGGTCCAGGACGCTGCGGGCCGCCGACCCGGGCGGCCCGCTGATCCAGTCCATCTGGCCCACCACGGCCGACCAGCCGCCGCCGCTGGTGCCGGGCAGCGTCCACCCGGCGGGCAGCACCAGCAGGTAGGGGTCCTCCAGCAGCAGCAGGTCCCGGGTACCGGACGGCGCCGGGGAGTACATCCCGGCGTCCTGCTCCAGCACCACGATGTCGGCCGCCCCCGCCTGCAGCGCGGCCAGCCCGGCGTCCTCGGTCGGGTCCACGACCCGCACCTCCAGGTTCGGGCGCAGCACGGCGATATCGGCCACGGTCGCGGCGAGCACCGCCCGGATCATCGTGGGGAACCCCACGACGGTGACGATCCCGGTGACCGCCCCGGTGAGCGCGGCGATCACCGACGTCGCGGCCTGCAGCTCCTCGGCGATGGCCCGGCCGTGGGCCGCCAGCGCCGTCCCGGCCGCGGTCAGCTCGACCCGGCGACCGGTGCGGACCAGCAGGGCCACCCCGGCCTCGCGTTCCAGCCGCACCATCTGCTGACTCACCGCGGACGAGGTGACGTGCAGCACGGCCGCGGCGGCGGCCACTCCCCCGGCCCGTTCCACGGCGGCCAGGACGACAAGACGACGCGGGTCCAGCTCCATGCCCGAGAGCCTACCCCGGACGTTGAAGGTCCGATGAACTGTCTCGTCATGATGTCTCGCTCTTGCCGACCGTCCCGACGCTGAGCATCCGTGGGGCTATGAACATGCCGGTGGTGGTGGGCTGGGCGGGAGCGACCCAGACCGCTGCGCCCGGGTGCCCGGGGTCAGCGACCGCTGGCGGTACTCCCGTTGATGGAGTTGTCCCGCGCCACGGCGGACATGAACTCCCAGTGCCACGGCTCGTACTTCTGCTTCTGCGCCCACTCGGGGTTGTCGATGTCGTACTTCGGACCGTTGTCCCGCAACCACTGGTACCGGCCGGCTGGCTTGTAGGTGGTGTCGCAGAAGTCCACCGCCAGACCGAGCCCGTGGTTGGAGGTACCCGGTGTCGCGGCCATGTACCCCGCCCGCCGCTTCGTCGCGTACTGGTCGGCCAGCGACCGGTAGCCGCTGGTGATGCACATGTCCACGCCGAACCGGGCGACGTATGCCTGGTTGAGCTCGGCCAGCGCCACCGCGTAGTCACCCCGGACCTTGGTCTTGCCGTCCCACAGCGTGCACAGGTCTCGGTCCGGCATGTTGCCGTTGGAGGACAGCTTGGCCGGCGCCACGCCCTCGCAGTTGGGCAGCCGCCCACCCCGGTCCAGACCGCGCGACGCGGCCTCCAGGTCACGTTCGACGACCGTACCCGCGGGCGACAGCGCGGCGGGCACCTGCCCGCCGACCGACTGGGCCGACAGCGCGCCGACCGTGCTCGGCAGCTCGATCTGGCCGAGCACGCCACCGATCGGGCTGCCGAAGGACAGCGCACCCTGGGAGACGGGGACGACGACCGTCGCGGCCAGCAAGGAGGCCAGGACCCCACCGCGGACCGCGAACTGGGCGCTGCGCTGGCCGCGCGACCGGGCGGGCTGGCGCTCGAACCGCGGCAGACGGTGGGCGCGGGCCCCGCCGCGAGACGACCCGGTGCCAGCCTCAGCGCCAGACGACCCGACGCGATGAGATCCCACGATCCGCCTCCCGATACCGACTGGTCTGCTCCGCACCCGGCACGTCGAGACGACGCGCACGAGTACGCAATCACAGAAGCGTAACGGAGACTACCCGGTTCTGGGGGGGTTTGCCGGGTGCGTCTTGTCTGCAGGGGTGTGTCTCTTCTCACACTGCCGCCCCCAGGGCGTCTTCACCCGGCGTCGGGACCGCCGCGCTGCATGGCGTCGCGGACCTCGCCGACCAGCTCTTCGAGGACGTCCTCGAGGAAGACGACGCCCTGGCAGCGGCCGTCGACGTCGACCCGGGCCAGGTGCGCCGCACCGGCCTGCATCGCGCCCAGGGCCGCCTCGATCTCGTCGTCGGGGGCGGAGGCGGCCATGACGCGCACCCGCCAGTGCGGCACCGGCCGGTCACGGTCGGCGCCCTCGGCGTACAGGACGTCCTTGAGGTGCAGGTAGCCGACCGGTTCGCCGTCGTCGACGACCGGGAAGCGGCTGAACCCGGTGCTCGCGACCAGAGCCTCCACCTGGGCGGGCGTCACGTCGCCGGGGACCGAGACCAGGTCCGCCAGCGGGACCATGACGTCGCCGGCGCTCAGGTCGGAGAACTCCAGGGCGCCGGACAGCAGGCCCTGGTCGTCGCTCAGGGTGCCCTCGGCGGCGGAGTGCTCGACGATGGACTGCACCTCGTCGGCGGTGTACGCCGAGGTCACCTCGTCCACCGGCTGCACCCGCACCAGGCGCAGCAGGGCGTTGGCGACCCCGTTCAGCCCGTGGACCACCGGCCTGAGCAGGCGGGCCACGGCCACCAGCGTGGGCACGAACCAGCGCACCGCCCGGTCCGGCCCGGCCACCGCCAGGTTCTTCGGCACCATCTCGCCCAGCACCACGTGCGCCACGACGACGACCAGCAGCGCGACGACGAACGCCACCGTGTGGGTCAGCGCCGGGCCCGCGCCCAGCGCCCGCATCGGCACCTCGATCTGGCGGGCGACGGCCGGTTCGGCGACCAGGCCCAGACTGGTCGAGCACACCGTCACCCCGAGCTGGGCGGTGGCCAGCATGGTCGACACGTGCTCCATCGCCCACAGCACCGTGGTCGCCCAGCGCTGCCCGGCGGCCGCCACGGGCTCGACCGAGGCGCGCCGCGCCGACATCAGGGCGAACTCCGCGCCGACGAAGAAGGCGTTGGCGGCGAGCAGCCCGACTGCGAGCACCAGCGCCCAGCCCGGGCTCACCGGTCGGCCCTCACGGTGCGGCCGCCTGGTCGGCAACGTCCCCGGGGCCGGGCACGACCTGGGCCACCTGGACCAGCTCGACCCGCCGCCCGGCCATCTGCGCCACGACCAGCTCGACCCCGTCGGCCACCACCCGGTCGCCCACCTGCGGTATCCGTCCCAGCCGGGCCATGACCAGGCCGCCCAGCGTCTCGTAGGGGCCGTCGTCGGGCACGACCAGCCCGGTCACCTCGGCCAGCTCGTCGGGCCGCAGCACACCGGGGAACACCCAGGAGCCGTCCGGCCGCCGCGCCAGGCTGTTCAGGGGCCCGGCGGAGCGGGACCGGTCGTGCTCGTCGACCACCTCGCCGACCAGCTCTTCGAGCACGTCCTCCAAGGTGACCACCCCGGACGTGCCCCCGTACTCGTCGACCACGACGACCATCTGCACCCCGGCGCGCAGCTCTTCGAGCAGCGGGCCGAGCCGGACCGTCTCGGGCACCTGCGGCGCCGCGGTCATGAGCGCCGCCGCGGGCACCTGCGCGCGACGCTCCCAGGGCACCTGGACCACCCGGCGCAGGTGGACCAGCCCGACGATATCGTCGCGGGACTGCTCGATCACCGGGAAGCGGGAGTGGCCGGTGACCCGGGCCAGCGCCAGCACCTCGGCGGCCGAGGTGCTGGCGCTCACGACGTGCAGCCGGGTCCGGTCGGTCATCACGTCGACCGCGGTGAGCCGGGCGAAGTCCAGGCTGTTGGTCAGCAGCGTCGCCGTGGACTGCTCGAGGGTGCCCTGCTCGGCCGACCGGCGCACCAGCGCCGCCAGCTCGGCCGGGGAGCGCGACCCGGAGAGCTCTTCGCGCGGTTCCACGCCGACCGCGCGCAGCAGCGCGTCGGCCGCCCCGTTGGTCGCCGCGATGACTGGCCGCAGCGCCGTGGTGAAGCCGCGCTGCAGCGGCACCGTCACCCGGGCCGTGGCCATCGGCGCGGCGATCGCCAGGTTCTTGGGCACCAGCTCGCCGACCACCATGGAGAAGGCGTTGACGACGACCAGCGCCCCCACCGTCGAGACGGCAGCCGTGACGGTCGCTGTCGCTGCTCCCGGCCAGCCCGACAGCCCGGCCCGGAACAGCTCGGCCAGCGCCGGCTGGGTGGTGTAGCCGAGCAGCACCGTGGTCAGGGTGATCCCGACCTGGGCGCCGGACAGCTGGGTGGACAGGTGCCGCAGCCCCGCCAGCACCGAGCGTCCGCGCCGGTCGCGCTCGTCGACCTCCAGCGCCGCCGGGTCGAGCGCGACCAGCGCGAACTCCGCCGCCACGAACACGGCGGTGCCCGCGGTCAGCGCGACGCCGAGCAGCACCAGCAGCCACTGAGTCACCATGGTGGGCCACATGCTACGGACACCGGGGCCTCACCGCCGCCACGCTGCGGTGGCGGCGTCCGCCAGCGGGCTCGTCAGCCCTGCCCAACACCCCGTGGAGAAGACTCCAGAATTGCCTCAGTACCATTACAGTCATGCCGATTGAGTGAGGTAGGTCACGGTTTGCACTGACGCAGACCGGCCTGCGAGACGAGGGCGGGGCACGTGCCGACGACAACAGCAGAAGCGACCACGGTCCTCGCCGACGAACCCGTCACCACCCCTGGCCGTACCGTCCCGGCCCGGCCCGCCCCCACGGCCCCGACCACCGCCGCCCGCCTCGACCCGACCGCTACCGCGCCGACCTCACGGGTACCGGCACCGGTCTCGCCGAGCGCCGAGACCCCCGTCGACCGGCTCACCCGCCGCACCCTGGGCGCACTGCGCCGCCAGAGCGGACGGGTCCTGGTCACCGGCCGCACCGACGTCCCGACCGTCGTCGCCCGGCGGCTCGCCCAGCGGGACCCGGCGCTCGCCGCCCGCACCACCTGCGAGGACATCTTCGCCCTGGCCCAGCGGGTGCTCGACGAACGGCAGATCGAGGTGTCCACCGACCAGCCCCTGGTGGACGCGGCCTGGGACGCCGCCTGGGAGCGGGTCGGGCGGCACACCGTGCTGTGCGACCTGGACGAGGCCGCCCGCTGGCGGGCCGAGATCGCCGGGGCGATCAAGGGCCGGGGCCTGATCCGGTTCTCCCAGTACTCCCCCGAGCCGCTGCCTAACCAGCGCTCCTCCCTCCCCGGCGGTCCTGCCTCACCAGCGGTCCTCCACACCTCGACCCCGCCACCACCCGGCACCTCGCGCACCGGGGCCCCCGCCGCCGTGCGGAGCCTGGCGCGTCGGCCCCGCCACCACGCCGAACCTCTGGCGTCGGCCCCGCCACCGCCCGGAGCCTCGCGCACCGAGGATTCGGACAGCGCGTCCCACCTGGCCGCCGTCGTGTGGGACCTGTACGTCGCCTACAGCGAAGAGCTGGCCGTCCGCTTCGCCCACGACCGGGCCGACATGATCGCCATCGCGCTGGACGAGCTCACGGTCAACCCCTCCCGGAACCGTTTCAGCGTCGTCGTCCTCGACCCGACCCTGCCGCTGAGCCCCACGATGATCCGCCTGCTGCGCGCCGTCACCATCACCCGCTGAGCCCGGATCCACCGATCTGCGCCGTCAGCACCGGAGCGCAGGCGCGACGAACCGGCTGGCCGGATGCTTCCCGACAGGGGCCAGAACGTGGGAGGCTTGGGGCATGGTGACGACCCCTGCGGACACGACGGTCCTCGTCGTGGAGGACGACCCTGCAATCGCCACGGCCATCGCGCACCGGCTCGGCGCGGAGGGCTGGCGCGTAGAGACCGCCCTGGACGGCCCGGCCGGTATCGAGGCGGCGGCCCGGCTGAGACCGGACGTCGTGGTGCTCGACGTCATGCTGCCCGGGGTCGACGGGCTGGAGGTGTGCCGGGTGATCCAGGCGGACCGCCCGGTGCCGGTGCTCATGCTGACCGCCCGCGACGACGAGACCGACGTAGTCATCGGCCTGGGCGTGGGCGCCGACGACTACATGACCAAGCCCTTCTCCCCCCGCGAGCTGGTGGCCCGGGTCAAGGCCCTGCTGCGCCGCCAGGAACGGGCCGCCCAGGCGGCCGAGATCGTCGCGGCGCAGGCGCCGCAGCCGCCGCTGCAGGTCGGTGACGTCGTCGTCGACCAGGCGCAGCGGCGGGTGCAGCGGCGCGACGGGGAGATCCACCTGACCCCCACCGAGTTCGACCTGCTGGTGGCCCTGGCGACCGCGCCGCGCACGGTGCTCACCCGGGAACGGCTGCTGGAGCAGGTCTGGGACTGGGTGGACGCCTCGGGCACCCGCACGGTCGACTCGCACATCAAGGCGCTGCGCCGCAAGCTCGGTGCCGACCTGATCCGCACCGTGCACGGTGTGGGGTACGCCTTCGAGCCTGCTGACGACAGCGCTCCCGGCACAAAAGACGCGCGTGATCTCGTGCCGGGAGCGCCAGAACAGTGACCGACAGCCGGGTCCGGCACGGTCGGCTCCCGTCGTCCCACCTGCCGGACGTCCGCCCGCTGGACCGGTTCTCGACGATCAAGCTCAAGCTCGGGGTCCTGGTGCTGGCGGTGGTCACTTTCGCCGCCGGGCTGACCTGGACCGGGATCGCCCGCGGGCTGACCGTCCGGCTGACGTTCCCGGTGGTGCTCGTCGTGTCGCTGCTGCTCATCCAGGTGCTGGCCCGGGGCATGACATCGCCGCTGCGCGAGATGACCGTCGCGGTGCGTGCCATGGCGGGCGGCAACTACACCCGGCGGGTGCGGGCGACCAGCCGCGACGAGGTCGGCCAGCTGGCGGTCGCGTTCAACTCGATGGCCACGGACCTGGAGCAGGCCGACACCGCCCGCCGCGAGCTCATCGCCAACGTCTCGCACGAGCTGCGCACCCCGGTCGCCGCGCTGCGCGCCCAGCTGGAGAACATGGTGGACGGGGTCACCGACCCCACGCCGGACGCGCTCGGCGCGGCACTGACCCAGACCGAGCGGCTGTCCACGCTCATCTCCCAGCTGCTCGACCTGTCCCGGATCGAGGCCGGTGCCGGGGCGCTGGACCTGGTCGACGTACCCGTCGCCGACCTGGCCGCCGCCGCGGTCGACCAGGTGCGGGTGCTGGGCGGCCGCAAAGGGCTGCGCTACACCGTGGAGGTCGACCCGGCGGACCTCGTGGTGCCCGTCGACCGGGAGCGGCTGCACCAGGTGCTGACCAACCTGCTGGCCAACGCCACCCGGCACTCCCCCGAGGGTGGCGAGGTCACGGTGCGCAGCTCGCAGGTCGGGACCGACGTGCGCATCGACGTCGTCGACCAGGGCCCTGGGATCGCCCCTGACCAGCGCACCCGGGTGTTCGAGCGCTTCGCCCGGGGCAACACCCCGGCGATCACCGGGCAGGCCTCCACCGGCGGCACCGGGCTGGGCCTGGCGATCGTGCACCTGACGGTCACCCTGCACAGCGGTACCATCGAGGTGGCCGACACCAGGCAGGGTGCGGCGCAGGGTACGACGATGCGGATCACCCTGCCCAGCACCCGTCCGACAGACGGCGAGCGACGGCGCCCGACCATCTCTTGACAGCCTGACGGAGACCTGGTTGCCGCCCTTTGACCGACGGTTCTCAGGTTCTTCCGAAACGAGGTGAGGTGGGCTCGAATTCACACCCTGGACCGGGCTGACGATCGTCACGCGCCGTAGGGTGGAGTGTGTGGTAGCTAGCAGCGGAGCGGCTCCGGCCGCGTGGAGAGTGGGCGAGTACCTGTGACATCGAAGCCTGTGTCCGACCCCCGTCGTGCCAACTTCGGCGCCAACGAGTGGGTGGTCGACGAGATGTACGAGAAGTACCTGGCAGACTCCTCGTCCGTGGACCCGGTCTGGCGGGAGTTCTTCGAGGACTACCGCCCGTCCACCGCCCCGGCCGCGGCACCGCCCCCGGCCGACGCCGCGGCAGCGGCCGCGGCACCGCAGGCACCAGCGCCGCAGGCCTCGGCTCCGGCACCGTCCGCTCCCCGGCCCCCGGCCGCTGCTGAGACCGACGGTCCCCTGGTGGTGACGGCGCAGGAGGCGGTCGCGGGCTACGCCAAGTTCGCCCGGTCCATCGCGGACGGCCCGCAGGACGCGGACGCCACCGACGACGTGCAGCGCCTGCGCGGCCCGGCGGCCCGCGTCGTGACCAATATGGCCGCCTCCCTGGAGGTGCCCACCGCCACGTCGGTCCGCGCCGTCCCGGCCCACCTGCTGGTGGACAACCGCTCGGTGATCAACAACCACCTGACCCGGTCCCGCGGCGGCAAGGTGTCGTTCACGCACCTCATCGCCTTCGCCGTGGTCGAGGCGCTGACCGATATGCCGGCCATGAACAGCGCCTACGTCGAGCAGGACGGCAAGCCGGCGGTCCTCACGCCCGCCTACGTCAACCTGGGCCTGGCCATCGACCTGCCGCGGCCGGACGGCACCCGCCAGCTGCTGGTCCCGTCGATCAAGAAGGCCAACACCCTCGACTTCAAGCAGTTCCTGGCCGCCTACGAGGACCTGGTACGCCGGGCCCGGGCGGGCCAGCTCGAGGTGGCCGACTTCGCCGACACGACGATCTCGCTGACCAACCCCGGCACCCTGGGCACCACCCACTCGGTGCCGCGGCTCATGGTCGGGCAGGGCACGATCATCGGCGTCGGCGCGATGGAGTACCCCGCGCAGTACGCCGGGACCAGCGTCGACCGGCTCAACCGGATGGGCATCTCCAAGGTGCTCACCCTGACCTCGACCTACGACCACCGGATCGTCCAGGGCGCCCAGTCCGGCGACTTCCTGCGCATCGTCGGGCAGAAGCTCATCGGCGCGGACGGTTTCTACGACCGGATCTTCACCGCGCTGCGGGTGCCCTACGAACCGACCCGCTGGGTGACCGACGCCCCCGACGACCCCGACGCCGAGGCGATCAAGCCGGCCCGGATCTTCGAGCTGATCCACGCCTACCGTTCGCGCGGGCACCTCATGGCCGATACCGACCCGCTGGCCTTCAAGATCCGCAAGCACCCGGACCTGGACGTGCAGAACCACGGCCTGACCATGTGGGACCTGGACCGGGAGTTCCCCACCGGCGGGTTCACCGGCCGCCCCCGGGCCACGCTGCGCCAGATGCTGTCCCTGCTGCGCGACTCCTACTGCCGCACCGTCGGCGTGGAGTACATGCACCTGCAGGACCCGCGCCAGCGCCGCTGGATGCAGGAACGGCTGGAGGCCGGCTGGGAGCGCACCCCGCGCGAGGACCAGCTGCGGATCTTGCGCCGGCTCAACGCCGCGGAGGCGTTCGAGACCTTCCTGCAGACCAAGTACGTCGGGCAGAAGCGCTTCTCCCTGGAGGGCGGGGAGTCGCTCATCCCGCTGCTGGACGCGGTCCTGTCCCGCGCGGCCGACCGGGGCCTGGACGAGGTGGCCATCGGCATGGCCCACCGCGGTCGGCTCAACGTGCTGGCCAATATCGCGGGCAAGTCGTACGGGCAGATCTTCTCCGAGTTCGAGGGCAGCCAGGACGAGCGCACCGTCCAGGGCTCCGGCGACGTCAAGTACCACCTGGGTACCGAGGGTGTGTTCACCGCCGAGTCCGGCGCCACCACCCAGGTCTACCTGGCGGCCAACCCCTCGCACCTCGAAGCGGTCGACCCGGTGCTGGAAGGTGTGGTGCGGGCCAAGCAGGACCGCATCGACCTGGGCGGCGACGGGTTCTCCGTGCTGCCGGTCCTGATCCACGGCGACGCGGCCTTCGCCGGGCAGGGCGTGGTCTTCGAGACCCTGAACCTGGCCCAGCTGCGCGGTTACCGCACCGGCGGGACCGTGCACGTCATCGTCAACAACCAGGTCGGTTTCACCGCCGGGGTGGCCAGCTCGCGCTCGTCGTACTACGCCACCGACGTGGCCAAGGGCCTGCAGATCCCGATCTTCCACGTCAACGGCGACGACCCGGAGGCCGTGGTGCGCGTCGCCGAGCTGGCGTTCGAGTACCGCGAGGCCTTCGACCGGGACGTCATCGTCGACCTGGTCTGCTACCGCCGTCGGGGGCACAACGAGGGCGACGACCCGTCGATGACGCAGCCGCTGATGTACAACCTCATCGAGGCCAAGCGTTCCGTGCGCAAGCTGTACACCGAGTCCCTGGTCTCCCGCGGCGATATCACGGTCGAAGAGGCCGAGCAGGCGCTGCGCGACTATCAGGTGCGGCTGGACCAGATCCTGACCGAGACCCGCGAGCACGGCTGGCGGCCCGAGCAGGGCGCCGAGCTGGTCGGCGGCCTGGAGGTCCCCGGCGCGCAGCACACCGACGCGGGCGTCATGGTCGGCTGGAAGACCGCGGTCAGCCCGCAGACGCTGACCCGCATCGGCCAGGCCCACACCAACCCGCCCGAGGGCTTCACCGTGCACCCCAAGCTGGTCCAGCTGCTGGCCAACCGCGAGCGGATGAGCCGCGAGGGCGGCGTCGACTGGGCCTTCGGCGAGCTGCTGGCCTTCGGCTCGCTGCTGATGGAGGGCACCTCGGTGCGGCTGACCGGGCAGGACTCCCGGCGCGGCACCTTCACCTCCCGGCACGCCACCCTGCACGACCGGCACACCGGCGCGGAGTGGACCCCGCTGGACTACCTGTCCGGTGACCAGGCGAAGTTCTGGATCTACGACTCCTCGCTGTCGGAGTACGCGGTGCTCGGCTTCGAGTACGGCTACTCCCTGGAGCGGCCGGACGCGCTGGTGCTGTGGGAGGCCCAGTTCGGGGACTTCGTCGACGGGGCGCAGACCATCCTGGACGAGTTCGTCTCCGCCGCCGAGCAGAAGTGGCAGCAGCACTCGTCGCTGGTCATGCTGCTGCCGCACGGCTACGAGGGCCAGGGCCCGGACCACTCCTCGGCCCGGATCGAACGGTTCTTGCAGCTGGCCGCCGAAGAGAACATGATCATCGCCCACCCGACCAACCCGGCGTCGTACTTCCACCTGCTGCGGCGGCAGGCCTACCGGCGGCCGCGGCGTCCCCTGATCGTCTTCTCGCCCAAGTCGATGCTGCGGCACAAGGCCGCGGTCTCGGCCGTCGAGGACTTCACCACCGGGACCTTCCGCCCGGTGATCGGCGACACCACGACCGACCCGGGCCAGGTGACCCGGGTACTGCTGTGCGCCGGGAAGATCTACTGGGACCTGGTGGCAGAACGCGCCAGACGGTCCGACCCCGCGGTCGCCATCGTCCGGCTGGAACAGCTGTACCCGCTGGACGAACCGGCGCTGCGCGAGGTCCTGGCCCCGTACGGCGACGCCGAGCTGGTCTGGGCGCAGGACGAGCCGCACAACCAGGGTGCGTGGACCTTCCTGTCGATGAACCTGCCGCAGCTGGTCGACCGGACCATCGGTGTGGTGTCCCGGCCGCCGTCGGCCTCCCCGGCCGCCGGCTCGATGAAGAAGCACCACGCCGAGCAGGAGGAGCTGATCGCGGCCGCCTTTGCGCGATGATGCGGCGGTGGCCCTGCGCATCGTCGTCGTCGGCGACGAGCTCGTCGCGGGAGCGGGCGACCCCAAGGCCCTGGGATGGGTCGGCCGGGTGGTCGCCCGCACCATCGCGCCGGAACCGCCGGTCGTGGTCACCCTGGCCATGCCGGCAGAGACGTCCACCGAGCTGAGCACCCGCTGGGAGACCGAGGCGATGTCCCGGTTCGACCCGGACTCGGACAACCGCCTGGTCGTCGCCCTGGGCCGGGCCGATATCACCGCGGGCCTCTCCCTGGCCCGCAGCCGCCTGAACCTGGCCAACGTCCTGGACGTGGCGGCGCACCGGCGGATCCCGGCCTTCGTCGTCGGCCCGCCCCCGGGACCGCCCGAGGACAACCTGCGCCTGTCCGAGCTGTCCGCCGCGCTGGCCGATGTCGCCGACCGTCGACGGGTGCCGTACGTCGAGACCTTCGCCCCCCTGGTGGCCCACGACCAGTGGCTGGCCGACCTCGCCGCCGGTGACGGTCGGCTCCCGGGCCAGGCCGGGTACGGCCTGATCGCCTGGCTGGTGCTGCACACCGGCTGGCACGCCTGGCTCGGCCTGCCCTCCGACGCCGACTGACGCGGAGGTGCTGCAGGCCGTTACCAACCCCTCAGGCTCAGGAGCCGAGGTAGCGCAGCACGGCCAGGACGCGGCGGTGGTCGGCGGCGTCCGGTTCGAGGTCGAGCTTGGTGAAGATCGAGGCGACGTTCTTCTCGACCGCGCCGTACGACAGGGACAGGGCGTCGGCGATCGCCCCGTTCGAGCGGCCCTGGGCCATGAGCTCGAGCACCTCTCGCTCGCGCGCGGTCAGGCGTCCCAGGCTGGCCTCTCGGCGGCGGGCGCCGAACAGCTGGGTCACGACCTCGGGGTCGAGCACGGTCTGGCCGTCGGCCACGTCCGCCAGCGCGTCGAGGAAGTCACCCACATCGGCCACCCGGTCCTTGAGCAGGTAGCCCACGCCCTGCGCGCCACCGGCCAGCAGCTGGGAGGCGTACCGCGTCTCGATATGCTGCGAGAACAGCAGGACCGCCAGCTGGGGGTGGGCCGCGCGCAGTGTCAGCGCCGCCCGCAGGCCCTCGTCGGTGTGCGACGGGGGCATCCGGATATCGGCGACGACGATGTCCGGGGTCTCGTCGGCGGCGACCAGCCGGGACACTGCGGCCACCAGCGCCGCCCCGTCCCCCACCGCGGCGACGACGGTGTGCCCCCGCCGTCCCAGCAGCGCGACCAGACCGTCGCGGAGGATCACCGAGTCCTCCGCGACGACTACGCGCAGCGGTCTCACGGCTGAGGGTGGGTCGGCAGCGTCACGGTGACCACCGTAGGCCCGCCAGGCGGGCTGGACAGGTCGAACGTCCCATCCACCGGGCCCACCCGCTCGACCAGACCGGCCAGACCGGACCGCTGCCCGTCCTGCGACGGCGGGTAGACCTGGGCGCCGCCCCGGCCGTCGTCGCTGACCCGCAGGGTCAGGACGTGGTCGTGCAGCGTCACCTGCACCTGCACGGCGGTGGCGCGGGCGTGCTTGGCGGCGTTGGTGAGGAGCTCGGCCACGGTGTAGTACGCGATCGAACCGACGGAGGGCGACAGCTGTTCGGTCTCGTCCACGCTGACGTCGAGCGTCGCGGGGATCATCGACCGGGCGACCAGGGTCTCCAGCGCCACGGCCAGACCGGCGTCGAGGGCCGGCGGGTGGATCCCACGAGCGATGTCTCGCAGCTCGACCAGGGTCTCCTTGGCGGAGGTGTGCGCCGAGCCGAGCAGCTCTGCCAGCACCGGGTCGCCGTCGGAGCCCAGCTGTTCGCGCGCCTCGCCCAGCTGCATCGCGACGGCGACCAGGCGGGCCTGCGTCCCGTCGTGGAGGTCACGCTCGATCCGGCGCAGACGGTCGGCGGCGTCCTCCACCGCCTCGGTCCGGGAGGCCCGCAGCTGGGCCACCCGCACCGACATCCGCGACGGCCCGAGCAGCCCCTGGGTGAGTGCGAGGAACAGAGCGACGAACCCGCGCTGGAGCGGCGGCCACAGCCAGAGGCAGAGCAGACCCGCGCCGACCAGTGCGACGATCCGGGGCGGGGTGTCCACGAACCAGGCCACGCTGTCGGTCGAGACGACCGACCAGCCACGGTGCCATGTCCCGTCGGGGGCCTGCTGCTGCGGCAGGAACCGGTACCACGCGGCGTACGTGACACCACCCAGCCCGACCGCCAGGAACGTGACGCTCATCACCCACGACAGGATGCTCAGCGGGAACGTGAGGAACATGAACAGCAGGGCCCGCCACCCGTCGACGTCCCCGAACATCTCGCCGAGCCAGCGCCAGAACCCCTGCGGCCGGACGAACGGCGGCGGGGCGGCGACCTCGACACCGAGGACGGTCCGCGTCATCCCGCGGTACATCGCGCCCCAGCCGCGTGCGGCGACGATCAGTATGCCGACCAGCCACAGCCCCACGACCGTGATCAGCACCCCCGAGGCGAACGACGGCACGAAGATCACATAGGCGAAGGCGAACGGCGTGATGAGCAGCTGGAGGGACAGGTAGCCGAAGTCGCGCCACGTCTGTGTGGCGAACGGCCCGGTCAGAAAGCTCGGTGCGCGGCGGGCGGGGGAAGGTGCGGCGGTCATCGGTGCCATGGTCTCAGGCTCCCGCTCCGGCCGTCACCCCCGGTATGGGGCCGTCCGCCGACTTCAGGGTGGGGACAACCCCCGTACGCCCCCAGCCCCCCGTCGGGTCGTTCATAGATCACAAAGTCGTTCACTGAGGTTTTCTCACCAGGTAAATGACGTAGGCCGTCGGCATTGGGCCTGACCTGCGGTGACGGGGTCGTGGCGTGTCGCGGCAGGGGCGTGGGGTCCCTGGGGCAAGCTGGTTTCGACCAAGAAAGCACTTGCCCAAGGACCCCACGTGATCACCTATCGTGCCACCCTCAACGTCCCGTTCACCACCTGCGCCACGGTCTCGCGGTGGCTGGCCGCCCACCGTCGCGCCGTCGACACCCGTCCCTGGCAGCGCGCGGCGACCTGCTGGGTGCAGGCCGTGCTGGTGCTGCGCTGGTTCAAGGACGGCACCGCCCTGTGGCTGCTGGCCCGCGACGCCCGCATCAGCCAGGCCACCGCCTACCGGTACCTGCACGAAGCCCTCGACGTCATCGCAGCGCACGTCCCCGACCTGAACGAAGTCCTGGCCGAAGGCCGCGAGCAGGGATGGTCCCACGTCTGCCTGGACGGCACCCTGGTACCCACCGACAGGTCCGCGGAAAAGTCCCCCGTCACCGGCTACGACCTGTGGTACTCCGGCAAGCACAAGCGCCACGGCGCGAACGTGCAGGTCCTGACCGACCCCACCGGGTACCCGGTGTGGGTCTCGGCGGCCGAGCCCGGCTCGACCCACGACATCACCGCCGCCCGAGAACACGTCCTGCCCGCCCTGTACGCCGCTGCGGCGACCGGGCTGCCCACCCTGACCGACAAGGGCTACACCGGCGCAGGCATCGGCATCCACGTCCCGGTCAAGGGCCAGGACCTGCACGAGGACAACCAGACCTACAACCAGCTCATCACCGACCTGCGCGCCCCCGCCGAACGCGCCAACGCCCTGCTCAAGCTCACCTTCAAAGCACTGACCCGCACCACCGTCGACCCCTACCGCACCACACAGATCATCGCCGCCGCCCTCGTCCTGCTGCATCTACAACGAGGCAGCCGGTGACAATCCCTGGTGAGAAAACCTCACTCTTCTGAACGACTTTGTGATCTATGAACGACCGTGCGGGCCGACGGGAGCGTCAGCCCTCGAACCTTCACCGCTCCGGCACGGTTTGTCCAGAGAATCTGGACTCCAGCCTGCTAGCCTGGTGCACCGATGTCAGGAACATCCCTTACCCAGTGAGGCTGAGCAGGCTGATGACAATCCTCCCCCGCTCGTTCAGGGACAGTCTTACGCTATTGTTTCGCGCTCGGTTTCCCGCGCTGTACGTGGAGTCGTTCGAAGAGACCCGGGTCCTGGCGGAAGTGCGGGCCGTGGCCGACGACCAGACACGTATGCGCACGGTACGGCCGGTGTACGTGTGGAGCGCCACCCGCGGGTTCGTCCTCCCGGACGGTTCGGCCGCACCGGGGACGACGGACCCGACGAAAGCAGTCCAGTGGGTTCTGCGGCAGAGCGGCGCCGGAGTCTACGTGATGCTCGACCTGCACGCCTATCTCGGCGACGAGCGTCGTCCCGCCGACCCCCAGCTGATCCGCGCCGTGCGTGATGCCGTCGACGCGTTCCAGACTGGCGCCGACCCGCGTGTCCTCATCGTGATCGCGCCGCTCCTGCACATCCCGGACGAGCTCGTGAAGGACATGACGCTCGTCGACTTTCCGCTGCCCACCGCCTCTGATATCCGTCATGTGCTGGACGGGATGATCGCAGCCAACGACGGGGGACGCATCGCCGTCGAGGTCGACGACAGCGGACGCGAACGGCTGGCCAAGGCCGCACTCGGCCTCACGCTCAACGAGGCGACGAACGCATTCGCCCGGGTCATGGTCGACGACGGGCGTCTCGACGACGCCGATATCCACTCGATCATGGAAGAGAAGAGGCAGGCGGTCCGCCGGTCCGGCCTCCTGGAGTATGTCGACACCACAGCCTGCCTCGACGACGTCGGCGGGATGCAGAACCTCAAGCGCTGGCTCGGCAAACGCGGCGGGTTCTGGCTGGACGAGGCCACCGCGTACGGGCTGCCTGCCCCGAAGGGTATTCTCATGACGGGCGTACCCGGCTGCGGCAAGTCGCTGATGGCAAAGGCCGTCGCCGCGACATGGGAACTACCTCTGCTGCGGCTCGATATCGGCAAGGTGTTTGCCGGGCTGGTCGGGTCGAGCGAGCAGAACATGCGCTCGGCCCTGCGCACCGCCGAGGCCATCGCGCCGTGCGTCCTGTGGCTCGACGAGGTCGAGAAGGGGTTTTCTGGGGCTACGGGCGGAGGCGACTCGGGCACGTCGAGCCGGGTGTTCGGCTCGTTCCTCACCTGGATGCAGGAGAAGACGGCCCCGGTGTTCGTCGCCGCGACCGCGAACAACGTCGACCGGCTCCCGCCAGAGTTTCTCCGCAAAGGACGGTTCGACGAGATCTTTTTCGTCGACCTGCCCACCGACCAGGAACGGCACGACATCTGGGCCCTGCACCTGTCCAGACGCCTGGGTAGCAGCACGATGAAGCTCGACGAGCGCCTGCTCGACCGACTCGTCAGAATCAGCGGAGGGTACTCCGGCGCCGAGATCGAGCAGGCCGTGGTTGCGGCACTCTTCGACGCCTACGCCGAGCGACGGTCCCTCACCGAGGACGACGTGACCCGTGCCGTCAGAACCATGATGCCGCTGAGCACCATGCAGGCCGAGCAGGTCACGGCAGTCCGGACCTGGGCGTCGACCCGCGCGGTCGCCGCCACCGCAGCCGAGGACCAGTCGGGCCACGAGGCGAGCGCGATCTCCGTCGCGGCTCTGCTCGACCCCGACCAGTTCTTCTCAGAAACCCTCTCCTACGACGAAAGGTCGGACGACTTATCATGAGCATCTCGTTGATCCTGGTTCCGCTGGCCCTGGCTGGGGTCGGTGCGGTCGCCGCGCGACGCCAGGGCGAGGGCACCCAGGTCCAGGTCCAGACCCGGATGAAGAACGAGGACCTGCTGGCCGACGCCCTCCGTGACACCCAGGCCCGCGTCGTGCGGTCCGCTGACGGGATCGTTGCCGACTGGCACCAGACTCGGGCCGAGTTCCACCGCGACGACCAGGGCATCTGGGTGGTCGACTTCACGGGCGAGGTCGACCGGGCCTCGCAGATCGTCGGGGCTGTGGACGCTGCGTACGGGCGACGGGTGCAGCAGAGCGTGCTCTCCCGGCTGCGCCAGCAGGCTCCGGCGGCCGGGCTCTCGATCGCCTCCGAGACGGTCGAGGCCGACGACAGCGTCACACTCGTCCTCGACCTGGTGGAGGCCTGAGATGGGCGAGCAGCTGATCCTCCGGGTGTCCGCCGACGGCACCGTCGCCGCAGAGACCAAGGGGGTGACCGGGCCGACCTGTCTCGACAGCGTCCTGCTGCTCGAGAACCTCCTCGACGCCCAGACCATCGCCAGCCAGTTCACGGCCGACTACACCCGGGCCCAGGCTGACCTCGACGAACAGGCCGACGATGTCCTTCGACACTGACCAGCACAGCAGACCCGACCCAGCAGCCCGGCTCGCCAGTCGGTGGTGGCGGCTGCGGCACAGCGCCTGGCTCCTGGCCCCGATACTGGGGTGCGGTTTCTTGTCCGGCATCGGGTTCCTGTACACCGCCCTACGGGTGCGGACACGAAAGTTCTGGATCGCACTGGTCGTGGCTGGCCTGGCGTCGACGGCCTGCATCGCCCTCATGGAGCTGTATCCCGACGAGGAACCTGCCCTGGTGAGCCTCACCTGGTGGGTCTGCTACCTCGGGATGATCGTCTACGCCTTCGTCCTCAACCGCGACTACCTGCGGTGGCGGGCCAGGCGGACGGCGGCTGACGCCTGGTACAACCAGCCTCTCGACAACGCTGGTCCGCCCTCTCTGGCGCCTCCGCCGGTCGGGTCCTCTCCGGTCCCGACGGCGGCGAGGGTCGAGCCGGCCCGGCTCGACCCGGTCCCGGTGTGGGGTTCGGCGGAATCACCTCTGCCGGGCGCGGTCGAGAACACCCGCGACCTGGTCGACGCCGACACCGCCTCCGTCGCGGAGCTGGCCGCCGCACTCGACGGTGACGTGGCGCTCGCCGCCCGGATCGTCACGGCCCGCAACCAGTACGGTCGTCTGTCCAGCATCGACGATCTCGTCGCAGCGGCCGGGCTCCAGCCGCACGAGCTGGTGAAGGTCCGTGGGAGGCTGACCGTGGCACCGCTGGCCGGTCAGGACCGACCCGCAGCGCTGCAGCCCGAGTCGCCGAGCTGGCCTCCACCAGGGCGGGTCCTTGACTACTGATACCGGTCGGCCGGCCGTCGCGCGGGTCGGCACCATCGTCCCCCGTACCAGGGCCGAGGGTCCTGGGACGCGATTCGCGATCTGGGCCCAAGGCTGTTCGGTCCGCTGCCCCGGATGCTTCAACCCGCACCTGTGGGGCACCAGCGGCGGAACGGACCGGCTGGTGGACGATCTGGTGGCTCTGGTGCTCGCAGAGGCCGACGCGGGGGCGGTCGAAGGCATCACCCTGCTCGGCGGCGAACCGTTCGACCAGGCAAAAGCCTTCGCACAGCTCGGCGCCCAGGTACGTGAGGCGAACCTGTCGGTCATGACGTTCACCGGTCACGAGAGGGCATGGCTGGAGAGTCCGGCGGCCCCGCCCGGCGCCGCGGCGCTGCTGAGCGTGACGGACCTCTTGGTCGACGGCGCCTATCGCGCGGACCAGCCAGACCACGTACGGCCCTGGGTCGGCTCCCGCAACCAGGAGCTGCACTTCCTCACCGACAGGTACGCCGGTCTCCGGCTCGCCGCCACCCCCGACCGCCTGGAGATGCGCATCAGCGCCGACGGCGGCGTCACGGTCAACGGGTGGGCGGGTGTCGACCAGCTGGACGCCCTGCTCGAAGGCATCGGCCCGCCGGTCGGACGAGGCACCGTCAGGTAGGGCAGGGCGGACGCCTCGACCGTACCCGTGGGGCACCCGCAGGTGGCAGAATCAGGACCATGGCCAAGTCTCAGCCTCCCCACACCCATCTTCATCCCAGTCCTCAGCTGCTGCTCGACGGCGAGCACGCCATCGTCTCGGTCCGGACCCATATCAAGATCCTCTTCGGTCGGCTGGCGATCAGCCTGCTCTTCGTGGCGGTCGGCGTGCTGGTCGGCGCGACGCTGGCGAGCACGGCCACCCCCCGGCTCGTCATCGCCGGGGTCACGCTGGTCGCGGTGGCGATCGTGCTGGCCAAGCCGCTGCTCCAGTGGTTCTTCTGGACCTACACGCTCACCAACGTGCGGCTCATCGAGCAGCGCGGGGTGATCAAACGTTCTGGCCGGGTGATCCCGCTGAGCCGGATCAACGACGTGGCCTTCGAGAAAGACCTCAACGACCGGATCCTCGGGTGCGGCACGCTGATCGTCCACGACGCCAGCGAGCAGAAGGGGCTACGGCTGGTCGACATCCCGCACATCGAGTCGTTCCACCGCACCATCTCCTCGCTCGTCCTGAAAGCGCACGGCCAGGACCCCAGCCCGGGCGCCCAGCGCACCGAGACCAAGAACGTCCCCGACGGCGACGTCTGACCTGGCGGTACCGAGCGTGTCTCCCCGCGGGGGGAGACACGTCCTCACCCGCGCGCCTCGTAGGCGGCGACCTGGTCGATCCGGCGCTGGTGGCGCGGGTCGCCGGAGAACGGCGTCGCGACGAACCGGAGCACCAGGTCGAGCGCCTCGTCCACGGTGTGCTGCCGGGCGCCGACCGCGACGACGTTCGCGTCGTTGTGCTCCCGGGCCAGCTCGGCGGTCGCCTGGTTCCAGACCAGCGCCGCGCGCACCCCGGGCACCTTGTTCGCGGCCATCTGCTCGCCGTTGCCGGACCCGCCGACGACCACACCCAGCGAACCGGGGTCGGCGACGACCGCCCGGCCCGCCGCGACGCAGAACGACGGGTAGTCGTCGGCCGGGTCGTACCCGGCCGCGCCGTGGTCCACGACCTGGTGCCCGTCGGCCCCCAGCCGGGCCGCCAGAGCGGCCTTGAGCTCGAAACCGGCGTGGTCCGCGGCGATGTGGATGCGCACGACGCCCATTGTGCCCGACCCGCGGACAGCCCCGCGCCCGACCGTCGCGAGAACTACGGTGGGGGGCGAATGCACAAAAAGTCGCTGACCCTCCTTAAGGTAGGCACCATGGCTCCCAGCGGACTCGACCTCACCCACCTCGACACCGACGTGCGTCCCCAGGACGACCTGTACCGGCACGTCAACGGTCGCTGGATCGCCGACCACGTCATCCCGCCGGACCGTGCCTTCGACGGCGCCCTGCGCACCCTGCGCGACCAGGCCGAAGAGCAGGTGCGGGCGATCGTCGACGACGCCCACGACCAGGTGGCGGCCGGGCGGGCTGCCCCGGGCTCGGAGACCGCCAAGGTCGGCGCGCTGTACGCCAGCTTCATGGACACCCAGGCCGTCGAGGCGGCCCGGCTCGAGCCGCTGGCCGCTGACCTGGCCGTCATCGACGCCGCCACGGACCAGGCCGGCCTGGTCACGGCGCTGGGCGGGCTGCAGCGCACCGGCTGCGTGGCCGCGGTGGAGTTCTTCGTCGACAACGACGCCCGCCACCCGGAGCAGTACGTGGTGTACCTGGTCCAGTCCGGGCTGGGCCTGCCCGACGAGTCGTACTACCGCGAGGAGCAGTACGCCCCGTTCCGCGACGCGTACACCCCGCACGTCGCCCGGATGCTGCGCCTGGCCCAGCTGGCCTCCGACGACGCGCAGGCGGCGGAGAAGGCGACGAGGATCGTGGCCCTGGAGCAGGCGCTGGCCGCCCACCACTGGGACGTCGTCAAGGACCGCGACGCCGACCTGACCTACAACCCGGTGACCCTGGCCGAGCTGTGCCAGCGCGCCCCCCAGTTCGACTGGCGGGCCTGGGTGACGGCCCTGGGCGCACCGGAGGGGGCGCTGGACCGGATCGTGGTCCGCGAGCCCAGCTACGCGGAGGGTTTCGCGCAGCTGTGGGACACGCTGCCGACCGCCGACTGGCAGGACTGGATGCGCTTCCACACGGTGTCGTCCCGGGCCGCCTACCTGCACGAGGAGATGGTCGAGGCCAGCTTCGACTTCTACGGCCGCACCCTGACCGGCGCCCAGGAGGTCCGGGCCCGCTGGAAGCGCGGGGTGTCCCTGGTCGAGGGTGCGATGGGTGAGGCCGTCGGCCGGATCTACGTCGAGCGGCACTTCCCGCCGGACCACAAGGCCGCGATGGACGTCCTGGTCGCCAACCTCGTCGAGGCCTACCGGCAGTCCATCACCGCGCTGACCTGGCTGGGCGAGGCGACCAAGGCCAAGGCCCTGGACAAGCTCGGGACGTTCACCCCGAAGATCGGCTACCCGGTGCGCTGGAAGGACTACTCGGCGCTGGTGGCGGACCCGGGCGACCTGGTCGGCAACGTGCGCCGGGCCAACGTCTGGGCCCAGGACTACGAGCTGGCCAAGATCGGCCGCCCGGTGGACCGCGACGAGTGGTTCATGACCCCGCAGACCGTCAACGCCTACTACAACCCGGGCCTGAACGAGATCGTCTTCCCCGCGGCCATCCTGCAGCCGCCGTTCTTCGACGCCGACCGCGACGACGCCGCGAACTACGGCGGGATCGGCGCGGTCATCGGCCACGAGATCGGCCACGGCTTCGACGACCAGGGCAGCAAGTACGACAGCACCGGTGCCCTGGTCGACTGGTGGACCGCGGACGACCGGGCCGAGTTCGAGCGCCGCACCTCGGCGCTCATCGCCCAGTACGCCCAGATGACCCCCCGCCAGCTCGACGGGGCGCACTATGTCAACGGCGCGCTGACCATCGGCGAGAACATCGGCGACCTGGGCGGGCTGACCATCGCCCTGCGGGCCTACGAGATCGCCCTGGGCACCACGGTGGCCGACGGTCCCGTGGTGGACGGTCTGACCGCCGCCCAGCGGGTGTTCTGCTCCTGGGCGCAGGCCTGGCGGTCCAAGGGCCGCGACGAGGAGGTCATCCGGCGCCTGGCCACCGACCCGCACTCCCCCGAGGAGTTCCGGTGCAACGGCGTGGTGTGCAATATCGACGAGTTCGCCGACGCGTTCGGCCTGGTGCCCGGCGACGGGCTGTGGCTGGCCCCCGAGGAGCGGGTGCGGATCTGGTGATCCGGCGGCTGCCGTCCGCGACGGGGCCGGTCACACGGGCGGCTTGTCGGTGCGCCCTCCCTGGGTGAACCCGTCCGACTGGCGCAGGTTGAACCACTGGCCGTCGGCGTTGCGGCACAGGACGCCTGTCCGGCGCGACTCGCAGGTGTAGCCGCCGACGGTCCGGCCCTGCCCGTAGTCCAGCTCGTGGTCGCTCGACAGGACGCTGCTGGGGAAGTACGCGCCGCCAAAGCTGGTCCGCCCGGCACCGTCGGGCCGCGGGACGTCCACCTCCGTGGCGCACACCGCCCGCGCCCCCGCCTCGTCCAGCACCACGACGCGGTCCCCCAGGCATCCCGAGACCCGCGGCCAGATCTTCACGTCGTTCATCCCGCAGACCACGCCCGCGGCGTCCATGTGGCAGGCGACCCGGCGGGACGGCATGCGGAAGTCCACCGCGTCGTCCGCCGCGACAGTCTGCGGCGGGGACTGCGGGTCGTCGGGGGTGCCCCGGAAGTGGCCCACCGCCAGCACCGCGAAGACGACGAGGAGCGCCACGTCCACCACCATCAGCACGACGGCCCACCGTCGGCCCTGGGTCCCGGCCACCAGATCCCACCTCCTTGAGTGCGCAGTCTCGCACTATCCGACCCCGCTGATCCAGCCGTGCCCCGTCGACCCCGCCACGCCCAGCGGGCCGATCCACCCTATCTCGCCGGTCCGGTGCCACGACCGTGCGAGAGGACCCGGTGGAAGACACCTGGGCCCGGACCCGCCGATTTCCACCCCCTGCACGCCACCAGGCGGTGAGGCAGGGCCTTCGTCCCGGACACCGCCCCGGTCCGGCGCACCAGGACACTCTTCGGGGTGAGCCGGTCCCGTCTGGCCGATCTGGGCGCCCAACCATGTGATGATCAGGAGGCAACTGCGGCTCTACGGATCTACCGACCGCGGTCGGACGCTCCTTGTCGGAGAGGAACGGCAGCCCGTGCCAGGACGCAATCTCACGCGTGAACAGGCCACGCGACGCTCTAGCCTGCTCCAGGTCCAGTCCTACGAGGTCACGCTGGACCTGGTCCACGACGGCCGGACGTTCGTGTCGACCAGCCGGATCACGTTCACCGCCGCCCAGCCCGGTGAGACCACGCACCTCGACCTGGTGGCCTGGCGGGTGCGCGGGGTCGAGCTCAACGGGGACGTGCTGGACGTGGCCGACGTAGTCACCGACGGCCAGGTCGCGCTGGGCCCGCTGGCCGCGGACAACGTCGTCACCGTCGTGGCCGAGTGCGAGTACTCGCGCACCGGGGAGGGCCTGCACCGCTTCGTCGACCCGGTGGACGACGAGACGTACCTGTACTCGCAGTTCGAGATCGCCGACGCCTGCCGGGTGTTCGCCTGCTTCGACCAGCCTGACCTCAAGGCCCGGTTCGCGTTCACCGTGACTGCCCCGGCCGACTGGCTGGTGGTGTCCAACGAACGACCGCTGGTCCCGCCGACCCGCACCGGTGAAGTCACGACCTGGAAGTTCGCCCCCACCCCGCCGCTGCCCACCTACGTCACCGCGATCGTCGCCGGGACCTACCAGGGCACCACGGCCCAGATCACGACCCGGGACGGGCGCCAGCTGGAGCTCGGGGTGTACTGCCGGGCGTCGCTGGCGCAGCACCTGGACGCCGACGAGATCGTCGCGACCACCCGGGCCGGGCTGGAGCTCTACGAGGAGATGTTCGACCACGACTTCCCGTTCAGCAAGTACGACCAGGTCTTCGTGCCGGAGTTCAACGCCGGGGCGATGGAGAACGCCGGGGCGGTGACCCTGTCCGAGTCGTACGTGTTCCGCTCGGTCGTACCTGACGCGGTGCGCGAGCGCCGCGCCATCACGGTGCTGCACGAGCTGGCGCACATGTGGTTCGGCGACCTGGTGACCATGCGCTGGTGGGACGACCTGTGGCTCAACGAGTCGTTCGCCGAGTACGTCTCTCACCTGGCGGCGGTGCGCACCACCCGCTGGACCGGCGCCTGGGCGACGTTCACCGGCCGGGAGAAGTCCTGGGCCTACCGGCAGGACCAGCTGCCCACGACCCACCCCGTCGTGGCCGATATGCGTGACCTGGAGGACGTCGAGGTCAACTTCGACGGGATCACCTACGCCAAGGGCGCCAGCGTGCTGCGCCAGCTCGTCGCCTGGGTGGGCGAGGACGAGTTCTTCGCCGGGGTGCGCGCCTACTTCGCCCGCTACGCCTGGGGCTCCACGACCCTGGCCGATCTGCTGGCCGAGCTGGAGCGCACCTCCGGCCGGGACCTGTCGGCCTGGTCACGGCTGTGGCTGCAGCAGTCCGGGGTGGGCTGCCTGGCACCGGAGCTGGTGGCCTCGGGACGGTCTGTCGAACAGCTGGCGCTGATACATTCGCGGCCCGACGGCACCGGCTCCGATACCAGCCTGCCGCCGCACCGCCTGGCTGTGGCCGGCTACGACCTGGTCGACGGTGCGCTGCGCCGCACCTGGCGCACCGAGCTGGACGTGGTGGGACCGCGCACCCTGGTGCCCGAGGCGGCCGGACGACCCCGTCCTACGGTGCTCCTGCTCAACGACGACGACCTGGCCTACACCAAGGTGCGGCTGGACCTGGCGTCGATGCGCGCCGCGATGACCTACCGGCACACCTTCGACGACCCGCTGGCCCGGGCCCTGGTCTGGAGCGTGTGGTGGGACACCACCCGTGACGGCGAGGTGCCGCCGACGACGTTCGTCTCGTCGGTGGCCGACCAGGTGGCCCACGAACGCGACTCCAGCCAGGTGCTGCTGATGTTCCGGCAGGTCACCACCGCGCTCACCCAGTGGGTGCCGCCCGAACGCCGCCCGTCCGCCGCGGGGACGCTGGTCGCCCGGCTGCTGGAGCTGGTGGACGACACCCAGATCGACCCGGACGTGCGCCACCAGTGCCTGCGCGCGATCTGTCGTCACGCCCGCCGGGCCAACGTGCTGGACTGGCTGACCGCGCTGCTGGTCGGCGACGAGGGCGTGCCCGGTATCATCCTGGACGCCGACCTGCGCTGGGAGGTGCTCGCCGCCCTGGTCACCACAGGACGGGCCGACGAGGCCGATATCGCCGACGAGCAGCACCGCGACCCGTCCGCGACCGGTGTGCGCGCCGCCGCCCTGGCCCGCGCCGCGGTCCCGACGGCCAGCGCCAAGTCCCGGGCCTGGTGCTCCGTCGTCGACCAGAGCTCCCTGACCAACGCCCAGCAGGCCGCCACCATCGAGGGCTTCACCCGCACCTGGGACACCGAGCTGCTGCTCCCCTACGTCCGGCGCTACTTCGACGCGCTCGAAGACGTCTGGGCGACCCGCAGCTCCGAACCCGCCCAGGCCATCGTCGAGGGCCTGTTCCCCCTGGGCCTGGTCGGCAGCCCCCAGGTCGACGTGCTCGCCGCCACCGACACCTGGCTGGCCGACCACCCCGACGCCCCCCCGGCCCTGCGCCGCATCGTCGCCGAAGGCCGCGACGCCGCCCGCCGCGCCACCACCGCCCAGGCGGTCGACCTACGCGGCTGACTCCCGACGGCCTGGGCACCCCGCCGGTACGGGGTTCTGGTCGCTGGTACGGGGTTTTAAGAGCCTGTTGCAGAATCCAGGCTGAAGGCGACCTGGGTTGACGACCCCTGCAGCAGAGCACGGTGAGACGGCAGGGAGGACGGTGGGGGTTCCTACAGTCCTGCCCCGGTCGCACAGCGACCAGGGGCATGAGGACAGTAGGAACCCACCGTCCTTGGCGACCCACGAGTACCGTCCCCTGCCACCGGCTCGTCCGCATCGCTCACCCTCTCGTCCGCTTTCTCAGGGCATCCCACCGACCACCCACCCGGAGAGGTCTCTCCTTCCCTCCTACCTCGCCCCCTGTCGATGGTTGGCCGATAAGAGAGTCCCGGTTCGTGGGCTCCACGCCGTTCCACCGTTTCGAAACGGTGGAACGGCGTGGAGCCCTCGAGCCGGGGCATCCTTATCGGCTCACAAGTGGGAGGGGGCCGTCTGGCGGGGGGTCTGGGAGGACATTCAGGTGCCTTCCCTCGGAACTAACGGGTGTTCGCCAGGCAATCGTCGCACGTCGGACTCAGCCGCCGTTCATCACCCGGACCAGGGAGAGCAGCCGGGGGTTGTGGACGAGGTCCTCGATCGGGACCAGGTTGCCTGCAGGGTCGGCCAGGGGGACCTTCCAGTTGGGGTACTCGGTGTCCGTGCCGGGCTGGTTCTGGGCCCGACGCTCCCCTACCGCGTCGGCCAGGGCGACGCCGACCAGCACCGCCGGGGTGGCCAGCACGTAGCGGTGCATGGCCTCGACGATGGTGCGTTCCGAGGCGTCGTCGTCGACCAGGCCACGTTCGCGCAGGGCCGTGATCATGGCCTCGCGCTCGTTAGCGGCCCGGGCCCGTACCGTCTTGACGGGTTCGGCCAGCAGGCCCAGGCGCTCGCGCAGGGTCACGTGCTCTCCGGCGAGGTAGCCCGCGGTGGGCGGCAGGTCGTGGGTGGTCACCGTCGCCAGCTGCATGCGCCGCCAGTGCTCCGGGGGGCGCGGCTTGTCGTCCTCGTGCTCGAACCACAGCACCGCGGTGCCGAGGATGCCGCGCCCGGCCAGGTAGTCGCGCACCCAGGGCTCGACCGTGCCGAGGTCTTCGCCGATGACGACGACCCCGGCCCGCGCGGCCTCCAGCATGAGGATGCCGATCATCGCGTCGTGGTCGTAGCGCACGTAGGCGCCGTCGGCGGCACTGTGCCCGGACGGGATCCACCACAGCCGGAACAGCCCCAGCACGTGGTCGATGCGCACGGCCCCGGCGTGCCGCAGCACGGTGCGCAGCATGTCCCGGTACGGGCGGTAGGCGGCGCGGGCCAGCTCGTCCGGGTGCCACGGGGGCTGCGACCAGTCCTGGCCCTGCTGGTTGTACATGTCCGGGGGCGCGCCGACGCTGGCGCCCCGGGCCAGCACCGGGCCCAGGGCCCAGGCGTCAGCCCCGTCCCGGTGCACCCCGACGGCCAGGTCGTGCATGATGCCCAGCGCCATCCCCGCGTCCAGGGCCGTCTTCTGGGCGGCGGCGAGCTGGTCGTCGGCCACCCACTGCAGCCAGGTGTAGAAGGTGACCCGGTCGGCCAGGGCGTCGCGCAGGGCGGCCACGGCAGGGCTGGACGGGTCGCGGACCTCGTCGGGCCAGCCGGACCCAGGATGCGACCCACCAGACTCCGCGAAGTGCTCGGCCAGCGCGCACCACAGGGCGAACGTCGTCAGGCCCGGGCCCTCCTCGGCGACGTACCGGTCGAACGCGGCCTGCCGGGCCGGGGACCGCGGCACCGCGAACACCACCTCCAGGGCCGAGCGTCTGGCGGCCCAGGCGGCGTCCCGGTCGATCGGCCCGGTGCCGCCGTTCAGCGCCCGGGCCGGTTCCCCGGCCCACTCCACCAGGGCCAGGTCCGCCGACGACAGGTAGGCCGTCTCCCGCACGTCCTCCACCCGGATGTACATCGGGTTGACGAAGCGGCGGGTGACCGGCAGGTACGGGCTGGGCGTCATGGGCGGCACCGGTTCGGCGGCGTGCACCGGGTTGACCAGCACGAAGTCCGCGCCCAGCCGACCGGTGACGTCCGCGAGCTCGGCCAGGTCGGCGAAGTCCCCCACGCCCCAGGACCGTTCCGAGCGCACCGAGTACAGCTGGGCCATCATGCCCCAGCCCCGGGTGTCGGCCAGCAGGTCGGGCAGCTCCAGGTGGTGCGGCACGACGACGAGCGTGGACCGGGCCTGGGCGCTGGGACCCTGGGCGCGGATCTCGTGCCAGCCCAGCGGCAGGTCGGCCGGGAGGTCGAACGAGGCCCGGCCGACGAGCCGCCCGTCCACCTGCCTGGGGTCGGTGGCGATATCGGCCTGGGTCAGGTCGACCCGTCCGCCCCCGGCGTCCTCGTCCAGGTCGACCCAGCAGATCACCGGGTCGCCGTGGGCCACGTGCACCGGCAGCCGGACGGTCTTGCCGGTGGTGAGCACCACCACCGGCGGCAGGGTGCGCCGCCACGGGTCGTCGGCGCGGTGGGCCAGCTCCACGTCGACCCGTTCGGGCGTCGAGGCGTCCACCCCCAGGGCCGACAGCACCCCGACCAGCGTCTCGGCCGAGACGTGCACCAGATCGCCGGCATGGCTCCAGTGCTCGGTCGATATCGCGTACTCGTGCGCCAGGCGCACCAGGGCTTCGGACGGCTGCTCGGTCACGACGACGATCCTGCCACGTCACCTGGGCGGACGACAGACCAGGACACGCTCCGATCACCCGGTGGGCCCTGCTCCGGCCGCCGGTTCTGGCCGGTCGTGGGACCAGCATCCTCGTCGGCGGGACAGACCGTGGGAACAAGTCCGGTCTGCGGCGCATCAAACAGGCACGGCAGGATCGTACGAAGAGGAGCCACGTGAACCAGCCCGACGACCGTGACCAGTCCGCCGCCCCGCCACCCACCGCCGACCAGCCCGCTGCCGGAACACCCGACTCCGACGCGCCCGCGACGGAGGTGATGGCGCCGGTGGCCGCCACCGCGGTCTTCACCCCGGCCCCTGCGGCACCGCCAGCGGCCTACGCCCCCGGCGGCGACCTGCGCGGTTTCGTGGCAGCACCGGCCGGGCCGCCCGGGCCGCGGCGCCGGAACCTGGCCGTCGTCATCGCTGTCGCGGCCGTCGTCGTGGTCCTCGTCGGCGTCGTCGCGGCCGTGGCCGTGGCCCGGTGGCAGACGGCCGACCGCGGCCCGCAGCTCCCGGCGACCACGCCCTCGACCGCGACGACGTCCGGCGCTCCGTCACCCCTCCCGAGCGACCCGCTCGTCCGACCGACCCGCTCGCCCCGGACCGGCCCGACCACGCGGGCCCCGTACACCCAGGTCCCCCACACCCAGGCCCCCCACACCCAGGCCCCCACCCCGGGCCCGTTCCCGACAGCGCCACCACGGCACACCCCCCGCCCCCCGGCGACGAAGCTGCCCTGGGAACGGTGACCCGTACCCTCAGCCCTGATCCACCGATTTCCACCTACTACGCGCCACCAGACGGGCACGCTGGCTGCGTTGTCGCTGCTAGACAGGCATCCAGCCTGCCGTCGCTGCTCCGCCTTGCCATCGCACCCGTCTGGGCCC
>WRMB01000041.1 GCA_009777345.1 Micrococcales bacterium | reverse complement strand
TGATCCACCGATTTCCACCTACTACGCGCCACCAGCCGGGCGCGCTGGCTGCGTTGTCGCTGCTCAACGGGCCTCCAGCCCGCCTTCGCTGCTCCGCCTTGCCAGCACACCCGTCTGACGGCGCTCGTGACGGCGCAAATCGGTGGATCAGGGCTGAGACGGTGGGGCAGGGCGGTCAGGCTCCGAGCCCGGTCGGCTGCAGGTCCATCGTGTCGGCCCAGCGGGTCAGGTCGACGTCCGGCAGGACGCCGGCGCCGCCGACCGGGGCGATGCGGGCCCGTTCCAGGTTCCGGGTCCGGCGGCTGACCAGCACCTGGCGGACGGCGGCCTCGACGAAGGCCGAGAGCTCCTGGGAGGTGACGGAGGCGACCTGGTCGGTGAGATCGTCGGGCAGGGTTACATCTGTCATAAGGCGACCCTAGTTCGGATAGCCCGTGACCGCCCGATCAGGCGATGTTCGGCACCGACGGCCGGTCCGGCCGGACGAACGAGCACGTCCGCCGCCTGCTACGGTCAGGTGTGCTGATGCTCTGTTTCTTCACCCGGGGTTCTGGCGCGCGGGGCCGTGATGCAAAGTAAGGTCGGCCAGGGCCTCCTCACCTCAGGTGTGCGGTTGCCGATTGGAGTCGACGTGGGGACGTCCGAGGTGGACGGTTCAGGTCGCGCACGCTCCGGGTCGGACCGTGCGCGTCCTCTGGCTGCCACCCGACCGGGATTCGTCGAACCCAGCGACGACGTCCGCGTGCTGCACCAGGTGGCCTGGCCGGGCCTGACCCGACCCCTCGACGAGCTGGTCGCCGCACCGTCCGGGCTGTGGATCGTCGAGCACCGGCCGTGGCAGGACATCGCCGTCGCCCGGGGCCGCGTCATCACCGCCGACGCCGACGTCACCCTGGACGTGCAGCACCTGGACCAGGTGCGGGTGCGGGTGGCGCGCGACCTCGGCCTGACCCCCGACGAGGCCCACGCGCTGGTGGTCGTACCCGAAGAGGTGCCCGCGCTGCGCCTGGAGGGCGTGGTCATCGTCGGCCAGCGGCTGGTGCGGCAGATCATCCTGAGCCCCGGACGACGGCTCACGCCGACCCAGCTCGACGTGCTGGCCCGGCGCACCGCCAAGGTGCTGGGCCAGGCGCCCCCCGACCAGCCGCAGGCCCCGCCGCAGGTGGCCGTCGACCCGGACCCCGCGCCCGAGCTGGTGGTGGAACGCCCGGCGGCGTCGCCGTTCAACCGCCTGCCCAGCTCCCGCCCGGCACCGCGGCGGACCGCGGCGGACCGACGGGTGCCGTCCGAACCCGCCCCGTCGACCGAACCCGTGCCAGAGCTCACCCCGGCGTCGGCGGCACCCGAGACCGACAGGCTGTCGGTCCCCGCACCGGATCAGGTCAGGCCCACCACCCGCGAACCGGCCGGGCCGGGGCGGGCTGGCGCACCCGAGCTCCTGGCCTCGGTCCCAGAGCCCCACGACGAACCACCGCCGCCGCTGCCGACGCCCGAGGAGATGGGTCTGCCGCCAGCGCTGCTGGACCCGCCGTCCCAGCACCAGACGTCCGTCGACCCGATCTGGCCGATCGCGCCACCACCTGGGCTGTGGATCCCGGAACCTGAGCCCGAGCTGGCCCAGCTGGTGGCCCTCGACCCGGAGCCGGACGCGCTCGAGCTCGACACGGACGAGTCCGACCTGGAGCGCACCCGCGTGGTGGAGTCGGCCTCCACGGTGCCCGAGGTGGACGAGGACGAGTCCGAGATGGGCCGGACGCGGGTGGTGGACTACCCGACGAGCCGACCGTATACCGCCCCAGACCGGGGGCTGCCCCGCCTGGTCGATCCCGGCCCGGGCGAGCCCGACGACGCCTGGCCCGAGCCGGACTGGCCCGAGTCGCTGGACGAGCCAGGACCCGTCGACCTGGTGTCGACAGAGGCCGGGCTGACAGAGGCCGAGCTGGTCGACCTGGGACCGGTGGACCCTGAACCGATCGATCCCGAGCTGGTCGCGGAGCTGGTCGCCACCGGCATGATCGACCCCGAGATGCTCGCGGACCTGATCGACGCCCACCTGATCGACCCCGAGGCGATCGATCCGGAGCGGATCGGCGCGCTGGCCACCGCCGAGCCGGACGACCCCGCTCCGGTCGCAGACGACCTCGTCGCGACCGTCGTCGAACCGGACAGGGTCGACGAGGACGGCCTGGACCGGCCGGGCGAGGACCTGACCGACGAGACCACCCCCGAACCGGTCGCCGACGCGCCCGACCGGCCGGGCGCGGTCTACCAGGCCCTGGACGAGGCCGTCGAGCTGACCCGGATCCGACCCCCGGACCGGCCTCCGGCGAGCCCGTCGCTGGCCGACGCCCGCCGGGCGTTCTTCTCCGGTGCCGACGACCCGGTCACGGCGTTCCCGCAGATGCCCGAGGACGAGGCCCCGGCAGCGGACGAGGCTCCGGTCGCGGACGAGGCCCCCGGGCCGACGCACGGACGACGCCCCGACCAGACCCGCCCGCCGGACCGGCTCCCGGTCGCCTGGGACGACGACCCGGCACCACCGTCCGACGGGTCTCGCCCGCACGTCGAGTGGGATCCGCCCGAGGCCCCGCCCCGCGGCGCGCGACCCCGGGTGGCCTGGGACGAGGCGGTACCCGAGCCCGACCAGCCCGACCAGCCTGACCAGCCCGAGGCAGCGCATTCCGACCGCCGGTCGGTGGTGGCCGGGCCACGCCCACCGACCGACCACCGACCGGTCGAGCACACCGAACGTCCTGCTCAGCAGGCCGAACGCCCGCCGCGCTACCGGTCGGGAGCGCAGGCGGCCAGACCACCGGCGGCACCGCCGGAAGAGCCCGGGCCGCCCCCGTACGCCGCGCGGCGGGGACCGGTCGCGCCGGGCGGTTCTGCCGGACCGGGGACGCACCGCCCGTCCCGGCCGCGGGCGGTGCGCACCGGCCCGTGGAACCTCAGCCCGGCGCAGGCCGCCGCGGTGGGGGGACGCTTCCCGGGGCCGGTGCGGATCCGGGGGGCGTTCGGCACCGGTCGGTCGGTCGCGGTGGCGTACCGCGCGGTGCACCTGGCCCAGACCAGGCCGGGACTGGTGGCGATCGTCGTGCCCGCGGCCGCCCAGGTCGAGCCGATGCGGCGGCGCCTGCAGTCCGTCGCCAGCACCGACGTGCTGGAGCGGATCGTCGTGGACGTGCCCGCGGGGATCGCCCGGTCGGTGCTCGCCGAGTTCGGCACGGAGGTGGACCCGGCACCGGAGTCGGTGGCCCGGGCCTGGTCCGTCGCGCAGCGCTCGACGGGTCTGGGTGCCGCGCAGGGCCGCAGCATCGGGCTGCTGCTCGACGAGGTGGCGCTGATCCGCGGTCGCAGCCTGACCAGCGAGGGCGACTACGCCCGGCTGCGCCAGGAGATGCCCTCGGGCCTGCGCCACCAGGTGTGGGTGCTGCACGAGACGTATCTGGCCGAGCTGCGCCGACGGAACCTGCCCGACGAGCACGACCTGATCCGGATGGCCCGGGCGGCGCTGCGCGCCGGGGTACCGTCCGAGCTCACGGCCGTGGTGGTGGACGACGCCAACGACCTCACCCTGGACCAGCTGACGATGCTGCGCGAGACGGTCGGCACCGGGACCGACGCCCTGACCGTCGTGGACGACGGGCTGCCCGGCCTGCTCCCGGTGGGCGCCACGCTGGGCGAGGCCGGTATCGACATCGCCCAGCGCCAGGTGGACCTGGCGCACGAGTTCCGGCTGACCGGTCCGGCCTGGACGTCCCTGGTCCGGCTGCTGGAGGCCGATACCGGGCGGGACGTCGTGGGCACGACGGACCGGCCGCGCCTGGCCGGTCGGCTGGACGACGGCGAGGGCCCGGCCTACCTGCGCTCGCAGGCGATCCGGCTGCGCCGGGACAAGCTGGTGGAACGGGTGGTCGAGCTGATCGGCGAGGGTGTGCCACCGGAGTCGATCGCCCTGCTGCACATCGAGGACGAGCCCGAGCCCGAGCTGGTCGCCGAGCTGGTCCGGGCCGGGGTGATGGTGCGCGGCCTGGACGCGCTCGACGTGCCGACGGTGGCCCTGGGTCGGTCCCGCGACGCCCGGGGCGTGGAGTTCGACCACGTCCTGGTGCCCGACGCCCGGCACCGCGACGTCGTACCCGTCGGCAGTCTGCGCTGGGACCAGCGCCAGCGGCGACGGCTGCTCGGCCTGGCCCTGTCCCGTTCGCGCGAGACCGCCTGGATCGCGGGCGTCTGAGAATCTTCGCGATATCGGCGAAAAGGATGGGCCGGACGTCGAGCTAATGGGTGGGAGCGGGTCGGCCGGAGGGCTGACGGAGGCAGTACGGGCACTGGTCGGGGATTAATTCCCAAGATGCGCTATCCGGATTGTCTGGTCTGGCAGCCCGGTCGGTTCGGGAAAATTCCGGCCCGGGGGGCGAGATAGCTCGTCCGGGGGCGGGACCAGCCATATGGGCTAGTCAGTACGTGCGGTCCGCGCGGAACAAAGGTGACCAAACTGGGGCGGCACAAGGAGCGGACCGGGGCGGACCGGACAGCTGTGGCGATTTTTGATGCTCCGGACGGGGCCTGCTGTGGCGTGCCGCTACGGCCTCTGTAGCATTTTTTTCTAATCATACCGTCGGGAATATGGTTTGAGCCCCGCTCGGGCGACGCGCTGGTGTCCTGCGCCGGAATCCGGCGAATAAGCCCGTCGGGCCGGGCGTGGGCTCGCAAGGCGGAGGACGCTGGTCGCAGCAGCGCTGCGACCAAGGACGCCGCCGCGAGCACGCGTCCGGGCGGCGGCCCTGTCGCCCGGGTTTCCGGTGCATGACACTAGAGAAGGGTTGACCTCCATGGGGAGCACAGCAGGTCTCGGCGCCGCGCCTGCCGCCCCGCCCAGCCGTACCCAGGCCGACGCCGCGCGCCCCGTCGGGCTCGCGACAGCGCGTCGGCTGGTCGCAGCGCTGGCGGTGGGCGCACTGGGCCTGGTGAGCCTGCTGGTGACGGTGAGCCCAGCCCGGTCCGAGACGCTGGACGCCCTCGCCCCGTCCGAACCAGCCACGACCGCGGACGTGGACACCACCGAGAACGCCACGGCCGACGGCACGGCCGAGTACGGCCTGACCGCGACCAGCACCGGCGACGTCACCGTGACCGGTGCGGCGCTCGTCGATCCGTCGCTTCCTGGCGGGGTCGACCACGGCGCCCGGACCGGCCAGGCAGTGACCGCTACCGCCAGGCACACCCTGACCCAGGCAGGCGTCGACTCCGGTTCCGTGGTCGACCACGCCACCGGCCAGGGCACCACGCCCGAGGGGAGGCTGCGCAGCGACCCGCCCGGCACCAAGAGCGTCACCCTGCTGTCGGACCCCGGGCTGAGCACGCTCGTCCAGTACGACGGCGAGCTGTCTGACGGTGCCAGGCCCGGCGACCGGATGGAGCTCCGGTTCGTCGTGCAGAACACCGGTGACGTCGGGCTGACCGACGTCGTGCTCACCAGCCCCATGCCCGGGATCGCGCTGGTCGGGTGCACCTGGGACAGGCTGGCACCCGGCGAAGAGGGCGTCTGCGCGGGCGACTACCCCCTCACCGCGCAGGACATCGTCGACGGCAAGGTCGTCGCCGCTGTCAGCACCACTGCGAAGGCCCCCGACGGCGCGACCGTCTTCGGTGCCGACCCGGTCGAGATCCCGGTGACCGCCCATGTCGGCCCCGACGTCGACGCACCCGACGGTCCGGCCCCGAGCGGCCCGGCGTACCGCATCCGGCCGTCCGTGCTGGCCTCCACCGGGGTTCCGGCGCAGGCCGCGCTGCTCACGAGCGCGGGCCTGATGCTCGCCTCCGGCAGCGGCCTGGTGGGGGCGCGGCACCGGGCCCGGCGACGCACCCGCCGCCCGGCTCGCACCGACCACCAGGCAGCGTCCCGGGCACGGTCGGACACCGGCCCGGTCCAGGTGGTGGCGCGGGCGCAGCCTCTCGTCCCCCAGACGGTCCAGACCGAGGACCTCCCGGTCGGACCGGTGGTCCCGGCTCTGGGGCGGCACGTCCTCCCAGCCGGTGCAGCCGAGCCCAGCGCGCCCCAGGCAGAACAGGCCCGCGGTCGGCACGCCAGCCCAGCCCGCGGACGGCACGCCAGCCCAGCCCAGGTGGAGCCGGTCAGCCCGACCCGCGGACGGCACGCCGCCCCAGCCCGCGGACGGCACGCCAGCCCAGCCCAGGTGGAGCCGGTCGGCCCGACCCGCGGACGGCACGCCGCCCCAGCCCCGACGGACAGCCTGTCCCAGGAGCCGATCGTCCCGGCTCGGGGTCGGCACGCCGCCCCGTCCGAGACGTCCCTGGTGGCCCGTCCCACCCGTGGTCGTCACGTCGCGGGACCGACCGACGCCTCGACGTCCCCGGTCAGCCCGACCCGTGGTCGGCACGCCAGCCCGGCCCCGACGGACGAGGCAGCACCGAGCGCCCCCGCCCGCGGTCGGCACCGCGTCACGACCCAGGTGGAGGTGGAGCGGACCGGACCGGGCAGCGGGACGCCGCTGGTGCCGTGCCGGTGGATCCGGCCGACGTCCAGACCGTGGGCCGGCAGCGTCGACGTCACACGAGCCGGGGCGTGGTGGTGGCCCTCGGCGGTGAGGGTCGGCTGCGTCCGAGGGGACGCGGGACGGTCCAGCCCGCGACGGCACCACGACCGCGCCACCCGGGTGCTGTTCACCGGCCCGTCCGGGAGCCTGCCGAGCCCGTACGAGGGCGGCCCCGCCCAGACGGAGAAGAGGCCAGCGTGATCCAGGTAGAGCAGGTCAGCCCGGCTCGGGGTCGGCACGCCAGCCCGGCCCAGGTGGACGCGGTGTCCGGGTGGGTCGTCCCGGCGGCGCCGCGCGGCGCCTCGGGCACCGTGGCCCCAGGGCGGCACGTCGCGGTCCAGACGGACCAGGTCCCGGTCCGCGGTCGGCACGCCAGCCCCGCCCCACCAGACCAGACCGACCCGTCCCGTCCCGGACGGAACGGGAGCAGGCACGCCAGCGCGACCCCGACCCGCGAGGTACCCCGGGCCGAGCCGACCGGACCGGTCCGCGGGCGGCACGCCAGCCTCGCCCCGGCAGACCAGGTCGACCCGTCCCGGGTGGAACGGGCCACCCGGGGCCGGTACGTCGCCCAGGGGGCCGCGGAGCAGGCCCGGCCGCCCCCTGTGGCCGCGGTCAGCGCGGTCCGGGGTCGGCACGCCAGCCCCGCCCCGGCAGACCAGGTCGGTACGTCCCGGGTGCGACGGGGCGTCCCGCCTCGGGGTCGGCACCGTGCCGAGGTGGACGCGGAGCCGACCGGACCGGACGTCCGTCGTACCGTGCGGGTGGACCAGACCGGCGCCCAGACCGTGGGCGAGCGACACAGCCCGAGCCTGGCGGTCGGCGGCGAGCGCCACGGGCCCGGCGGGGCGGACGAACCGTGTCCGGCCGGACAGGGAGCGGTCCGCGGAACGGGTCCGTCCTGCCCGGGTGCCGCGTATCGGCCCCGTCCGGGCGCATGCCGACCCGGCCCGAGGCCCCTGCCTGGCCGCCCGGCGAGCCGGTATGTCGACCGTCGGCCCTCGACCACCCCCGGTACCGCCGAGGTGAATGCAACGTGGCCCCGCCACGGCAGCCACGTTGCTCTGTGAGGCACGGCAGGGATACCGGCCCGTCCCGCTGGCGCGAGACCGCCTGGAGCGCGGCCGTCTGACTGCTGTAGCCGTCTGTCTGGACGCAGAGTTACGCCCCTCGTTGTCCACATTGCGCCCCTCGACATGCACAAAAAGATGTGCCGCACTCACAGACTGGGCGGGGCGTGCCATGCAGCCCAGGTCCGCGCGGGCCGCGGAGGTAGCGTGTCTGTCGTCGCCTAGCACATGAGCAGCAACTGAGCAGCAACGCCGTCTCACTACGGGCGACAGGCGCCGGATAACAGACGCAACCGACCGGAAGGCCAGCAGCGCCAGTACCTGCGCGCGCAGGTACCAGCAGGCTGGTCTGGTGGCGGCTGGCCGGGGTCGTGCTGGCCGTCAACGGCGACGGCCGCGCAGGCAACGGCGCCTTCTGAGACCCCGGTCAGCTGTCGGGCAGGTGTCGGACCTGCGGCACCCAGACCGCAGGACTTGACGTCGTCAGCCTGCCTGACCTGGTGCGTGCCCCCCTAGCCCCGGAACGGGGGCACGCACCAGCCCGTTACCCCCACTCTCTGCTGAGGGACGGGAGCGGAAATCGGCGGCTCAGCCTGTCGTCTCCGCCAGCGTCAGGTCCCAGCGGCCCTCGACCCCTCGGCCCTGCGGGAACCGTACCGGCACGAACAGCGCCAGGCCGACGAGCAGCACCGCCACGATCCCCAGGATCCCCCAGTACTGCGCCCCGCCGAGGGCGATCGCCACGGACCAGGCCACCGCGGCCATCCACATCCCGGCCTTGCCGGTCGTCGCGTACAGCCCGAACATCTGCGTCTCGTGGCCCCGCTCGGACAGCCGGGCGAGCATGGCGCGCGACGACGCCTGGACCGGACCGACGCAGACCGACAGCAGCAGGCCGCACACCCAGAAAGCCGGGGCGCCCAGACCGCGCAGCACGAACAGGGCAGTCCCGGCGCCGATGAGCACCACCAGCGCCCAGGTGATCACCCGGCGCGGCCCGAACCGGTCGTCGAGCCAGCCCGCGGCGACGGTCGCCACCCCGGCGACGAGGTTCGCCGCGATAGCGAAGACCATGACCTGCTGGGTGGTGAACCCGAACGAGCCCTTGGCGAGCACCGCGCCGTAGACGAACACCCCGGTCAGCCCGTCGCGGAACACGGCGCTGGCCACCAGGAACTTGCACGTCGCCCGGTCGGTGCGCCACAGCCGCACCAGGTCCCGCACCACCGTGCGGTAGGCGTCGGCCACCCGGGACACTACGCGACCGGCCACCGCAGGCTGTCTCTCCCCAGGGGCGCCGCGGTCCGGTACGAGCAGCAGCACCGGCAGGGCGAACACGACGAACCAGGCCCCGGACACGACGAAGGCCCACCGGAAGTCCGCCACCTGCGGCTCGCCGGACAGGAAGGCCACGAACAGCCCGACCAGCAGCACGATCCCGCCGACGTACCCGGCGCCCCAGCCGATACCGCTGATCCGCCCGAAGGTGCGGGGCGTGGTGATGGTCAGCAGCAGCGCGTTGTAGGCCGCCGAACCGATCTCGAAGGCCACGGTGCCCACCGCGACCAGCACCAGCCCGAGGACGACCATCTGCGACAGCCGACCCTCCACCGGCCGGACGAACCACATGGCCAGGATCGACGCCCCGACCACGGCCGAGCAGACCGCGAGCAGCGGCCTGCGGCGGCCCGCCGCGTCGGCGAACGTGCCCAGCACCGGAGCGGTGCAGGCGACGACCAGCCCCGCGGCGGCGCCCGCCCAGCCCAGCCACTGGCTGTGCAGCGCCGTCGTCCGCTCGATCACCTGGTCGGACGCCCCGGCGACGGCGAACGCCTCGCCCGAGGTCAACCAGGGCACGAACACGAACGTGGTGACCACGGAGTTGAAGGCCGCCGCCCCCCAGTCCCACGAGGCCCAGGCCCCGATGCGCAGCGTCGAGGCTCGGTCTGTCTGGATCATGCCCGCATGGTAATGGGCTCAGCCGGTCTGGAAGCGGGTCGGGTCGCCGCCGCCGACGCGCAGCACCTCCGGCTCGCCGGACGTCCAGTCCACCACGGTGGTGGGGGTGGTGCCGCGGTCCCCGGCGTCCACGACGACGTCCAGCACGTCGGCCAGCTCTTCGGCGATCTGCCAGCCCTCGGTCATCGGCCACTGCTGGCCGCCGTCGGGCTGGGGCACGATCAGCGACGACGACAGCAACGGTTCGCCCAGCTCGCGCAGGATCGCCCGGACGACGGGGTCGTCGGGGATCCGCACGCCGACGGAACGTTTCTTCGGGTGGGCCAGGCGCCGCGGCACCTCACCGGTAGCGGGCAGGACGAAGGTGTACGGACCGGGGGTCACAGCCTTGACAGCGCGGAAGGCCCGGTTGCTCAGCGTGACCAGGGGGCCCAGCTGGGCGAACTCGGCGACCACCAGGGTGAGGTGGTGCTTGTCGTCCAGACCGCGCAGCCGGCGGATCCGCCGCGCCCCGGCGTGGTTGTCCATCCGGGTGCCCAGGGCGTACATCGAGTCGGTGGGGTAGGCGATCACCGCATCGGCCCGCAGCGCGGCGACGGTCTGCGCGACCGCCCGGGGCTGCGGGTCCGTCGGGTGCACGTCCAGGTAGCGCGCCATCCAGCAAGGCTACCCGCCGTGGGCCGGGCGGAAGACCGTTCCTGGGCACAGGCCGACGCGGCCCGGCCCCGAGGCTACGGGGTCGGGCCGCGTCGGTCGGACCGGGGTCAGGAACCGGGCCCGCCCCACTGCTGCTGGGTGTAGCCACCCTGGTCGGGCGGGGCGGCGGGCTGGCTGAACTGGTCGGGCGGGACGGGCTGGCCGAACTGGCCGGGCTGCGGCTGGGCGTACTGACCCGGCTGAGCGGCGTACTGGCCCTGCGGGTAGCCCTGAGGGGCGACAGGCCGGGGCACCTTGGGCTCGAAGCCGCGGACCGCGAAGGCCAGCGCGATGGCCACCGCCCCCAGGATCAGAGCAAAGTCCGTCAGGCCGCCGAGGAAGGCGATGACGCCGGTTCCGAATCGCTTGGCCTCCCAGGGATCGTAGTTGCCGTCGTCGAAGCGGCCGTAGGTCAGCGGCAGGATCAGCTTGATCAGGAGGCCGACACCGGCGGACGCACCGCCGACGATCAGCAGCCTGGCGGACGTCCCGGGGGCAGGAGCTGTCATGAAAATCACCTCATCGTTCTCGGCGCCGGACGCGCCGGGGGTCGGAAACTGGCTAGTGGTCGGACGACGGCACCAGGTGGTCGGGGCAGACCTCGAACCGGTCGGGGTAGATCTCCAGGGCCACCCGGCCGCCGGTCAGGCCGCGCAGCTCCAGGATGTACCGGGTCAGCTCGGACTCGGGCACGGAAGCCTCGATCCGGACCATACCGCCGTCCAGCGAGACCGTGTCGTTGATCCGGCCGCGCCGGGTGGACAGATCGCCCATGACATCGCCCTGGGCGCTGTTGGGCACCGTGACCAGCACCTTCGATACCGGTTCCAGTACCACCGAACCACCGGCGGCCAGGGCCTCCTTGACGCCCAGCGCCGCGGCGGTCCGGAAGGCCATATCGGAGGAGTCCACCGAGTGGGCCTTGCCGTCGAACACCTCGACCTGCAGGTCGACGATCTCGTACCCGTGCACCCCACCGCCGGCCATGGCCTCGGTGATGCCCTTCTGCACCGCGGACATGTAGTTGCGCGGGATCGACCCGCCGACCACCGAGTCGACGAACTTGAAACCCTCGCCCCGCGGCAGCGGCGAGACCCGCATGTTCACCACGGCGTACTGCCCGTGCCCGCCGGACTGCTTCTTGACCTTGCCCTCGGCCGTGGCCAGCCTGGCGATGGTCTCCTTGTAGCCGATCGGCACGCCCGAGGTGGTGACGTTCACCGTGAACACCCGGGCCAGGCGGTCCAGCGCCACGGCCAGGTGGGTATCGCCCAGGCCGCGCAGCACCGTGCGGTCGCCCACCCGGTCCACGGTCAGGGTGCGGTCCTCGGCCACCAGCCGCCCCAGGGCGGCCGACAGCCGGTCGTCGTCGGACTGGGTGACCGGTTCCAGGGACAGCGCGTACACGCCCTGCCGGGGTGGCAGCGGCTGGGCCCGCAGGTCCTTGCCGGCTGCGCCCTTGGGCTGCAGCAGCGACCCGGCCGGGGTGTTGGTCAGCTTGGCCGCGGCCACGACCTGACCGGGCACCGCCGCCGTCACCGGCAGGTGCTCCTTGCCCTTGAGCCGGAACAGGCCCGGCAGCCGCTCCTCGACGTGCGTGGTCGCGTTGACCAGACGGTCGCCGGGCTTGAGCGTGCCGGACAGCACCCGCAGCAGCGTGACCTGCCCCACGAACGGGTCGGCCATGGTGCGGAAGGCGTGCACCAGGGTCGGACCGGCCGGGTCGGGGGCGACCTCCACCTCGACGTCCCCGGCCAGGACCTTGGCGTTGCGGTCGTCGATCGACGGGCTGAGCTCGCAGACCAGATCGGCCAACCGGTCCACCCCCACCCCGGTGGTCCCGGAGGCGATCAGCACCGGGGTGGCGTGGCGGGTCCGCACCGCGTGGGCCAGGGTGGCGCGCAGCTCGCCAGCGGTCGGCACGTCGCCCGACAGGTAGCGTTCGAGCTGTTCGTCGTCGCCGGAGACGATCTCCTCGGTGGCCTGCTCGCGCATCTCGGCCACCTCGTCGGTCAGTGCCGCGGGCACCGGGCCGCGGTGGGTGCCCTTGGCGTCGTAGGTGACGGCCTGGTCGGACAGCACGCCGATCACGGTGTCGAAGGCGTCCTCCTCGGCCGCCGGCAGCTGCAGCGGCACCATGTGGGTGTCGTCGAAGGCCCCGCGCAGCTCGCCCACCACCCGGCGGAAGTCGGCCCGCTGCTTGTCCTCCTTGGTCACCACGACCAGCGTCGGTATGCCGGCCCGGGCGGTGGCCTCCATCGCCAGGTAGGTCCCGGTCTGCACCCCCCCGGTGGCGCTGACCACGACGATCGCCGCGTCCGCGGCGGCCAGGGCGTCGTCCACCGCCCCGACGAAGTCGAGGTAGCCCGGGGTGTCCAGGAACGTCAGGTCGTAGGCCTGCCCGTCAGCGGCGGTCCAGGTGAGCGGCACCACGCCGAGGCCCAGCGAGATCTTCCGGGCGATCTCCTCCGGCTCGTGGTCGGACAGCGTCGTGCCGTCCTCGACCGTACCGGCCCGGGTGGTCAGCCCCGCGCGCAGCGCGAGCGCCTCGACCAGCGTGGTCTTGCCGGCGCCACCAGCGCCGAGCACTGCCACGGTCCGGGTGCGTGCCGTCGTCGTCTGGTCCATCGGTGGCCTTTCTCCGGTGACGTTCGTCCCAACCCTAGTGAAAACCGTCGCACCACGTCGGGACGAGCGTCCCTGGCGTCTGTCTGACGGACGTGACGAGCCTAGACGGCGGCCAGGAGGTCCACCACGAAGACCAGCGTCGACCCTGGTGGGATGGTCTCGATGTCCTGGTCGCCGTAGCCCTTGTCGGGCGGGACGACCAGCAGCACCCGGCTGCCGACGCTCTGCCCGGCCAGCCCTTCGACCCAGCCGTCGATCAGGCCGCCGACGACCAGCGAGAACGACGTCGACTCCCCCCGGTCCCACGACGAGTCGAACTGGGTGCCGTCCCACAGCCAGCCGGTGTAGTGGACCCGGACGGTCTGTCCCTCGACGACCGGAGCGCCGCTGCCGACGATCAGCGGCTGCACCACCAGCGAGGCGGGCGGCTTGCCGGTGGCCGTGATCCCGGTCGGCACCCCGTCGTCGTCGACGGCGACCTTGGGCAGCCCCGGACCGGGCGTCACCGGCGTGCCGGTGGCCTGCGGGAGGATGTCGTAGGCGTCGACCACCTCGACGAGGACCAAGTCGGCCGGGACCGGCTGGCCCAGGCCCAGCTCGGTGGGCACGGCCAGCAGCACCTGGGCACCGATGTGCGCCGCGGCCAGCACCTGGTCGAGGTCACCAGCCTCAGGGTTCTCCCCGACCACCAGCCCGGCCTGCGGCTCGAGGATCCAGCCGTCGTACAGGACGCTGCCGTCAGCCCCGGAGACCGCCAGCTGGCGGACGAGCAGTCCCTGCCCGGTCTCCAGGGCCGCACCGTCGCCGTCGACGACCAGCCGGACCGCGACGGCGTCGACGGTGAACGGCGTCGTGGGCAAGGTGATCTGCGGCGCCTGCCCGGCGCGGGCCGTGACCTCGACCAGCTCCAGAGGCGCCTTGTCCGCCTGGGAAGTCTGGCTCTTCCCAGGGGTGTCCTGGTTCTTCTCAGGGGTGTCCTGGCCGCACCCGGCCAGGCCGACCAGGCCCAGCAGTCCGACCAGGCACAGTACGGTGAGCTTGCGCGGCACGGGGACTCCTCGGTTCTTCGTCCGGACGACGGGGCCACGCTACCCCCCCGAGCGGGGCCGGCGGTACGCGACCGGCGGGGCGCCACACCCCTCGCGTCCCGCCGTCTACCGGGTGACCTGCCTGGTCAGCGCCGTTCGACGGGCACAGCGGACCGAGCCGACCTAGGGTCGTCCGGGTGAGGAAGTGGTCGCGCAACCGTAAGGCTCTGTTCGGACTGACGCTGGTGGTCACCGTGCTGGTGGTCGGCGGCGCCGCCGCGGTCAGGGGCGTCCAGCACTGGCTGGCCAGCAACGTCGAGTCGCTGGGCGACCCGTTCGCCGGTCTCGAAGGGCGGCCGGACCCGGCCCAGTCCGTCGACGGGAAGTCGGCGATGAACATCCTGGTCCTCGGCTCGGACTCGCGGATCTCGGCGGGCGACCCGAGCATGTGGGCGGCCGGGGCGCAGCGCACCGACGCCATCATGCTGGTGCACCTGCCCGCCGACCGGTCCAGCGCCCAGGTCATGTCGATCCCCCGCGACGCCTGGGTGGACATCCCCGGCCGCGGCCAGGCCAAGATCAACGCCGCGTTCTCCTACGGCGGTCCGTCGCTGCTGATCCAGACCGTCGAACAGCTGACCGACGTGCGGATCGACCACTTCGTCGTCACGGACTTCGAGTCCTTCGTCACGATGACCGATGCGCTCGGCGGGGTGCGGATGACCCTGTCCAAGGACCTCAAGGTGGGCGGCACCGTGGTCCCGGCCGGCAAGCAGCGCCTGCTCACCGGCGAGCAGGCGCTGGCCTTCGTGCGGGAGCGCAAGACGCTGGCCCGCGGCGACTTCGACCGGGTGCAGCGGCAGCAGGCCTGGATCCGGGCGATCGCGGCCAAGCTGCGCAACGACGGGACGCTGAGCAACCCGGCGACCTCGACGCGGTTCCTGGCCACGGTCAGCAAGTCCGTGGCCACCGACGACGGTCTGGACGAGTCGGCCCAGAAGGACCTGCTCGACCGGGTGCGCGGCCTCGGGTCGGCCGATATCGAGTTCTTCACCGTGCCGTACAGCGGCACCGGGCGGTCCGCCGACGGGCAGTCCATCGTCGTGCTCGACCGGCAGCGGCTCGACCCGCTGATGGCGGCCGTGGCCTCCGATACCGTCGGGGCCTACCTGACCGAGCACGCCGCCGACCTCGAGGCCCTGCCCCCGGTCGTGTACTGATCCGGGCAGCGCGGGCCTCGGGTGGAACCGAGGGTGATATTCTGCTGTGTCGGGACTTGCGCTCCCCAGGCGCGACCCGTACAGCCGGTCTCAACGGTCATCGGCGCCACCTGGCGGTGCAGTGGTGGAGAATCACGAAGAAAAGTGGCGTCATGCTGAGGAGGTCACCCCCTCTCATCCGGCACGAGGGTCCAGGTGACGACGAGAACCGTCGTCACACTTCACCGGAGGTAGACATGAGCACGGTCGAGACACGTGAACCAGCGAGCATCCTGGGGCAGGCGCTGACGCGCCGGGAACGAGTCGTCCTGGGCGAGCTGGCCGAGGACGTCACCCTCGAGGAGATCGCGCAGCGGCTGTTCGTCACCCGCAACACCGTCAAGTCGCAGGTCCGCTCCGTCTACCGGAAGATCGGCGTCTCCACCCGGGCCGAGGCCGTGGCCTGGGCCCGGGCGCACGGTATCCAGTGACCCGGTACTACCTGGCCCCGGGTCGGCCGAGCAGTCAGCCCAGGGCGGCGTAGGCGTCAGCGTCGAGCAGGTCGCCGGTGCCGGTGACCTCGATGCGGAACAGCCAGCCGTCGCCGTAGGGGTCGGCGTTGACCAACGACGGGTCGTCGACCGCGGCGGTGTTGACCTCGGCCACCGTGCCGGACACCGGGGAGAACAGCTCGGAGACGGACTTGGTCGACTCGATCTCGCCGACCACCGCACCGGCGGCGACCGCGGCCCCGACCTCCGGCAGCTCCAGGTAGACGATATCGCCCAGCGCCTGCGCCGCCACGTCGGTGATCCCGACGGTGGCCGGGCTGCCCTCGCGCAGCCACTCGTGCTCGGCGGTGTACTTCAAGTCAGCAGGAAGGTTGGCCACGGGTCTCTCCTCGGGTCGGGTTCGGGTCAGGGACGACGGTAGTCGCTGAAGGTCTGGAGCTGCGACGTACGAGGCGGCACATCAGGTACGAGGCTGTGACCTCGTACCTGGTGCACGACCTCGTACCTCACCGCGGGACGCTACCTCGGTCGGTGGTAGAAGGGCAGGGGGACGACACGGACGGGTTCGGGGCGACCGCGCACGTCGACCGCCAGCTCGGTGCCCTCGGCGGAACGCTCCGGGGTGACGTAGGCCATGGCGATGGGGTAGCCCAGCGTCGGGGACGGGGCGCCGGAGGTGACCTGGCCGATCTGGGGGGCGCCGGGGGCGGCGCTGGCCAGGACCGGGTAGCCGGCCCGGGCGGCGCGTCGACCCAGGCCCCGCAGGCCGACCAGGCGCCGGGCGCCGGGCGAGTGGGCCCGGGACTCCAGGGCCGCGCGGCCGACGAACGGCAGCGGGCGGCCCTGCGCGTCGGTCTTGTCCAGGCGGACGACCCGGCCCAGCCCGGCGTCCTGCGGGTTGGTCGTGCGGTCCAGCTCGTGCCCGTACAGCGGCATGCCCGCCTCCAGACGCAGCGAGTCCCGGGCGGCCAGGCCCGCCGGGACCAGACCGTGGGACTCCCCTGCCGCCATGAGCGCCCGCCACAGCTCGGGAGCGAGGTCGGAGGCCAGGAAGAACTCGAACCCGTCCTCGCCGGTGTACCCGGTCCGTGCCAGCCAGCCTGGTCGACCGGCACAGCCGATCCGGAGGCAGGCGTAGTACTTCAGCGCCGCCAGGTCGTCGCCGTCGAGGACCTCCCAGCCGTCGAGAGCCCGCACGACCGACAGCGCCGCAGGCCCCTGCACGGCGATCAGGGCAGTACCGGCCGAGTCGTCGGAGACGGTGACGTCGAAGCCGTCCGCCCTCTCGCGCAGCGCCGCCAGCACCGCATCGTGGTTGGCGGCATTGGCCACCACCATGAAAGCCTCGTCAGCCAACCGGTAGACGATGAGGTCGTCGAGCACCCCGCCGTCCTCGGCGCAGACCATCGTGTACCGGGCACCCAGCACCCGCAGCCCGGAGAGGTTGCCCACCAGCGCGTAGTCCAGGAACGCCGCCGCGCCCGGGCCGACCACCCCGATCTCGCCCATGTGGGACAGGTCGAACAGGCCCGCGGCGGTGCGCACCGCGGTGTGCTCGGCCACGTCCGAGGAGTACCGCAGCGGCATCGACCAGCCCGCGAACGGCACCAGCGTGGCACCCAGGGCGACGTGCTCGGCGTGCAGAGGGGTGAGGCGGGTCTCGGTCATGGGGCGTCCTGTCCTGGGTCGACCGGTTCGGCACCGGTCGGCTCCGTCTTGGGTCGGGGGCTGCGCTTGGTCCGGACGGCTTTCATCCGCTTGGTCCGGCCCGACCTGGCCGCAGCGGGGGCCGCGTCCGGTGCGGTCGTGGCAGTCGCCGTCTCCGCGGCGGTCTCGGCCGGAACGTCGGGTGCCGGTTCGTTCGGTGCCGGGTCGGCGGAGGCCGGGTCAGCCTGGGCCACCACGGCGATGGGTGCCGTCACGGGGCTGGGTTCTTCGGTCACGGCGCTGGGTTCGGCCTCGGGCTCGCTTCCCAACGTAGCGTCGCTGCACGGAACCTCGCACGCCGTGGGCCTGTCCGCGGTCGGCGTCTCGACCGGTTCGGGCGACGGTTTCTCGACCGGCGGCTCGGGCGACGGTTTCTCGACCGGTTGTCCGGTCGGCGCCTCGACCGGAGCGGGCGCGGTCTGGGCCGCCACGACGCAGACCAGGTTCCGGTCGCCGAAGGCACCGTCGATGCGGCGCACCGGCGGCCAGTACTTGGCGCTGCGGCCGGAGGCGGCCGGGAAGGCGGCGGTCTGGCGGGAGTACGGGTGGTCCCAGTCGTCGGCGACGACGCAGGCCGCGGTGTGCGGGGCCTGGCGCAGCGGCGAGTCGGCCAGCGGCCAGGTCCCGTCGGCCACCTGGTCGATCTCGGCCCGGATGGCCAGCATGGCGGCCACGAACCGGTCCAGCTCGGCCAGGTCTTCGGACTCGGTGGGTTCCACCATGAGCGTGCCGGGCACCGGGAAGGCCAGCGTCGGGGCGTGGAAGCCGTAGTCGGCCAGGCGCTTGGCCACGTCCTCGGCGGTGACGCCGGTGTCCTTGGTGATCTGGCGCAGGTCCAGGATGCACTCGTGCGCGACCAGGCCGTGCTCCCCGGTGTACAGCACCGGGTAGGCGTCGCGCAGCCGGACGGCCAGGTAGTTCGCGGCCAGCACCGCGACCTGCGTCGCCCGGGTCAGCCCGTCGGCCCCCATCGTCGCCAGGTAGGCCCACGGGATGGGCAGCACCCCGGCCGAGCCCCAGCGGGCCCCGGCCACGGGCGGGTTGGCCGACGGCACCCCGGGGGTCGGGTCACCGGGCAGGAACGGCGCCAGGTGCGCGGCCACCGCGACCGGGCCGACCCCGGGACCGCCGCCGCCGTGCGGGATGGCGAAGGTCTTGTGCAGGTTCAGGTGCGAGACGTCGCCGCCCATCTCGCCGAGCCGGGCCAGGCCGACCAGCGCGTTGAGGTTGGCCCCGTCGATGTACACCTGCCCGCCGGCGGCGTGCACCAGGTCCACCACCTCGCGCACCCCGGCCTCGTACACCCCGTGGGTGGACGGGTAGGTGATCATGATCGCGGCCACCTGGCCGTCGTGCTCGGCCAGCCTGGCCCGCAGGTCGTCCAGGTCGACCGACCCGTCCGCGGCGGTACCGACGACGACGACCCGCAGCCCCGCCATCACGGCCGACGCCGCGTTGGTCCCGTGCGCCGAGGCGGGGATCAGGCACACGTCGCGCCCGTCGTCGCCCTGCGAGCGCAGGTAGCGCCGGATCGCCAGCAGCCCGGCCAGCTCGCCGGCCGACCCGGCGTTGGGCTGCAGGCTGACCGCGGCGTACCCGGTGATCTCGGCCAGCCAGTGCTCCAGGTCGGCGGTCAGCGCCGCGTAGCCGCGGTGCGACTCTACGGGTGCGTAGGGGTGGACCTCGGCGAACCCGGGCCAGCTGATCGGCTCCATCGCCGCGGCCGGGTTGAGCTTCATGGTGCACGAGCCCAGCGGGATCATGGTGCGGTCCAGCGCCAGGTCCTGGTCGGACAGGCCGCGCAGGTAGCGCAGCAGACCGGTCTCCGAGCGGTGGGCGCCGAACACCGGCTGGGTCAGGTAGTCCGTGGTCCGCATGAGCACCCCGGGCAGGTTCGCCTGGTCGCTCCTGAGCACCTGGAACGAGTAGCGACCCTGCGCGTCGGGCCGTTTCTGGGTGGCCCCGGCCAGGACGAACGCCCCGACGACGGCGGAGACGTCGTCGTCGGTGGTGGTCTCGTCGCAGCTGATCTGGACGTGGTCGCGGTCCGGTGCCCACAGGTCGAGGCCCGCCTTGGCGGCCTGCACCAGCACGTCGTCGGCCCGGCCCGGGACCTTGGCCCGCACGGTGTCGAACACGGCGTCGTGATCGACGACCACCCCGGCCTGGCGCAGCGACACGATGATCGCCATCGCCTGGCCGTGCACCCGCCGGGCGATCTCCCGCAGCCCCGTCGGCCCGTGGTACACCGCATACATCCCGGCCACCACCGCCAGCAGCGCCTGCGCGGTGCAGATGTTGCTGGTGGCCTTCTCCCGGCGGATGTGCTGCTCCCGGGTGCTCAGGGCCAGCCGGTAGGCGGGCGCCCCGTCGGCGTCGACGCTCACCCCGACCAGCCGTCCGGGCAGGTTGCGCACCAGGTCGGCCCGCACCGCCATGAAGGCCGCGTGGGGCCCGCCGCAGAACAGCGGCACCCCGAAGCGCTGGGCCGAGCCCACCGCGATGTCGGCGTCGATCTCCGCCGGGCTGCGCAGCATGGTCAGCGCCAAGAGATCGGTGGCGACGGTGACCAGGGCGCCTTGGTCGTGGGCGGCCTGGACGACCGGTGCCCAGTCGACCACCCGGCCGGAGGCCCCGCACTGCTGCACGACGATCCCCAGCAGCGGGGCGTCCAGCTGCGGCAGCCCCCGGGTCAGGTCGGCGACGACGATCTGCTGCCCCAGGGCCTCGGCCCGGCCCTGGACCACCTCGCGGGACTGGGCGAACAGGTCCTGGTCGAGCACGACCGCACCGTCGGCCTGCGACCCTGGTCGCTTCTTCGCGGCGCGGCGCATGAGCGCCACCGCCTCGGCCACGGCCGTCGGCTCGTCCAGCAGCGAGGCGTTGGCCACCGGCAGCCCGGTGAGGTCGGCGACGACGGTCTGGAAGACCAGCATGGCCTCCAGCCGCCCCTGGGAGATCTCCGCCTGGTACGGGGTGTACGAGGTGTACCAGGCGGGCGACTCCAGCACGTTGCGCCGGATCACCGCCGGGGTGACGGTCCGGTAGTAGCCCTGGCCGACCATCGACCGGCGCACCTGGTTGAGCCGGGACAGGCTGCCCAGCCGCCCCTGCGCCTGCTCGGGCGTGAGCGCGGGCGGCAGGTTCAGCCGACGCGTCGTCCGGATCGCCTGGGGCACCGCGGCGGCGACCAGGGCGTCCAGGTCGTCGTACCCCAGCGCCGCGAGCATGGTGGTGACGTCGTCAGGCCGTGGGCCGATATGGCGGTCCACGGCACGGTTCTCGAAGGTCACGAGCACTCCGCAGGTCCGGGCCCGGTATCCGGGCGGTCGTCGTCAGCGTACCGGTCAGCACCCCGGCGCGGGCCAAACCGGACAGCCGAAAACTAGCGCCCCCCAGGTCAGCGATCAGCACCCACCACAGCCGACCGATAAGCATGCACCCATTCGTGGGTTCGACGCCGTTACACCGTTTCGAAACGGTGTAACGGCGTCGAACCCACGAATCGGGATCGCTAGCCGGAGACCCAGATCTCCGCCCAGGTGGCGTCCGCGTCGTCGGTCAGCGTGTCGACGCGGTCGGCGAAGGCCCGGTGCAGCGCGTCACGCCGGGCCGGGCTGCCCGGCACCGCGACGACCGCGACCCGCACCTGCCCGGCGGCGGAGGCGTAGACCGACAGGGTCAGCTCGCGCGGCACCGGCGGAGCCGACAGCGCCACCTGGACCACCGCGTTGACCTGTGCCGTGCTGCCGACCGGCGTCACCGGGACGCCGGTCGCGGAGTCGGACTGCAGCCGCACCCGGCACCCCTGGGCCCGGGCGGCGCGGACGGTCTGGCGGGTCGGCCCGTCGAGCACTTCCGGCAGGTGCATCTCGTCGCGCACCGCCTGCTCGGCCAGCTCGGCCTCGGCGCGCACCGCGTCGTCGACCCGGCTGTCGGCATCGGCCAGGCGGTGCAGGAACGGCACCACGATCTCTCCCAGCCGGGCCCGGCGCCGGGTGTGCACCTCGTCGCGGACGGCGCGCCAGACCGCGGCCAGCGGTCCGGTCGTGCCGCGCACCAGGGTGGTCGTCGGCCACACCAGGGTCACGACGGTGCCCTGGCCTGGGGTGCTGTCCACCCGCGCCGCACCGCCGACCCGGGCTAGCGGGGCCGCTACCGACACCCGCAGACCCCCCTGGGGCGACCGGGTCGGCCGGAACCCGGGGCCGTCGTCGACGACCCGCACCGTGGTGACCGCGCCGTCGCAGCCCACCTGCACCCGGGCGCGGGCACCCGGCGCGTGCCGTTCCACGTTGCGCACCGACTCGACGACGGCACCGAGGATCGCCGCGGCGGCCGAGGCGGGGACGACCAGCGCGTCGGGACCGTCGAGCTCGACGGTCCGGGTCGGCGCGGTCGCGATATCGCGCAGCGCGGGCATCAGGTCAGCGGGGCCGTCGGCGACCGGGTCGGCCAGGTCCTCGATCGCGGCCAGGGCCTGCCGGGCGCAGCGGCGCACCTCCAGGCGCCCCACCCCCGGTGTCGCGGCGGCCCGGAACGCCACGGCCACCTCGTCGTGCAGCAGGCACTGCCAGGCACCGTGAGCCTGCTCGGCTGCCTGGGCCCGGACCCGGTCGAGATCGGCCCGGGCCGCCTCCGCGTCGGCCATGTCAGTCCCCCGGCCCCCGGTCGGCGGGGGCCAGCTCGAGGCGGTCGGGCCCGCGGCCCTGGGACGACGCCGGGCTCTCGGAGCTCTCGGACGGCACCGCGAGGCTGCCCGGCTGCATGTCCAGGTACCCGTCGCGGAACACCCGGTAGGCCACCTCGCGCGGCCCGTGCGCGATATCGGCCCCCGCCTGGGTGTACTTCTCCACGACGCGGTAGCAGTAGGTGCGGGCGGTGTCCGGCATGAGGTTCATCTCCTTGCCGATGGCCGACCAGGGCAGCCCCCGGGCCAGCAGCCCCAGCACCTCAAGCTCCTTGCGGGACAGCCGCACCCGACGGGCCGGGTCGGTGACCATCTGCTGGGCGAGACGGCTGGAGACGGCGAAGCTGCCGCGCGCCGCGTCCCAGATGGCCTCGACCAGGCTCTCCTCGGGGTCTTCCTTGAGCACCAGGCCCAGGGCCCCGGCGTCCAGCGCCTGCCCGACGACGGCGGGCCGGTGGTCGGAGGTGACGACCAGCACCCCGGCGGCCTGCTCGCGCAGCCGTCGGACGTTGTCACCGATATCCGACCCGTCACCCAGGTGCAGGTCGAGCAGCACCACCGACAGCGGCGTCACCCAGCGGGCCAGCAGGTCGCCCACGGTGGACGCGGTCGCCACCAGCCGGATCCGCGGGTCGGCGGCGGCCAGGGTCGCGGCCAGGCCGCGCTGGACCAGGGGGTGGTCGTCCACCGCGCCCACGATGATCATGCTGGTCCCTGTGTCGCCTGGTGGTCCTCGCCGCGCACCTTCCTTGACGCTCCACCACGCCTGGTGGCGCCGCTGCGCGCGCCAGCGTCGCCGGGAGGCGGGACGGGCTCGTCCCGCCGGGCCCGGGTGCGGCTGTCAGGCGCCACGGCCTGTCCCTGGTCCCATCGGCAGGTCGGCGCGGTTTGCGAACCGCCTCTGGCCGGTGCCGAGACCGGCGACAGGCTCGCCGCGCCTGCCGTCGTCGGCAGGGCGCTGTGGCTCGCCCTCGTGGTCATCGTCGTCCTCGACCGGCCCGCGCGTCTCGGGTCAGAGACCGGTGCCTGTTGTGATGGCACCGCATGAACAAGGACAATCTACCCGCAGCGGTCACGCCCGGTCGTGGAGCATCGCGCGGACCCGCGCCACCACCCCGTCGGCACCGGCCTCGACCTGGGCCAGGCAGACCTCGAACTCGGGCGGTCCGCCGTACCAGGGGTCGTCGACGTCCAGCCGGTGCTCGTCCCGCTCGCCGACCCGCGGCGCCGCCGGGTCGAAGCGGCGGTACAGCACCACCGGCGGGTCCACCCCGCGCCGCTGCGCCATCCGACGCAGCACCCGGGCGTGGCCCGCGGTCATCGCCAGCACCAGGTCGCACCGGTCCAGCTCGTCCGCCGTGACCTGCCGGGCGACGTGCCCGTCCCCACCGGGGTAGCCGTGCGCCAGCAGCACCGCCCGCGCCCGCCGGTCGACCGGGTTGCCCGCCTCCTCGTCGCTGACACCGCGCGAGCAGACCGTCACCGCGTCGCCCAGCCCCGCGGCGGCGAACCGCTCGCGCAGCACCACCTCGGCCATGGTCGAACGACAGATGTTCCCGGTACAGACCGTCATCACCAGCACCCCTCGATCTTGCCCTACACCGCGCGGCCCGACGAAGCGCCGGCAGCGACCGACCGATCTGGGTCACACCTGTGCAACACGCCTGGCTCGGTTTCGTCGTCCCCACCCCTGCGGGGTACAGTCCAGGCGCTTCGCGGATCTGCATCTTGGGGACTGTTGTGCCGTTCGACCTTCCTGCTGTCGAGGCGCTCGCGCCCGACCAGTCGTCCCTGACCGCTGCCTCCCGGCTGAACAAGCCCGCCAAGTGGTCGGGTCTGACCCATGAGGACGACCTGTGGTGGGGCGAGGCCCAAGGGTCAGGGGCCAACCCGTACCGCACCGTCGTGGACGGCGACAACGTCGGGTACAAGTGCAGCTGCCCGTCACGCAAGTTCCCCTGCAAGCACGCTCTGGCCCTCATGTGGATCCAGGCCACCGCCCCGGAGTCGTTCACCGAGGGGACCCGGCCCGACTGGGTCAACGACTGGACAGGCCGACGGCGGACCACCAGGACGACCGCCGCACCGGCTGAGGACAAGTCCATCGCCCGGGCCGCGGACCCGCCCGAACCCGCTCCGGCGGACCCCCAGGCGCAGGCCAAGGCCGCCGCCACCGCCGCCCGACGGGCCGCCACCACGCGGGCCATGATCGCCGACGGGCTGGACGAGCTCGACCGGTGGATCGTCGACCAGACCCGCACCGGTCTGGCCGCCTTCTGCGACCACGCCCCGGACCGGTGCCGCAAGATCGCCGCCCGTCTGGTCGACGCCAGAGCCGCCAGCCTCGCGTCCCGCCTGGACGAGATGCCCTCGCGCCTGCTGGCCCTGCCCACCGAAGAACGGCCGGACCTGGCGGTGCGCGAGCTGGGCCAGGTCGTCCTGCTCACCAAGGCATGGCGGGCCGACCCGACCGACCCCCAGGCGGCCCGTGACGTCGGCACCGCCGAGCAGCGTGACCAGGTGCTCGCCCACCCTGACGCGCCCCGGTCGACGGGGTTCTGGGAAGTCGTCGGTGAGCAGATCAGGACCCGTCGGGACAACCTGGTCAGCCACGCCACCTGGTTGATGGCTCTCGACCCGCAGGCGGCGCAGCGCTTCGCCGTCCTGCTCGACTTCTACCCGGCCACGGCCGGCCGACGTGACCAGGTGTTCACCCCCGGCGCCCAGATCGAGGCGACCGTGGCGTTCTACCCGTCGGCCGGCCCGGTACGGGCCGTGGTCGTGGAGCGGGGCGACCCGCCGACCCAGACCTTCGGCTGGCCCCCAGTCCGGGCCGACGATGCCTACGACCCGCTGTCCCAGTGCGCCGACGCCTGGGCGGGTGTGCCCTGGCAGCTGGAGCACCCGTTGACGCTGCCCGCCGGTCGGGTGGTCGAGGCCGCAGGCGGCCGGCTGTGGTGGCGGGCCGACGTGGGTGGGGCCGGGCTGCCCCTGTCCGGCGACCACGACGGCAGCGGCGCTCTCCTGGGGCTGGCGCTGGAGCAGGCCGTCGGCCTGTGGGACGGGTTCCGCCTGGCTCTGCTGGCAGCGCAGACCCCCTTCGGACGGGTGGACCTGGCATGACGGGTCCGACACCGCTGGACGAGACCTACCCGGTGCTGCGCGACTGCTGGATCGCCGGCGGTCAGGCCGCACAGGTCGCCCCGGCGGCGTGGCAGCCCCTGCTGGAGGCCGACGCTGACGAGTGCGAACGGCGGCTCCTGGCGCTCGCCGGGCAGAGCCTCGAGGTCGGGCTGCGCCCCGACCTGGGGCCGCACACCGTCCGCCCGGTCCTGCCCCTGCTGGCTCTGCCCGGTGTCCCCGCGCACGTGCGCCCGACCGTCCGACGGGTCCTCAAGGCAGAGACCGCCCCGGGCGGCGGCGGTTCGGCCCGGCGGACGCTGGACCTGCTCGCCCGTCGCGGGTTCACCGTGAACCCCCTGGACTGGTTCCCCTCCGCCAGCGCCGACCTGCCCGAGGTCTACCGACCGTGGCAGGAATGGGTCGCCGACAGCGCGCCGACCGGCCCGACGGCTGGCCACCACCCGGCTGGCACCCCTGACGACTGGGACCACCTGTCCGGTCCGGGTCGACGCCAGCTGTTGCGGCGCCTGCGCGACACCGACCGGGCTGCGGCCCGACAGCTGCTCGACCAGCACTTTGCCGGTGAGGCAGCCCCTGCGCGGCTGGCCCTCCTGGAGGTCGTGGCGGCCACCGACCTCGACGACGCCGATACGGCTTTCCTCCGTTCGCTGGCCGGTGACCGTTCGGCCAAGGTGAAGCACCTGGCGCTGCGGCTCCTGGCCCGGGCGGGCCAGGTCGACGCCAGCGCCGACGACGTGGCCGAGCTGTGCGCCTTCCTCACCGTCGGGCGCAAGAAGGTGCTCCAGGTGAGCGCCCCCCGGACCAAGACCGCCGCCCAGAGCCGTCGTCGTGACGCACTGTTCGAGACGGTGCCGCTGGCGGCGCTGGCCACGGGCCTGGAGATCAGCGCCGACGACCTGGTCACCGCCTGGAGCACCAGCCGCTCGGAGCATGCCGCGACCCAGGCCCTGGTGACCATGGTGGTCGAGACGGGGACCACCGCCCAGGCCGAGATCCTCGCCGCTAACCTGCTGGGCCACGACCAGCCCGACCTGGCCCGGCTGCTGCGCCCACGGATGGGCTCGGACGCGGTCCGTGCGGGACTGGGCACCGTCCTGGGCCAGGGCCTGGCGGAGGTCCACGCCTGGTGCCACGACGACGCCCCCGAGGTCGACCTGGACCCTGGTGCCGTGCTGGACTCGGCGGCTTTCGCCCAGCTGTGCGCCCAGGAGTCGGCCACTACGGCGGAGGTCCACGCCGCCAGCACTCTCGCCCTGCTGTGCCCGCCCGACGTCGCCGCGCAGGCCGTGCCGCGCCTGCGGGCCGCCGGGGTCTCGCCCCAGTACCTGGACATGTTCGTCCTGTCCGCCGCGCTTGGCCCACTATCCGAAGGAGCACGATGAGCCCCGAGATCCTGCGGCAGCCAGCCGAGGTTGCCTACGCCGCCGAGCTGGCCGCGCTGCGGCGCGACGACGACGAGCCCCGCCCGGTGGGCTGGGCCCTGTCGCCGAAGCGGGTCCTGACCTACCTGCTGGGCGGGAAGGCGTCCGACGGCACGACCGTCGTCCCCAAGTACGTGGGGAACCGTCGCCTCCTGGAGACCGCAGTGGCGACACTGGCCACGGACCGGGCGCTGCTGCTGCTCGGGGTCCCCGGGACGGCGAAGTCCTGGGTGTCAGAGCACCTGGCCGCCGCCATCACCGACGACTCGACCATGATGGTCCAGTGCACCGCCGGGACGGACGAGAACCAGATCCGCTACGGCTGGAACTATGCCCAGCTGCTGGCGCACGGGCCGTCGCAGGACGCCCTGGTGCCCACCCCGCTGTTCCGGGCCATGCAGCAGGGCCGGCTGTGCCGCCTGGAAGAGCTGACCCGGATGGGCTCGGACGTGCAGGACACGCTGATCACCGTCCTGTCGGAGAAGACCCTGCCGATCCCCGAGCTGGACACTGCGGTCTACGCCGCGCGCGGTTTCAACGTCATAGCCACGGCCAACAACCGCGACAAAGGTGTCAACGAGCTCTCCAGCGCACTCAAACGTCGGTTCAACGTGGTGGTCCTACCCGTGCCGGACAGCTTTGAGGAAGAGGTGTCGATCGTCTCGCGGCGGGTCGCCGAGACAGCGGTCGGCCTGGACCTTCCGGTGCCGAAGAACGTCGACGACGAGATCCGTCGGGTCCTGGTGGTCTTCCGTGAGCTGCGCTCGGGTGCCACCGCGGACGGCAGGGCGACGCTGAAGACCCCGTCGGGCAGCCTGTCCACCGCAGAGGCCATCGCCACCATGATCGGCGGTCTGTCGCACGCTGCCTGGTTCGCCGACGGGCGGCTGTCGGCCGACGGGCTGGCCCAGACCATGGTCGGGGCCATCGTCAAAGACCCCGTCCAGGACAAAGAGGTGCTGTCGGAGTACCTGGAGACCGTGGTGAAGAAACGCAAGGACTACGCCGCCTACTACGCCGCCCTGAACGACGCGCTGTAGAAGCCCGATGATCAGCTACTTCGGTGTGCGGCACCACGGCCCAGGGTCGACGGCCAGCCTGGTCGCAGCCCTGGACCAGCTGCGCCCCTCGGTGGTCCTGGTCGAAGGTCCGTCCGACGCCACCGGGTTGCTGCCGCTGCTGGCCGACCGGGCGATGCGGCCCCCGGTGGCGCTGCTGGGCTACGCCGCGGACGACCCGAGACGAGCGGCCTTCTGGCCTTTCGCCGAGTTCTCCCCCGAGTACCAGGCGGTGCGCTGGGCCCTGCGGAACGACGTACCGGTCGAGCTCATCGACCTGCCCGTCCTGGCCCAGCTGGACGACGCGGCACCGGCCGAGGCTGAGACCGAGGACGGCACCGCCGGGCCGGGGGAGCCCGACCGCCCAGGCAGCCAGCCTGACGACCGGCGCGACCCGATCTCGGCGCTGGCCGCTGCCGCCGGGTACGAGGACCCCGAGTCGTGGTGGAACGACCTCATCGAGCAGAACCCCGCCCCGGGCCCGATCTTCGCCGCTGTGGGCAACGCCATGGCCGAGTACCGGAACCACACCACGACCGACGAGCACGACCTGCGTCGTGAGGCCCATATGCGGCGGGCGATCGCCCAGGCCGCCAAGAACGCCGACGGTCCCGTGGCTGTGGTGTGCGGGGCTCTGCACGTCCCGGCGCTGGCGGCCAAGCACACAGCCGCGGCCGACCGGGCCCTGCTGACCGGTCTGCCCCGCCGGTCGGCCAGTATCACCTGGGCACCGTGGACCAACGCCCGGCTGGCCTACGCCTCGGGGTACGGCGCGGGGGTGAGCGCCCCGGGGTGGAACCAGCACCTGTGGCAGACCCGGGGGCGGGCCGACGTCGCGACCCGGTGGCTGGCCCGTATCGCCGCCGAGCTCCGCCAGGCTGAGCACCTGGTGTCCACGGCGTCGCTGATCGAGGCCGAACGCCTGGCTGTGGCGCTGGCGGCCCTGCGGGACCGACCCCAGCCCGGTTTCGAAGAGCTGCGCGAAGCGGCTGTGTCATGCCTGTTCGGCGGTGACCCGGTGCTGTGGAACCTGGTCGCAGACCGTCTGCTCGTGGGCACCCAGGTCGGGACCATCCCCGAGGGGGTGCCGCTGGCACCGCTCATCGACGACCTGCAACGCCAGCAGCGTCTGACCCGGCTCCGACCCGAAGCGCTGCCCCGTGAGCTCGCCTTGGACCTGCGCACCGACTCTGGGGCCGCCCGCTCGGTGCTGCTGCACCGGCTGAGGATCCTCGGGGTTGGGTGGGGGCAGCTGACCGACGCCGGTCGTAGCCGTGGCACCTTCCGCGAACGCTGGGTGCTGGCCTGGGACCCGACCTTCGCTATCGACCTCGTCGACAAGCTGGTATACGGCTCGACCGTCGAACAGGCCGCCGCCGGGCTGCTCGCCGAACAGCTGGGCGAAGCCACGACCCTGGGTGCCCTGGCGACCGGCTGCGAACAGGCGATGACGGCCGGGCTGCCGACAGCGGTGAGCGTGGCACTGAGGCTGCTGGCCGACAAGGCGGCGCTGTCGTCCGACGCTGCGGACATGCTCGGTGCCATACCACCGCTGGTCGACGTCCTGCGCTACGGCCAGGCGCGTCGCACCGACGCGCAGGCGTTGGGGAGCCTGGTCGAGCACCTGGTCGTCGAGGCGTCCTTGTCGCTGCACTATGCGGCCCGTCCGGCGGACGCCGATGCCTCAGACGTCCTGGTGGGGCTGGTCGTGGGTGTGGACCGCGCTATCCGGCTGCTGGACGAGGCGGTCTCGGCCGGGCTGGCCACCGTCTGGGACACCGGACTCGCCGCGGTCGTGGGTGACGACCAGACCAGCCCGAAGGTGGCCGGGTGCGCCGCCCAGCTGCGTTACGCCAGCGGGGCGCTGGCGGCAGCCGATGTGGTGCTCCTGGTGCAGCGTCGCCTGTCCCCGGGCACGCGAGCCGTCGTCGCGGCGGCTTTCCTGGAAGGGTTCTTCACTCAGGCCGCCGAACGTCTGATCTACGACGCGGACCTGCGTGACGCGGTCAGCCAGTGGTTGACCGACCTTGACGAGGACGAGTTCGTGGCCGCCCTGCCGTTGCTGCGGCGGGTCTTCGCCGACCTGGGTGCCTCAGACCGGACCCGGCTCCTGGCCGCTGCCCTGGGAGCCGGGGCCCGCCGGGCCGTCGGGGTGAGGCTGGCCGGTGACGGCGGTGCGGGCTGGGAACGCCAGCTGGCGGTGGTGGCACGGCTACTGACAGCGCCGACCGGAGGTGCCGACCGTGGATGAGCCGATCTTCGAGGATCCCGACGAGCAGGCTGGTGGTACGCACGATCCTCGCGCCCGGGCCGAACGGCGCTGGCGTCTGGCTCTGGGGGCCGACGACGACGGACTCAGCGACGACGACCGTCGGCTGTCCCGGGCCCTGTCGGTGCTCTACTCGCCGCAGGACGACGGTGGGCCCGGTCGTCGGCCCGGTCGTCGGCACGGTCTGGGTGGTTCCAGCCCGAAAGCCCTGGCGACGTGGCTGGGCGATATCCGCCAGTACTTCCCCGCTCCTGTGGTGCAGATCGTGCAGAAGGACGCTTTCGCCCGGCACGGCCTGAAGCAGATGCTCATGGAACCGGAGTTCCTGGCCGGGGTGGAACGAGACATCAACCTGGTGTCGGACCTGCTGTCGCTGAAGAACGTCATGCCCGACAAGGCCAAACAGCTGGCCCGTGAGGTCGTCGCCACCGTCGTCGCCGAGCTGGTGGCACGCCTGGGTACGAAGACCGCTGAGGCGGTACGCGGCGCCGTGGACCGTCACCAGCGCACCTTCCGTCCCCGCCCCGCCGATATCGACTGGCCCCGGACTATTACTGCGAACCTGCGCCACTACCAGCCCGAGCACGGCACGGTCGTCCCCGAGAAGCTGGTCGGTTTCCTGCGCCGACAGCGCCGCCTGGTCGACCTGGACGAGGTCGTCCTGTGCGTCGACCAGTCCGGCTCCATGGCAGCGTCGGTGATCTACGCCTCGGTGTTCGCCGCCGTCCTGGCCTCGCTGCCCGTGGTGGACACCAAGCTGGTGGTGTTCGACACCGAGGTGGTCGACCTGACCGAAGAGCTGGCCGACCCGGTGGACGTGCTCTTCGGCATCCAGCTGGGCGGCGGCACCGATGTGGCCAAGGCCCTGTCCTACTGCACCGGCCGGATCGAACGCCCCGCCAAGTCCCACCTGGTCCTGATCACCGACCTGTACACCGCCCGCGAACCGATGATGCAGCACCTGGCGGCCCTGGTCCGCGCTGGCGTCAACGTCATCGTCCTGCTCGCCCTGAATGACTGTGGCTGCGCCAGCTACGACGCCGAGGCCGCCAGCCAGTGCGCCGCCCTGGGCATCCCCACCTTCGCCTGCACCCCCGACCAGTTCCCCGACCTGATGGCCACCGCCCTGCGCCGCGACGACATCGCCGCCTGGGCCGCCGACTCCGACATCAAGCTGACCCGCCCCCTGGACGCGGTCGAGGTACGAGGCAGCGCACCAGGTACAAGGTCATGACCTCGTAACGCCGCGCAGCTCTGGTGCTCCCAGAACAAGATGTGCGTCGGCGGGCCCACGGCGCCGGAGGCTCCGCGCGGCGGCGCAGCCGACGTGTGGAGTGGCGTCGGGGAGGGGGCTGGGCGGGATGCGGGGCAAGGCGGGGGAG
>WRMB01000040.1 GCA_009777345.1 Micrococcales bacterium | reverse complement strand
TGACCTCTCCGGCGTGGTATGGACCTGCCGTCGACCGCCTCGACCCGGTCTCCCAGGTCTGCGCCACCCCGACCGACCAGGTGTTCGTCTGGGACGGAACCCCGTGGTTCGGTCCCTCGCAGCTGGCCCCGGTACAGACCGGCCGGTAGGCCCCGGACCCGGCCCTGCCGGGCCCTTCCTCGGCCCAGACGCCGGTGCGGCCTAGGCCGGGCCGAGGGGCGGGTGATGATGCTGCTCGACGCGGCTGACCTGGTGTGGTCGACGAACACCCGGGTACAGCCAGCCGCGCGCAGCTCGGCCTCCTGCGCGCCTGGGTTCTGCTCGTGGGTGCCGACCCGCGCGTAGCCTACCGTCTTGCTCACGGTTGTCGTCCCTGCTCCGGGACGTGGCCCAGCGGCGTCGCGGGCCCGTCGACGACCAGCCTGGCGAACACCGGGACCAGCGAGTCGGGCACCGGGTCGTAGGACCCCAGGTCCGGCCCGGAGTCGCGGGAGGCGGCGTTCCACTCCTGCGGGGACACGCGCGTGAAGTCCAGAGCGAACCGCGACTGGCGCACCAGGTAGGTCATGAAGACCTTCGCCGTGCGCCCGTTGCCCTCGCGGAACGGGTGCGCGTGGTTCAGGTACGCGAACACCGCCGCGGCCTGCTCCGCCACCTCGTCACGGTCCAGGGCCCACCACGCGGTCTGGCAGGCGAGCCGGTGCACGTCGGCCAGGTACCGGTCGATCTGGTCGGTGGCGGCGAACCCTCCGGGGGTGCCCTTGGTGATCGCGACGGTGCGGTACTGCCCGGCCCACTCGTACACGTCGCCGAACAGGTGGCGGTGGACCGCCCGCACGTGCGCCGCGTCGTAGGTGGCCTCGACGCTGGCCTCTCCGGCCAGCAGCTCGCGCTGCCGCTCGGCGGTCTCGACGTACTCCAGCCGCTTGAGCACCCGCGCGTCACGCTCTTCGAACAGGTTGCGCAGCGTCCCCTCCTGGGTGGCCGGGTCGTAGGTGTCAGGGTAGAAGTACGACTCCCACGCCCCTGCGCCAGCCTTCTCGCCCATCAGACGGCAGCGACCCCGGCCCCGCGTCGCGCCGCCGTGTGGGACCGTCGGCGGTACTCCGCCGCGTCGATCGCACCACGTGCCCGGTCGGTCAGGTTCTCCACGTCCTCACGGTTGGGGACCCACCCCTCGTGCCACGAGGCCGCCAACGACTGGAGCACCGCACTGCGCTGGGTCCCGTCGAGCTGGGCGAACAGCTCGGGCCAGCGCGCCTCGACGTCGAACACCTCAGCAGCCACAGTGACCCTCCTTCAGGTTTGTCGATTCTACCATCCTGAAAACAGCCGGACCCTGTCCGGTGGGCTGCCCGGCCCAGCCTCCCCGCGGCCTGGGTGTCGGTTCGATAGTTCCGTCGCGGATTCGAGAGTAAAGAGCCTGTTGCAGAATCGTCTGCGTGTTGCCGATTCGTGCAAGTCTCGGAGGGCGGGTCGTGGGTCCCCGCCGTCCTTCCTGCCGTCTCACCGTGCTCTGCCCGTCTCACCGTGCTCTGCTGCAGGGTTCGTCGACCAGGTCGCCTTCAGCCTGGATTCTGCAACAGGCTCTTTACTCTCGAATCTGCGACGGAACTATCGAACTGGTGCTGGTCAGCACCATAGGCGCGGTGCCGTGAAGCTTGTGGACCCGTTCCGGCCCGCCGGGTCGTCCGTCTGGCCTACACTCTGCCGAGAAGGGACGGGCCGGTGCCTGGTCTGGGTCAGGGGTGGAGGTGAGGTCGTGCGTATAGCGGTCGATCCGGACGCGGTCCGGCGGGCGTGGGGGGTGGTCGTGGGTGCGGAGCGGCTGGTGGGACCGCCCGATGGCTGCGGTGCTGCCGAAATGAACAGGCTGCGGCGGGCCGTCGGCCTGGGACTGGTGTGCGCGGGGCTGTGCCTCACGACCGCAGCCAGCTGCACCCCGGAAGACAGGCTGATCTACCCGGACGAGTTGGACGTGGCCCGGCTGACCCAGATGCAGAACGACCCGTGGCTGGCACCAGACGACGTCAGACTGTGGAGCGAGGCGTCGACCAGCACGGCCCACCGCCCTCTCCGACGGCCTACGGTCCAGCGTGGTTACGCGACGTCCATGGTGCCTGGCGATATCGCCATGGTCGAGGTCGGCGCGGCGCAGCGGGTGGGGTGGCAGGTCACCGGAGCCACCTGCCGGTCGGCCGACCTGGACGGCCCTGGCGGGGTGGTGGTGTCGCTGCGCAAGGACCAGGGCGGCCCTATGACTGCGTGGGTCCAGGTCGGCATGGCTCGTGTGGATCCCGCGCAGTACCTGTTCGGTTCCTGGCCTGGGGATCCCGTACCGTCGTTGCCGCCCGGCGCGGGACCCGGTGTCCCGCTGGGCGACCCCACACCGTCCTCGGAACACCCCACCTGGGTCGAGGTGGTGGGACTGGCCCCTTACCACGTGGACCAGTGGTGGCTCGAACAGCGGCCGGTCGACGTCGAGGACACGTGCCTGGGCGGTGGGTCACCCGGGGTGGCCGCGCAGCCCGACCCGGGTGAGGAGCCGCTCGTACGCGAGGGCGAGAGGCTGCCGCGCACGGCCGCGCGGCCGTGGTCGTCGGGCTTGCCCCCGGACCTGCTCCAGGCCATGGCCGAGACCGACGCCGACACCGTCCTCGACGCCCTGGGCGTGACCGTGACGCCCGACCCGCACGAGTGGGAGGAGGACCACGCCACGCGCCGGTTCCCTCGCGGCGAGTCGGAGCGCAGCCCGGTCCCGTCCACGACGCTGGCCGACGTGGTGGACCAGGCCACCGGTAGCGGGTGGGCTCTGACCTACACCGGGTGCTGGTCCTCGGGCCTGACCCTGGCCGAGCTGCGCCGACCGGTCGGCCAGCGCTACTCGGCGGTCCTGCGGCTGACCCAGGTCCCCGACCTGCCCGGACCGGGGCAGGCCACGCTGACCGTCCGTGCCCAGATGACCTCTCCGGCGTGGTATGGACCTGCCGTCGACCGCCTCGACCCGGTCTCCCAGGTCTGCGCCACCCCGACCGACCAGGTGTTCGTCTGGGACGGAACCCCGTGGTTCGGTCCCTCACAGCTGGCCCCGGTACAGACCGGCCGGTAGGCCCCGGACCCTGCCGGGCCCACGCCCCCGCGGCAGCCTTCTCGCCCCATCGGACGGCAGCGACCCCGGCCCAGCATCGCGCCGCCGCGTGGGACCGTCGGCGGTACTCCGCCGCGTCGATCGCACCACGCGCCCGGTCGGTCAGGTTCTCCACGTCCTCACGGTTGGGGGACCCCGAAACCGGCTGCGCCCGAAACTTTTTCTGGACCGTTTTCGGTCACCCTGGTATGATGGGTGCCATGAGCACTCCGACGATCACGCCCGCACAGGTCGCCGAGCGCGAGCGGCGGGTCGCCGAGGCGATCCACAGCGGCGAGATGGAGGGGCTGGACGTGTCGGCGGCCGGTCGTGCGGACGCCGACGAGTATGTCGCGGGGCGGATCGACTCTGACGAGCTGGTCGCACGGGCTCGGGCTCGCTATGGGCTTGCCTGACCCTGACTTCGTCGACCCCTACCTGGACCCGACCACCGGGCTGCTGGCCAACAAGGTCGGCGCACTGACGAAGGCCGCTCTCGACCAGGCCGAGGGCGACCTCTCGTTCGCCCGGCTGGTGCAGCTGGTGGACCGTCCGCCGAAGGCCACGGGCGACCTGGCCGAGCTGCGGGCGATCCACCGGCGGCTGTTCGGCGACGTGTACGAGTGGGCTGGGCGTGTGCGCACGGTCGACCTGCGCAAGAACGTGGAGGGCGGGGACTTCTTCTTGCCGGTGTCGATGGTCGAGCGGGCCGCGGGCTTCGCCGCTGACGAGCTGCGGGCTGACGGGGTGCTGCGGGGGATGGGTCGGGACCGGTTCGTCGAGCGGCTGGCCTACCACTACGACCAGCTCAACTACGTGCACCCGTTCCGTGAGGGCAACGGGCGTACCCAGCGGGTGTTCTGGAGCCGGGTCGCGCGAGACGCCGGGTGGCAGCTGGACTGGCGCGCCGTGCACGGGTCGACCAACGACCAGGCGTGCCGAGCCGCCGCCGTGCAGCGCGACTTCGGACCGCTGGAAGAGATGTTCGACCGGATCGTCACGACGGCGGCTCCGCTCGCGCGTCGTGACCGTGCGTGGCGTAAGGCCGAGCGCGCCAGGCTGTCGTTCCCGAGCCAGGCCACGTCCGAGGGCCGGGAGCCTGGGTGAACGTCGTCGGCTACGCCCGGGTGTCCACTCGCGAGCAGGACCCGGCCGCGCAAGAAGCCGAGCTGAGGGCGGCCGGCGCGCAGAGAGTCTTCGTCGACCGTGGCGTGTCCAGCACCCTGGCCGACCGGCCGCAGTGGAGTGCCTGCCTGGACTGGCTGCGACCCGGTGACACCCTGATGATCCGGGCGCTGGACCGCATCGCCGGTAGCGAGGCCCTGGCGGTCGAGACCATCAGGGACCTGGGTCGGCGCGGGGTGCGGCTCAAGAGCCTGACCGAGCCGTTCTGCGACATCGACACCTCCACACCGACGGGCGAGGCCATCGTCGGCATCATGGCCGTCCTGGCCCAGCTCCGCGTGGCCACCATCCGCGAGAACACCAGGCGCGGCCTGGCCCACGCCCGCGCCGAAGGCCGCATCGGCGGTCGACCGTCGGTGATGACACCCGAACGAACCGCCGCCGCCGCCAAGATGCGAGCCGACGGGCACACCCTCAGCCACATCGCGAAGGTCCTCGGCGTCGGCAGGTCGTCGGTGTCCCGAGCCCTCGACCGGGCAACCGAGAGCACCGCACAGACGGCTTAGCGTTCTCGTCCCTCGACGGAGCCAGTGGGCGGTCAGCCTGAGGCTGGTGCCCACACGCACCGGCCCGTTGCGGTCCAGCCCACAGCGCCGTACTCGTTGACCATGATCGGCCGACCGTCAGCCGCGTCCCTCCCGCGTTGGGGGAATGCGATCGCGGAGAGGCCGGTGTCGTGGTGGACAGTCTTGCCGGTGTTCAGGTCGAACACCCCAGCGTCCTCGTCCAGCCAGCCGGCGGCGTAGACGTAGCCGTGGAACTGGGCGGTGGCGTCCGGTGGGCTGTGGTCGATCGTCCACACCACCCGGCCCGAGGTGCGGTCTACTCCTCGCACAGCGTCGGAGTGGTCCGGGTCTCTGCACAGCATCACGGCCTGCCCTGGTTCGGCCCGGCAGTAGCCGGTGTCGTAGCGGATGTCGTCGGCGGCGGGGACGAAGGGCTGGACGGTGCCGTCGGTCGTGGACAGGCGCAGGAAGCTGGGCGGGTCGGTCGTCTTGACGCGGAACGAGGCGTAGGACTCGCCGTTGGCGTCGGAGTACACGAACTCGACGACGGTCAGCGACGGGTCGAGCTGTTCGTGGACCTGGCCTGTGCTCAGGTCCAGCACGACCAGGTTCCTGAAGGGAAACGGACTGCGGTCGTGCGAGTTGCGCTCGGCGGAGGCCATGGCGTACCGGCCGGTCATCGGGCCGAGGACGGGGGTGTCGACCTGCCACCGGACCTGCCCGGTGGCCGGGTCCAGGAGCAGGGTCGCGAAGTAGAAGTCGTAGAAGCTGTAGGCGGCCAGCAGCACCCCGTCGTCGCGGACGGTCAGGTCGAGGTCGAACCAGATGTCCGGGTCGGGGACCAAGGCAGCGGGGATGTACTCGTACCCGATGTCGTAGTGCGCTGGCAGGGGCAGCTCCCAGGCGATCTGGTGGCGGTCGATATCGACGCCGACCAGGTTGATCATGTAGTCGCCGTCGTCGTACGGGCTGATCGTGGTCAGGTCGTCAGGCTTGATCGGGTGCCCGGTGGCGAGCAGGACGGTGCCGTCCACCACCACCGGCGCCATCCGGACGTGGGGGTCGTCGCCGGGCAGGTCGACCGACCAGGACCGCGCGGCATCGAGCAGGTCGGTCGACCGCAGGGCACCACCGGTTATCGAGTAGAGCACTGTCCCGTCCAGCGTCCCGTACAGCACGTCGTCGAACGGGAGGTCGACCGCCCGTTCCAGGTCGAACCGGGACGGCGGGTCGAACGGCCCCGGGTCGGCCGTCAGCGTGGGCGGGTCAGGTGGGCCGGTGTCGGTGCACCCGGTCAGGCACAGCCCCAGCCCGACCAGACCAGCCACCCAGACCCAGGCTGACGTTCGTGGCCGCCTGGCCCGCCAGACCCCGCGCCGTCCGGCACTGCCACGTCGCGCTCGGCGCATGTCAACCACCAGCCTTGACGGGCAGCTCGACCCGGACGGTGCGTTCGAACACCTTGGTCCGGTGGTCGTCCGGGCGTGTGCAGCGGAGGAACTGCGCGATGCTGCCGAGCTCGCCGATGTAGTAGCAGTAGCTCTCGCGGTTCCAGGCGTACTCTGAGAGGCGCCCGTCGTCGAGGAAACCTCGTTTCCCGCACATCCGGGCGTCGATCGCTGAGCGGTGCAGCCTCCCCACGACGTCGCCCAGGTCGTCTTCCCAGCCCATCGGGCAACCTCCGTCCCGTCGGGTCACGAACACGCAGCCCGAAACCTGTGCCGCGGGTCCTGCCCCGTCGGCCCTGCTGGAGGCGAGGCTAGCACCGCGACCGACCGTTATGGGTGAGTTCGCTCCCGTTCGCCCGCTGGTGCCAACGCTCCCAGGTGCGCGGCCGACGGTCCAGTCCATGATGGGGACTACCGAGATCGTCGTGCCGTCGGTCGTCCGGGTCTTTTCCAGGGTGGGTGGCCGCGACCTCGCCGACACCCTCGACAAGATCCACGCGCAAAATGAGCCAAGTCAGGGCGAGTCGGAGCGCAGCCCGACGTGGTGGACCAGGCCACCGGTAGCGGGTGGGCTCTGACCTACACCAGGTGCCGGTCCTCGGGCCTGACGCTGCGCCGACCGGTCGGCCAGCGCTACTCGGCGGTCCTGCGGCTGACCCAGGTCGCCGACCTGCCAGGACCGGGGCAGGCCACGCTGACCGTCCGTGCCGAGGGGCGGGTGACGATGCTGCTCGTTCAACGGGTTCTTCGCAATCTGCGGGTCTGGCGGTTGAATGGGAGGCATGGACCGAGAAGAACGACACGGGCGACCGTTGCCACGTCAAAGGCCCGTGAGGTTCCAGGCTCGGGCCGCTGAGCTGGGCCGGTGGCTGCGCACGTTCGACAAGCCCCCGAGCACCAGCGGCGCCGACGCGCACGAACGACAGCTCGCCCGCTGGCGGACAAGCCAGCTGGGCCGGCTGCGTCGCGGAGAGCTGGCCCGCGAGGACGAGGCGCACCTCGACGCCGTCGCCCCGGGATGGTGGGCCCCGACTCGCAAGGAACGGTTCCGGGCTCAGGCCGCCGAGCTGGGCCGGTGGCTGCGCACGTACGGCAAGCCCCCGAGCGCCAGCGGCGCCGACGCGCACGAACGACAGCTCGCCCGCTGGCGGACAAGCCAGCTGGAGCGGCTGCATCGCGGAGTGATGGCCCGTGAATACGAGGCGCACCTCGACGCTGTCGCCCCGGGATGGTGGGCGCCGACTCGCAAGGAACGGTTCCGGACCCGGGCCGCCGAGCTGGGCCAGTGGCTGCGCACGTCCGACGGCCGACCGCCGTACGACCAGAGCGACGACGTGCACGAACGACAGCTCGCCGGATGGCGGAAACATCGGCTGCACCAGCTGCGTCACGGAAAGCTGGCCCGTGAAGACGAAGCGCACCTCGACGCCGTCGCCCCGGGATGGCGGGCCAGGACTAGCGAGGAACGGTTCGAGGAACGGTTCTGGGCCGTCCAGGCCGCCGAGCTGGGCCGTTGGCTGCGCACGTTCGACAAGCCCCCGAGCGCCAACAGCGACGACGCGCGCGAACGACGGCTCGCCAGCTGGCGGATGCGCCAGCTGGGCCGGCTGCGTCGCGGAGAGCTGGCCCGTGAAGACGAGGCGCACCTCGACGCCGTCGCCCCGGGATGGCGGGCCCTGATTCGCGAGGAGCGGTTCCGGGCCCGGGCCGCCGAGCTGGGCCAGTGGCTGCGCGCGTCCGACGGCCGACTGCCGCGTCCCTACAGCGACGACAAGCACGAACGACAGCTCGCCAGCTGGAGGCTGGCCCAGATGCAGCGCCTCCGCCTAGGGAGCCTGCCGCACCACCGTGAGCAGCACCTCGACGCCGTCGCTCCCGGATGGCGCCCCAGATCCTAGTAGACCCCGAAGTATCCCGGTGATCGGTCCCGGGCTGTCGAGCCGGGCCGGTGGCTGCGCACGCCCGACGGCCGACCGCCGCGCGACCGGAGCGACGACAAGCACGAACGGTGGCTCACCGGCTGGATGCCTCGTTCAACCGCCAGACTCGCCGATTGCGAAGAAACGCGGCTGGGGGCTCGACGGCGGCCGAGCCCGTCCAGGCTGCCTCCCGGGCCGAGGCGCACCGGGCCCGCAGCAGGCCGCGTACCGGTCGACCCCGAACGACCAGAGGTGCCGGATGCACGTATGTGGGCCCAGCGCAAGTTCGTTCACCCAAACGGCACACAGACCGGGGGTGAGCCTGGTACCGTCCTGGCTGAAGAGTGTGAAGGTCCTGTTTTGCAGGGGATTGCGATCAGTCGGCGATCGAGCAGGGAGGAGAGAGGGGGAGCGACAGATGCGCCGGACCCACCGGCCACCTCCCGCCCGGTCCGCGGGATCACCGAGGAGGAATGAGGAAGATGAGACCAACCGGTCAGGGCCGGTGGCGCGGCCGTTACAAGAAGGTCCCGCGCGCGGTGGTCGGCGGCCTGCTTCTGACGGTCGCCGCCACCGCGCTGGGGGTCGCGCTGGTGCCCCTGGTGCTCGACGACGGCAAGAAGCCGACCGGTGGTCTGGGCCCGGCTCCGACGTACACGGGTACCGACTTCATACCGGAGTCGCGGGCGCAGAACGTCGCCGACGCCATGTCGGCGTTCACGACCTACGTCCGGGTGAGCGACGAGGTAGCCCAGGACGGCTTCCACGGGTGGGAGGACAAGCTCATACCGCTCACCAGTAGCAAAGTGTGGGCGTGGCACGAAGACTACAGTCCCCGAGCGGAGGTCGAGGGGTACTACCAGGTCGGTGGGCGGGTCGTCGAGAGCGTGCGGCTGAAGGAGAACGGATACATCGAGGACAAAAGCAGGGGGATGGACTCTGTGTATCTGGGTGCTTGTATCGACAGCTCAGGGTTGCAGGTGGTCGCGCCCGGCAGCCAGGACGACGGTGTCCCGCCCGGCCGGTACTCGGTCTTGGTGCGGGTTGCGCACTGGCCGGAGAAGGACGCCTGGGGCCAGCCTGTACCAGGCAAGCCCGGCAAGTGGACAGTGGACCTATACTCCGTCGACGATCCCGGTGGTGATCCCGCCGACGGTGTACAGGCGCCGTGGAGCCAGGACAGGGCCTCGTCGTGCACAGAGCGAGAGGGAGCGAGGTGACGCTCGGGTATTTCGAGCAGAGGCGGCCCTGACCTGGTCGGCGGGGCTGTGGTTCGTAGGGACCGTGTACGGCGGGCCGTGCTGGGCGGTGCGTCGCGTCTGGCGTACCGCATATCCGACACAGAGACGAAGGAGTAGCAGCAATGGGAGTCAAAAAGACATGGAGCGGCCTGTCTGTCGCTGATCGTGAGGCGCTCCGGGCCTATCACGAGATAAGAGGCGACCACGATGACGACAACCTGGTCGGACGGATGAAGGTCGCTGCAATCGACGCGTACATGGAGACCCACCAGGGTGGGATGTGGGCGAGTTACCAGCGCATCAACGCCAACGCTATTAGCGCCGTTATGTCCAGTGAGTACTGGAGTTTGTTCCCAGGTGGGGTCTACTTGCGCGATCATGCGTTAGGAGACGACTTCATATACGAGCGGCCCTGTCTCACGAGGCGTTACCAGTGCGGGGGAGAGGGCGGCTTTGCCTATCATGCGGTACTCCTGCCGGGATCCCATATCCTCCCGACGGTAGACAGGCTGAATCGAAGGAGTGACAAGGACCTGAACTTTCTCGCTATATTCCGCAGAGTCGACGCCGCGCTCGACTATTGGTGGGACCTCCCAGAGACTGGTGCGGGGACGAGGGGGGACTTCGGTCCTGCTACAGAGATAGCCGACGATATCGCGGACGTGGCGGGAGAGCTCGGTCTGAACGAGAATTTCATCGGCGGGTCAGGGCGGATGGATGTCCTCATCGGGGACTCAGAAGGTAGCCACTCGTCACCGTCGTCTCTCTGGACATACACGAACAATACGTCCGATGGCAAAGATGACGGTTTCAAGAGTGCCGCGTTCTGGCGGTGGCGGTCTGGGTTTGTCACGAAGATGCCGCAGGTCGTCAACGCATGTGCCCATATCGCAATGTGGCTGGCGTCGACGGTCGCGGCACAGGCCCGCGCCTGGCACATCGCGAAAGCAGACGTGTTCCATGCTGTGGAAAACGCGCGGCACAACTTCCAGGCGGTGGCCAGCAGCAGCGGTAAACTCAGTCCGAGCGAGGCCCGCTTCTACAAGGCGGCGGTGCACATTGCCGAGAACTATCTGCCGAAGCCGGCCGAGACGATCTACGACGCGTTCGGTATCTCCAGCTACCTCGACAAGCATATCGATGGGATGACGGCGGCTCCCGGCAGCAACTACGAGAGCGCCATGGGGAAGTTCAAGGAGAGCCTGACGAAGATCGATCAGCACATCGAGGACTCAGAGAGGGCCATCGCGGTCAGTGCGGTCTCGTTGCTGGAGGAGATCCGCAACAAGCGCACCCTGTTCGAGCTGAGCCACGACGGTGCGGGCGGAGACATCAGCATCGATATCACAGGTGAGATCAAGCTCAGGTACGACCCGGTGAAGGTCGTCACCGACATCCTGACGGAGGTTGCCGAGATCTTGAGCTCGTGCGCGAGCACTGTCGAGGGCCACAAGGACGCAGTGATGACCGTATTCCACCGGAGAAGCGATATCGGCCTGGGAACCTACGGGCCAGGGTGGGCCGTCCAGGAAGTAGCAGAGATGCTCGCAGAGATGCTGCGCAACCTCGCCTATTGGTGCAACCAGAGCATTCAGGCCATCTGGGCGGTGTACTACTTTCTGGTCCGGACGAACGAGGACCTCGCCGACGAGCTGAGACGGAGGAACCCGAACCTGTATTACAACGATCTCCCGCTGCACCCGGACCCGTGGTCCGAGTTCCTCGTCCACAACGCCAACCTCGTCGGCGCCCCTCCGGAAGAACCCTTCGACTACGTCATCAAAGACCTGGAAAAACGGATGAACGGGGAGCCATGACATCGCACGGTCTTTCTGAGAAAGTCGGCCTTGCTGCCGGGGAGCACGTGCCGCACGCGGGGCGGTACGGGCCACCCGGACGTCGGTGGCGCTGGTCGGCCGTGGTCGCGGCGGTCGTGGTCGTCCTCGTGGTCGGCGGGTGCACGGGCGGCGGTTCGTCGTCGCTGTCCGACCGGTACCCGACGTTGAGCATCGGTGCTGTGAGCTACCCCGAGGCGGTGACGTTCGCGGACTACTTCCGTGAGGTCAACGTCGCTGGCCGGGTCTTCGAGCTGCCGTTCCCGGCCCAGGACCTGGTCGAGGCCGGGTGGGTGTTCCACGACAGCACCCCCAGCGCGTACGACGGCCATATCGAGGACCTCGACGGACCGGTCATGCCTTTCTACAGCACGAGGGTGACCTTGGTACGGGCCGACGACCCTGACGCCTACGAGGAGGGACGCAGCCTCACCATCACCTTGGTGAACCCGACAGCACGTCCGGTCTCCGCGAAGGAGTGCGAGGTCTGGGAGCTGTACCTGGACGAGGGCTTCGGCACAGAACCGTACCCGGGTGTGCACCGGGGGATCAGCCTCGAAGAGCTGGTCGAGGCGCTGGGGCTGCCACCTGGCACCGCTCCCCGCACGGAGAGCACCCCGCTCGTGGTGTTCCGCGAGCGGATGTCGGCGCAGGAACGGTCGGACCTGTCGGGCCGCACCGCCCGCGGCAGGGTCATCCGGTCGGCCCTCGTCACGGCCAGTATCGAGGACGGGGTCTTCACAGGCGGGTACGGCGTCCGGTACGCGCCGTACACGGCCATGACCGAGGGCTACATCGTCACACCCCACGCGCGCGGGCTGCCCTACCGGACCGACGTCGCGCGCTGCCCCGAGCTGGAGCACACCTGGCTCCTCCCCTCGGACCTGTCGTCGGCGGTGACTGTGGCAGGCGGCCACCAGGTGCTCCTCGCGGGCTGGGACCTGCTACCGGGCGCGCTGTCCCGTGACGGCCACATCGACGGCACGGCGACGTACTCCGTCGACGGGCACGACTACGCGATGGGCGCCACCAACGAGCCCTCCTGCCACAGCCTCACCCAGGCCAGCCCCCAGGAGGCCGACCAGCACGTGTTCGCCGAGCTGGACGCCGACCTGGTCGGCGAACCGACTAAGACGCTGCTGTGGGAAGGCGAACGGTCGTCGGCCGGGATGCTGGTCTACCGGGGACCCGGCCCGAGCACCGGGCAGGACTCCATGCAGGTAGTCGTCAACTACTGCGACTGGGAGCACGGCACCCGGCTGACCTTCCTGTACTCGCTGCTCTCCTTGGAGCCAGAGGTGGAAATCACCGACGGTGCCGCCAACCTCCTCCTCACCGTCGCTGCCGACGCCACCCGGTCGATCACCTTCACGCACCAGCAGCCATGAACGACCGCTCCACGCAGGCACCACCCGCCCATGTTTTCCACATCAAGGCTGAGCAGTTCCCGTGGATGCGTGAGGTCACCAAGTGTGCCCCGCAGGAGGCGATCATCGACCTGGGACGGGCGTTCGCCAACTTCTTCGCAGGTCGTGCTGGGACCGCGCGACCGCCCGATCCCGACGGCCAGGCCCCCGCGACAGAGGGCTGAACCATGTCCTCGACAATCTGCGAGACCGTTGCAGCCAAACCCAGGAGGAGACGATGAAACGTCAAGTACCGTTGCTGGTCTGCGTCGCAGCCGTGTGTGCTCTGGCCGTGACCGGGTGCACCAACGGCCAGGATCCACCACCCACGAGCGTCGCTGCCGAAAGCTCGAAGGCACCAGCGCCGCTGCCCACCATCCCGCTCAGCCCCCAGGAAGCCCACGAGAGGGCAGCCGCCGCCGACTATGAGACCTTCATCGAAGCGTTCAACAACTACTACACCACCCATGACAACCAGGCAGGGCGCGATATGGATATACGGATGGATCTGAATCCCGATGCGAATATCGCAGTGGCGCCGACCGGCCAAGATCTTGGCGACTTCACGGCGCAGATGGCCGAGCAGTCTGGCGGCGAGTGGCGCCAAGAAGGTCGGATCACAATCCGTTCGCCCAGGACGGTCCAGTACACGCCGGACCCTTACGGTAATATGAAGGACACGATCGTCCTAGAGGTGTGCTACGACGCCTCGGACGTGCGCTATGTCGGTGCTGATGGGTCGGAGTTGGTGCGTGGCCGTGCTGCTTTCGTTGCGACGGTGACCATGCAGAACGCGCGACAGCCGGTGGGCTGGCCCGAGCCCGACTGGTCCCAGATCGATCCTGATGACCCCTCGGGCTGGACCGACCTGTGGCAGATCACCCACCAGGCCAACGACTTGGACAGACCATGCCCCTGACTCGAACCCTGGCGGTTCCGGGCCCGGGCCGCCGAGCCGGGCTGGTGACTGCGCATGTCCGACGGCCGACCGCCGCGCGACCGGAGCGACAAGCACGAACGGCGGCTCGTCGGCTTGATGCCTCCCGTTCAACCGCCAGACTCGCCGGTCAGGGCGTCGGGCGGTGGGCGTGTCGTCACGTCCCGGAAAGATGGGTCGCCGAATCACTCGACTGGGTGAGGTAGATGCCCTATTTTGTGGGGGAGCGTCAGTTTTGTCCGGACCTGCCCTGCGGCGGTCGGGCGGGGTGGCGGGCGGTGAGCAGGAGACCGGTCAGGAGGTTCTGGTGGCGGTGACGGGTGGGCGGACGGTGCTGGTTCGGCTGCGGCGGGTTGGACGGTCCGCGTCCCGTGGGCGTGGTGGTGCGGGCGTCTGGGCGGCACGGTGGTCTCGGCCGGGCTCGCTGTGCTCAGCGCTTCGCGAGGCCGGACGGCGCCCTGGTCTCGGCTGGGCCGTATCGCATGTTGGCCGAGCGTGGGGTGTGATATATCTCACAGTGGCTCGCCGTTGCAGAGATCGAGGGTGTAGTTGCTGGTCAGAGGGGGTGCGGTGGGCAGGCCGGGTTTCGTCACAGATATCTGCTGTCCGGATTGTACTCGTCTGGGCTACCGCTGAGATATCTTCGTGACTCGAAGGAGACCGAACCGCGACGCGGGACCAGAGGTGTCGCCTGTGTGGACGGGTAGGCACGACAGGGTTGGCTAGTGAAGGGGAGTAGTGATGACGACAACAGCGACCAGACCGGCGGTGCCGGGTGCGGGTCCGGAGCGGGCGGCGCTGGTGCCGCTGCCGCCCAAGCCGAGGAGGAGGTGGGGGCTCTTCGCCGCCGGTGTGCTTGTCGCCTGCCTGGGGATCCTCGGGTCGGTGTGGTTCTACCAGTCGGCGACGAAGGCGGTGCCGGTGGTGGCAGCGGCCCGGAACATCGAGCGTGGCGCAGTTCTCGAGCGTGACGACCTGGTGGTCGTGCGTGTCGAGAAGGATCCGTTGTTGAGTACGGTCCCGGGTGATGGCCTGGACTCTCTGCTTGGGCAGCGGGCGCTCTTCGATGTCGCGGAGGGCTCTATCTTGACGCCGAAGACGGTCGGCGAGAAGAGCGAGCCGGGCGAGGGGAGGTCTCTCGTCGCGGTCCCGGTGAGTGCTTCGATGGTTCCGACGGGGCTGGTGGCAGGTGACGACGTCCGGTTCGTCCCGGTCGGTTCGGGTTCGTCTGATGCGGGCGAGCCGGTCGCGGCGAAGGTCGTCGAGGTCCGGGCGGGGTCGAGCTCGAGCGGTTCGGCGAAGGTCGTGGTCGAGGTCACGGTCCCAGAGGGCTCTGCTGTCGCTCTGGCGTCGATGTCCGGGAAGGACGTTGCGGTCGTCCTCGAGTCCAGGGACCGGTGAAAAAAATGGGACTCTACTGTCTGCTCTCTGCTTCTGGGTCGCCGGGTGTGACCACGACGGCGCTGGGTCTGACGTTGTCGTGGCCGGACGGCCGCGCGATCCTGGTCGATGCCGATCCGACAGGTGGGTCGCCGGTCGCGGCGGGTTTCCTCCGGGGTCAGTACGTCCTTCCCGAGTCGCTCCTGGAGCTGGCCCTGGCGCAGCAGGAGGGGATGCTGTGCGCGGCGACGGTGGGTCAGCACCTGGTGACCCTGGCGGGGTCGCAGGCGCGTTTCCTGCCTGGTATCCGTTCGCACGAGCAGGCGCGGGGGCTGGTGGGTCTGTGGGAGCCGCTGGCCGAGGTGCTGGAGGAGATCGGGCGTTCTGGTACTGAGGTCGTGGTGGACGCGGGCCGGGCGGGTCTGTTCGGGCACGCGCAGCCTGTGGTGGACCGGTCGGACCTGACGCTGCTGGTGGTGCGCAGCAGCCTGGTTGCGCTGTCGGGTGCCCGGTCGTGGGCCGATGCGCTGCGCGAGCGGTTCGCGCGCAACGGCGGGGCCCGGTCGTTGGGCGTGCTGCTGGTGGGCGACCGGGGGCCGTACTCGGCCCGGGAGGTGGCCCAGGTGCTGGGCCTGCCGGTGGTTGCTCAGATAGCGTGCGATCCGGCGGCGGCGGCGGTGCTGTCGGACGGTGCCGATCCCAAGGGGAGCGGTCTGCAGCGGCTGGCGGGGCGGTCGGGGTGGGACGACTCGGCGCTGCTGCGGTCCTTGCGCGCGGCGGGCAGTGCCATGACCGGCGCGGCCCGGGCCGCGCTGGAGCTGGCCGGGAGGCAGGCGTGACGACGAACCTGGGGCCGACCGGCCTGCCTGTCTTCGGGCCAGCCACCGAGCCGACGCAGACGGTGCCGGGCGCCGGGCCGGGTGCGCACGTCGCGCCTGCTGCCCGCCCGGCGGCTCACGCTGGGCCGCCGGGCTACCTGGCACCGACCGTGCGCCCGGTGCCGACGGCCCCTGCCGGGCACCTGGCGCCGGGCCGTCCGCCGGTCCCGGCCGGGCGTGCGACGCCGACCGGGACCGTGCCGCCGGGGCAGCTGCGCCCAGGCCGGGCGGTGCACCCGGTGCCTGGTCAGGTCGGCGTGCCGGGGTACCCGGTGCCTGCCGGTCCGGTCGGTGCGCCTGGGCGGTCACCGGTGCCTGAGGCTGAGCCGGTGGACCGGGCGGTGGTGGTGCTGCTGCGTGGTCGGGTGGCTGAGCGGCTGGTGGGTGCCGGTGGTGATCCGCAGGGCGCTGGTGAGGATCTGCGGGCCCGGGGCCGGGCGGTGATCGAGGAGGTCCTGCGCGAGTACACGGTGGAGGCGGTGGCGTCGGGCACGAGCGCGGCCTGGTCGCCTGACCTGCGGCGCCGGACGGCCCAGGCGCTGTTCGACGAGGTGTTCGGCCTGGGTCGGCTGGAACCGCTGCTGGGCCACCCGGGGGTGGAGAACATCTTGGTCCGTGGTGCGGACTACGTGCGGCTGCAGCTGGCGGACGGTTCGAAGGTCCGCGGTCCGGCGATCGCTGACGACGACGAGGACCTGGTGCGGCAGGTGCAGTGGTGGTCGACCCGGCCGGGGTCGTCCTCGGCCCGGCCGTTCTCCTGGTCGGCTCCCAAGCTGCACATGAAGCTGCCTGGTGGGGCCCGGCTGGCGGCGACGGCGTTCGTGGTGGACCGACCGACGGTCAACGTGCGGCTGCACCGTCTGGTCGTCGACGACCTGACCGGCTGGGTCGGGCGCGGGTGCATGACCGCGACGTGCGCGAGCTTCCTGGCGGCGGCGGTCAAGGCCGAGTGGTCGGTGGTGGTGGCCGGTCCGATGAACTCGGGCAAGACCACCCTGGTGCGGGCTCTGTGCGCGGAGGTCCCCCGTGGCGAGCTGGTCGGTACGTTCGAGACTGAGTACGAGTTGTTCCTGGGCGAGACCGGGCACCACGACGAGGTCATCGCCTGGGAGGCCCGGCCGGGTATGGGCGAGATCGGGGCCGACGGCCGCCCGGCGGGGGAGTTCACTCTGGCCGAGGCGCTGATGGACTCCTTCCGCTTCTCCCTAGACCGGATGGTGGTCGGCGAGGTCCGCGGCCCGGAGGCCGCGGTGATGGTCAAGGCGATGGAGTCGGGCACGGGGGTGCTGTCCACCACGCACTCGGCGGACGCGGCCTCTGCTATGCACAAGCTCGCCGGGTGCGCCGCGGAGTCCGGGCTGATGGACACCGGGCTGGGCCTGGCCAAGCTGTCGCGCTGCCTGAACCTGGTGGTCCAGCTGCGCAGGCGGGTCGTGGTCGGCAAGGACGGGACCAAGGCGATGCGCCGGTGGGTCAGCGAGGTCGCGGTCGTCGAGCCTGGGGAGCGCGACGCCGTGTTCGCCCTGACGCACGTGTTCGGGCCGGGCCGCGACGGTCCGGCCCGGGCGACCGGGGTGCTGACCCCGGCGTGCGAACAGCTGGTCTGGCACGGTTTCGACCGTGCCGGGTACCAGGCCGAGTCGACAGGAGAGTGGGGAGCATGAACAGCATGGAAGTCATGGCCGGGCTGCTCGGCGCGGCGGTCGCCGGCGGGCTGGTCGTATCGGTCGCGGGGCTGGTGTCCCGGGCCCGACCACCAGGGCCGGGCCGTGGTCGGCGCCGGGCGGTGCGCCTGTCGCGGCGGGCCGGGGTGCTGCTGGTCGCCGGGCTGGTCGGCGGGCTGGTCGCGGCGGCGGTGACGGGCGTGGTCGTGCTGGTCCTTCTGGTGCCGCTGGTGGTGACGGGGCTGCCGTGGCTGCTGTCGGCGCCACCGGCCAAGGCCACGATCCGACGCCTGGAGGCGATGGAGGAGTGGACACGGTCGCTGGCCAGCGTGCTGGCCCTGGGTAACGGTCTGGAGCAGGCGATCGGCGTCACCCTGCGGTCGGTGCCCGAACCGATCCGCCCGGAGGTCACCGCGCTGGGTGCCCGGCTGCGGGCCCGGTGGGACACGGAGAAGGCCCTGCGGGCGTTCGCCGACGACCTGGACGACGCCACCGGCGACATGATCGCCGCGAACCTGGTCCACGCCGCCAACCAGCGCAACCGTGCCCTGGCCCTGGCGCTCGAGGCTACCGCCGAGGCGGTCCGCGACGACGTGGCCGCCCGGCGCAAGATCGAGGCCGGGCGGGCCAAGCCGCGCGGCTCGGCCAGGATCGTGGTGGGCATCGTGGCGGTCATGACGGCTTTCCTGGTCACCGCCGGTGGTACCTACCTGGACCCGTACAGCACGCCGCTGGGCCAGACGGTCATGGTGGTGCTCGTCGTGGCGATGGGCGCGGCCCTGTGGTGGCTGCGCGCCATGGCCGCAGGCCGCCCGCCTGCCCGGTTCCTGGAGGACGGTCCCGGCCAGCGCGCGGACGCTCCCGCGACGGCCCAGGCAGGTGCCCGGTGAGCGGGCTGCAGGTGGCTCTGCTGACCGGGCTGGCGATCGGCGGCGGGCTGGGCGTGGTGCTGTGGTCGCTGGTGCGGGCCCAGCCCGACCTGGGCGACGTGCTGGACCGGCTGTCGCCGGTGTCCCGACGGGCCGTGGCGCCCGTGGGGTCCCAGGCCGAGCCGGGCACCCAGGAACGGGTGGGTATCTGGGCCGAGCGGACCCTGCCCAGCGCGGTGCTGGGCACGGTACCGGCGCAGGACCTGGCCGTCCTGGGCCGCTCGGCGTCGTGGTTCTACGGCAAGAAGGTCGCCTACGCCCTGATGGGTCTGGCCCTGCCTGCCGGGCTGGCCGCCGCGGCCGCGGTGGCGGGGTTCGCCCTGCCGTTCGCGGTCCCGGTCGTGGCCAGCCTGGGCCTGGCGGCAGCGGCCTGGTCCGCTCCCTCCCTGGACGTGGCCACGGCCGCCCGGCAGGCCCGCAACGAGTGCGCCCGGGCGCTGACCGCGTTCGTCGAGCTGTGCGCCCTGGAACGGGCCTCGGGCGCCGGGGCAGCCCAGGCCATGGACAGGGCCGCCCAGGTCGGCGACTCGTGGCTGTTCGTCCGGATACGCGAAGAGCTGGCTCGTGCCGCGTACGACCGCACCCCGCCCTGGGACAGCCTGGACGGCCTGGCCGCCCGGCTGGGCCTGCCCGAGCTGTCCGAGACCGCCGACATCCTGCGCCTGGCCGGCGACGAGAACGCCAAGGCCTACGAACAGCTGCGGGCCCGGGCCGCGTCCATGCGCACCGCCCTGCTGGCCGACGAGATCGCCGTCGCCTCCAAGGTCGAGGACCGCATGTACCTGCCCACCACCGCAGTGCTCGTCGTGTTCCTGGTCGAGATGCTGTTCCCGTCGTTGATCCAGATGATCGACGTCACCTGACAACCACAAGAAAGAGAAGAGAGAGGAAACCCCCGATGCACTACCTCGCCGCCAAGGCATCCGTCACCAGGTTCGCCGTCCGCGACCGCCTGCGCACCCGCCTGACCAGACGCGAAGAAGGGATGGAGACCATCGAGGTCGCCATCATCGTGGCCGTCGTCGTCGTCCTGGCCATCGGCGTGGCCGCCGTCATCCGCAACTTCGTCGACGCCAAGGTCGGCCAGATCGAGAACTGCCAGAACGCCACCGACGGCTGCTGACCCCCAAGCCCGAGCCCCGAATCCCGGAAGGATAATCGTGCGAACAACCACGCCCCGCGCACTCGTTCTGTGCGCCGCCCTGACCGCCCTGGTTCTGGGCGGGTGCACCTCGCCCGACCCCAAGGTCGAGACCACCAGCCCCGCGCCCTCCACACCCAGTATCGACGAGGACCAGGCCGTCGCCGATGCTACGGCCGCGCTGCACCGGTTCTACCAGGTGCTGGACCAGTGCTACGCCGACCCGGCGAACGCCGACGCCTCATGCTTCGACTCGGTCGCCGTCGACCAGGTACTGACCGACTACCGGTCCTCCTTGGAGGCGCTCCAGAATCAGGAGTGGCACCACGAAGGTCATTCTGAAGTACTATCAGTAAAGGTCGTCTGGGTCAATGTGGACGGCTCTTTCAAGCAGGTCAGGCTGACGGCCTGCGTCGACCAGCGCACGTGGCGGCTGGTCGACGGCTCTGGGGCGCAGCTGGGCTCGGTGCCGACCGCACCCCAACAGTTTGTGTGGCAGTTGATCAACTACGACTACCCCGAGGCTGAACAGTGGAAGGTGTCCTACTACCCTGAAGAGGAGCCATTGCCATGTTGAACAGGACACGAAGACTCGCGGTCCTGTTGGGTGTTGCCGCTCTGGCTCTGACCGTCGGGTGTACCTTGCCCGACCCCAAGACCGAGACCACCAGCCCTGCGCCCCAGGTCTCCACGCCCAGCGCCGAGGAAGACCAGGCCGTCACGGACGCCACGGCTGCGCTGCACCGGTTCTACCAGGTGCTGGACCAGTGCTATGCCGACCCGGCGAACGTCGACGCCTCCTGCTTCGACTTGGTCGCCGTCGACCAGGTACTGACCGACTACCGGTCCTCCCTGGAGGTTCTTCAAGCCGAGGGCTGGCACCACGAAGGCCATCCTGAGGTTCTGTCGGTGGAGGTCGTCTGGGTCAACCTGGACGGCTCTTTCAAGCAGGTGCGGCTGGCGGCCTGCGTCGAACAGCGCGCGTGGCAACCCGTTGACAGTTCCGGGACACAGCTGGTTCCGGAGTCTGCGATACCGACGGCACCCGAGCGACTCGTGTGGCAGTTGGTCAACCACGACTACCCGACGACTGACCAGTGGAAAGCCTCTCACCATCCAGAAGAGGAGTCAGAGTCGTGTTGAACAAACCCCGAAAAAGTAGGAGGAGTCAGCATCATGCCGAACAGGGCACGAAGACTCGCGGCCCTGCTGGGTGTTGCCGCACTGGCTCTGACCGCCGGGTGCACCTCGCCCGACCCCAAGACCGAGACCACCAGCCCCGCGCCCGAGGTCTCGACGCCCAGCGCCGACGAGGACCAGGCCATCGCCGACGCCACGGCCGCGCTGCACCGGTTCTACGAAGTGCGAGACCAGTGCTTGGCCGACCCGCCGAATGTCGATGCCGCCTGCTTCGACTCGGTCGCTGTTGACCAGGTACGGACTGACTACCAGACCACTCTAGAGAACCTCCAGCGCGACAGGCTGCACTACGAAGGGCAGCCCGAGGTTCTGTCGGTGGATGTCGTCTGGGTCAACCTGGACGGCTCTTTCGAGCAGATCAGGCTGGCGGCCTGCGTCGACCAGCGTGGGTGGCGGCTGGTCGACGAGTCCGGGACGCAGTTGGGCTCGGTACCGACCGCATCCCAGCGGGTCGTGTGGCAGCTCATCAACTACGACTATCCCGAAGCTGACCAGTGGAAGGTCTCTTACCATCCAGAAGGGGAGTCAGAATCGTGTTGAACAGGGCTCGAATGGTGACAATCCCAGTCGTCGTCGCCACACGAAGACTCGCGGTCCTGCTGGGTGTTGCCGCACTGGCGCTGACCGCCGGGTGCACCTCGCCCGACCCCAAGACCGAGACCACCAGCCCTGCGCACCAGGTCTCCACACCCAGCGCCGAGGAAGACCAGGCCGTCACGGACGCCACGGCTGCGCTGCACCGGTTCTATCAGGTACGGGACCAGTGCTGGGCCGACCCGTCGGACGTTGACTCCACCTGCTTCGACTCGGTAGTCGTCGACCAGGTGCTTACCGACTCCCGTGCCACCCTGGATACTCTCAGAAACGAGGGATGGCATGATGAGGGCAATTCTGAGGTCCTGTCGGTGGAGGTCGTCTGGGTCAACCTGGACGGCTCCTTCAAGCAGGTGAGACTGGCGGCCTGCGTCGATCAGCGCACACGGCAGACGTTCGACAGTTCTGGGGTACCACAGATCCCGGAATCATATATGCCGACCGCGCCCCAGCGGGTTGTGTGGCAATTGATCAACTATGACTACCCGGAAGCAGGCCAGTGGAAGGTCTCCTACTATCCAGAAGAGGAAGCGGGTTCAGAATCATGTTGAACAAGTCGAGGGCGGCCACAGTATTGTCAGTTGCGGCTGCGCTGTGCATAATAACGGCGGGACCGGCTGTCGCCGAATGGAAGTTGATGGGGTCGACGGGCCGATCAAGGGTTGGGTTGTAGAAAGAGCGATTGGCACGTCCGGACGGACGGGCGGCCGGTCCGGGAGCATTCTGCATTCCGGACACGAAGAAGGTGCAAAAGGGAGGTTGGCTGTGAGGAGAGAACAGGTCTGGCGCCGCGACGGCGGAGCCGCGAGTGCTGAGGCGTCGATTTTGATGCCTATCGTGATGCTGCTTATGCTTGTGGCGGTCCAGATCGGGCTGGTGGAGCATGCGCGTCAGTCCGCGATCGCCGCGGCCCAGGCGGGCGGGCAGGACGCTGCGTCGGTGGGCGGTACGGTCCAGACCGGCCAGGCGGCGGCCGAGACGTTCCTGGACCGGGTGTCGGGCAACGAGCTGTACGGCACGACCGTGCAGGTGAGCGCGACCGAGGAGACGGTGACCGTGGTGGTGACCGGTTCGGTGGTGAGCCTGCTCCCGGGGCTGAATCCGCACGTCACAGGGACCGCGCAGGTCCCGGTTGAGAGGCTGACGTGGTGAGGCTGCGGCGCGGGAACCGGCAGGTCGGCTCGGCCACGGTGGAGCTGGCTCTCCTCATGCCGATCATCATGACGTCGGTGCTGTTCGTCATAGGCGTGGCCCGGATCATGCTGGCCGCCCACGCGGTGCAGTGGGCGGCGGTGGACGCCGCCCGGGCGGCGTCGATCGCGCGCGAGGCGGGCGGGGCGGCAGAAGGCGGGGACCGCGCCGCCGAGGCGGCCCTGTCCACCCAGAACCTGCACTGCGTCGAGACGGCGGTAGAGGTGGACGTCTCGCAGTTCGCCGTGCCGGTCGGCCAGCGCGCGCAGGTGGTCGTGACGGTGACCTGCCTGGTCGACCTCGGCGACGTGTCGGGGCTGACCGGCCTGCCCGGTCGGTTCGAGGTGACCAAGACCGCCCGCTCGCCCATCGACTCCTACCGGGAGCGAGAGTGACCGGCCAGCAGGCGCGTCTGCGCCAGGCCCGGTCCTCCTGGGCCGTGACAGCGGCCGGACCAGGCACGTGCAGCAAAGATGCAGGACCCGCCCGGCGGGACGGCCGACGGGCGGCCAGGGCACGACAGCACGAAGGGGTACCCACGATGACGACACACCGCACCGGCTGGTTCCGTACCAGGTGGGCCGCCAGACGGGCCCAGGACCCCGAGGAGGGCTCCTGGGTCTCCATGCTGACGGTCATCATGCTGGTCTGGGTGGTCCTGGTCATCGCCGGGTACGTCGTGGACGGCTCGGCCCAGACCCGCGCCCTGCTGTACGCCGACACCATCGCCGGGCAGTCGGCCCGCTACGGCGCCCAGACCCTGGACCCGGCCACCCTGGCCGACGGCCAGAGCCCCGTCCTCGACCCGGAGCAGGCCGCCGCCGAGGCCGAGGCGTACCTCGCCGGGTACGACTCCGACCTGTTCCACGTCAGTGGTACCTGCCACGCCCAGGACATCGCCGTCGTGTGCGACACCACCGTGGTCTACAACACGATCCTGCTGGGCATCATCAACATCGACACCCTGACCGTCCACGGCCACGCCCAGGCCGAAGGAACCCGCGCCGTGGACGGACAGCCCCGATGAACAACAGGACCATGCGAACACCCACACCCTGGCGGACTGTCACGTTGTGCGCCACCGTGACCACTCTGGCCCTGGCTGGGTGTACCACTGATGCCGCCGATACCGGACCCACGCTGGCCCCCACGGACTCGTGGTCCAAGCAGTGGTCCCCCGAGGACGAGGCTGCCGCCGTCCAGGAGGCCGAGCAAGCTGTCCGTGACTACTTCTCGGTCAGGGACCAGTGCTTGGCCGACCCGCCGAACACTGACCCGTCCTGCTTCGACGCGGTGGCGGTCGACCAGCAGCTGCTCAACGACTACGCCGCCCTGGAGTGGATCCAGGACCAGGGTGCGCACCATGTCGGTGGGGTCAAGGTCGTGGGCACCGAGAGGGTCGTCGACGTCCAGCTGCTGCCTGGTTCCAAGGATGTCACCTTGTCAGTTTGCTTTGACGGCACTGACCTCGACATGCTCGGACCCGACGGCACATCGGTGAAACCAGAAGGTGACCCGCGCGGTCGGATGCTGTTCGTCGTGCGCAAGCACGCAGACAAGTGGCAGGTTGCATATGTTGACGACGATCCCGAGGGGGAGACATGCGGCTGAACACGTCACGACTGCTCGCGGCCGTCACGGTCGCTGCCCTCTCCTTCGCGAGGTGGCAAGCCGGACGTACAAGACACCGGCAGCACCCGGCGATGCTGTCCTCGACGAGATCCAGGCGGCCCAGGTGGTCGGCTGGGAGCGAACTGCAGCACTGGGGCGAACCGGACCGGCAGGGCAGAGGTGTCGCTGAAACAAGGCGGAGACCTCGACGAGACCGTGACTGCATGGGTGCTCGCGAGCGAAGAGCGCAGACGGCCACGGCCACGACCCTGTCCGACACCGCCAGGCCACCGTCAAGGGCTGGGCCCTGACCTACACCGGCTGCTGGGTGTCGGGCCTGACCGTGGCCGAGCTGCACCGTGACCTGACCGGTGGCTACTCGGTGGCGCTGCGGCTGCAGCAGGTACCGAACAGCGCCGACGACCCGGCCCAGGTGGTGTTCACCGCCGCTGTCGTCGCCTCCCTCGGCCGGGGCGGTCCCGGACCGGGCGACCTGGAGCCGGTCGCCGCACCGTGCTACCCGGCCGCACCGGCCTTCACCTGGGCGAGCACCCCGTGGTTCGGTTCCACCGCGCCGGGCACCGTGCAGCCCTTCTGAGCTGTCCGACCGCCGGTGGGCAGGCTCTGGGCAGCTTCGGGTGCCAGATTCGTCGCGCTCCGTGGAGTGCCTGGTCAGGTCGTCGGGTGGTGGTCGTGTCGCCACAGCGTCATCACGTCTCGGGAAGACGGGCCGTCATATCACCCATCTGGGGGAGCCGGATCCGCTAGTTTGGTGGGGAACGTCGGCTTTGCCCGGGCTGCTGTACCGACGGTCGGGCAGGGCGTGGCGGCGGGAGCAGGTGACGGACCGGTCAGGAGGTTCTGGTGGCGGTGACAGGTGGTGGACGGGGTTCGGCTGCGGGCAGGCGGGCGTCATCACAGGGTGCGGCGGCATCTGCCCGGATTTCGGCGGTCTGGCTGTATCGGCGTGATATGTTCGTGACGCGAAAGAGGCCGGGCCGCGACGCGAGACCGGACCAGAGGTACTGCCCGCGCGAGCGGGGTACGGCTGCGAGCGGGGTACGGCGTAGCAGTGACAGCGCAGGGCTAGCAAGAAGGGGCGTAGCGATGACGGCGACGGTGACCAGCCGAGGCCGAGGCGTACCTGGCCGGGTACGACTCCGACCTGTTCCACGTCAGCGGCACCTGCCACGCCCAGGACGCCGTCGTGTGCGACACCACACGATCCTGCTGGGCATCATCAGCATCGACACCGTCCACGGCCACGCCCAGGCCGGAGGAACCTGTGCTGTGGACGGACAGCTCCGATGAACAACAGGACCGTGCGAACGGCCACACCCTGGCGGGCTGTCATGCTGTGTGCCACCGTGACCACTCTGGCCCTAGCTGGGTGTACCGCTGACGCCGCCGGTACCGGACCCACGCTGGCCCCCACGGACTCGTGGTCCAAGCGGTGGTCCCCCGAGGACGAGTCTGCCGCCGTCCAGGAGGCCGAGCAAGCTGTCCGTGACTACTTCTCGGTCAGGGACCAGTGCTTGGCCGACCCGCCGAACACTGATCCGTCCTGCTTCGACGCGGTGGCGGTCGACCAGCAGTTGCTCAACGACTACGCCGCCCTGGAATACGCCCAGGACATCGGTGGCCGCCATGTCGGTGGGATCAATGTCGTGGGAATCGAGAGAGTCATCGATGTCCAGATACCGGTGGGGTCTAAGGAGATCACCCTGTCGGTGTGCATAGATGCCGCTGACCTTGATGCGGTCGGAGCCGATGGCGCACTACTGAATCCGGATTCTGACACGTACCACGGTCGGCAGTTGTACGTCGTGCGTAAGCACTCAGACAGGTGGCAGGTTGCCGACATTCTCGACGATCCCGAGGGGGAGGCATGCGGCTGAACGTGTCACGACTGCTCGCAGTTCTCGGTCTGGCGGACCCGGTGGTGGCCGATCCGATCAGTCCCGAAGTAGAAGAACGTGGTGACAGTGCTGTATCCAGCATCGGCACCATGACCGTCCACGGCCACGCCCAGGTCGGAGGAACCTGTGCTGTGGACGGGCAACCCCGATGAACAGGAGGAGAACCATGCGAACACCCACACCATGGCGGGCTGTCACGCTGTGCGCCCTGGCGGTCCTGGCCCTGACCGCTGGGTGCACCGACGAAGGGGCGGACGCGGAGGCCAGCGCGTCCGCCTTCTACGCGACCCAGGAGGCCGCGCAGGAGGCCGCAGCCGTCCAGGAGGCCGAACAAGCCGTCCGCGACTACTACCAGGTCAGATACCAGTGCTTCGCCGACCCGCCGAACACTGACCCGTCCTGCTTCGACGCGGTGGCGGTCGACCAGCAGCTGCTCGACGACCGTGCCGCCCTGGAGTGGGTCCAAGACATCGGTGGTCGCACAGTCGGTGCGATCGAGGTCGTGGGCACCGAGAGGGTCGTCGATGTCCAGCTGTTGCCGGGGACTAAGGAGATCGCTCTGTCTGTGTGCATAGATGCTACCGGACTCGACACGCTTGGATCCGATGGAACGTCAATAGTATCGGACGGTGACGCGCTGCGCGGTCGAGATTTGTACATCGTGCGCAAACACGTGGACAGGTGGCAGGTTGCTGGTATTCTCGACGATCCCGAGGGGGAGACATGCGGCTGAACACGTCACGACTGCTCGCCGCCGTCACGGTCATTGCCGTCATGGTTGGGGGCGCTCTCTGCCTGGCGGACCCGGCTACGGCTGGCCCGGACGGTCCCAGAGTAAAAGAATGCGGTGCTACAGCAAGGGGAGGTCCTGGTTGCACTGGGTCGCAGGATGGTAGGCATCCCACTCCGGGTCGGGTGCGTACGGGTCCGACGCGGTTGCAGCTGGCGTTGCAGCGGTGTGACGAGAAGAATAATGGTGCTGGGAATATTAGTGGTGTTGGGAATATGACGTGCAAGGGTGTCGCGCTCATGACGGACAAGGTGCGGCAGGTGCTGGCTGAGCGTCAGGGTGGTGCGGGGTCGGCGGCGCGTGAGGTGGTCGCTGCGCTGCAGTTGGCTCCGCCTCGCATCGGTATGACTCCGCGGCCGGGGCCGGATTCGGTGGCCCTGGTCGGTTATAACGTCTGGCTCTGGGTTGACGGTCCTGACGCGCAGACGTTCGGTCCGGCGACGGCTACGGCGAGCATCGACGCGTGGACGGTGACGGTGACCGGTTATGTGGAGTGGGTGGACTGGGACACCGGTGACGGGAACGTGGTCCGTTGCTGGGGGCCGGGTACGCCGTACGTCGTGGCCCGGGACGGTCTGGGTGCGTCGCCGGACTGCGGGCACGTGTACTCCAGGCAGGGCGAGATGACGGTGACGGCGACTGCTCGGTGGCGGGTGGACTGGGTGACCAGCGACGGCGCCCAGTCGGGCACGTTCACCACCGACCAGGTCGCCACGGTGCCGGTCACGGTCGGCGAGTGGCAGGTCCGCCTCAAGAGGGACGAGCCACGATGACCCGCGCACGGTCAGGTGCGCGGCGGTGCAAGAGCTCACGGGCCGAAAAGAGGAGAGAACGATGGATGCAGGCGCAGGCTTCTTCGAGAGTGGTCTGAGTGCCGACCAGATCGGCTGGTTGGGGCGGTACGACACTTTTGACTACCTTGTCGGCAGGCTGACCCAGTCGGCCATCGACGCTTTCATGGTCGGCAAGGGTTGGACCATGGTCGGGCCGTCGCAGAGTGCGACGGGGTACAGGCGCAGCACCGCCCACGCCCGGGGGAAAGGCGTGAACGCGACCACGTTCGAGACGTGCACCCGTCCCGGGCCCGACGGGTGGGGCGGAGGCCGGGTGACGACCGTCACGACCCTCAACGGGGCCGAGCAGGACAGGGAGGAGTCGACCGTCTCGTTCGACAGCGTCAGGGACGACATCAAAGGCGTCGTCGCCAGGTTCGCCGATTGTCCCGACCCTTCCAGCAGCGCAGATATCGCGATCATATACGACGCGCTGGCCTGCCACCTGGTCGCTGGCGACGGTGGCAGCCTGACTGCGGCGCTGAGGCTCATTGAGACCGCGTCGGAGGTCCTCACTGGAAACACCGCGGAGACGTACAAAAGGAATTTCCTGCTGAGCATCGGTAAAGTACTGGACAACTACAGTGCCTTCGGCAAGCTCATCGGCCACCTCATGGCTACCCAGTCGGGGATGTGGGCCGCGGTGCGCGCCAACACCGTCGGGATGCTTATCAAGAGCAGGATGAAGTTCGACGACGTCGCCCAGAGAGGGCCGACTGGGTACAACTATGCCGGGATGGTTAAGGTGATAGACATCGCTCTGGGCGTCGCCGGTATATTCGCTCCGAAGCCAGTCGACAAGGGGATAAAGTTGGTCGTGCTAGCCTTCGACCAGGTGTCAGGTGGCGAGCCTGGCACGGTCGGTTCTGCCGCCACGTACGACCAGGTCTTGGACAGGGTTCTCATGGCCGGTCTTGGCAGTATTGCAAAACAGGTCAAAGACCTGGAGGCCAAGATCAAGAACAATGCGGTCACGAACCTGGAAAAGATCGCATACAACGACGATGTGGTCCGGTCTCTGTTTGAGCTTCCGAATCCCGGTTCGCTCGACCTGTCCGACGAGCCTGACATCGCGACGGACCTCGATGCGGTCACCAGAATCAGAGGTCACATGAAGAGTATCGTGGAGGAGATCGGAGGCTACGTCCGTGCTGGGAGGGACGTCAACGACGGTATGACCCGTGCTGTGGTGCGCTCCACCGACCTGGGCGACTGGCACTTCGGTCCTGGGCCCTTGATGCAGGAGCTCGGCGACATGTTCTGCGACATCCTCACCCGCCTGAAGAACCAGGTCGACCTCTCGGCGGACAACTTGTACAACGCCTGCATGGTGCTGCTGTCGAAGGACGAAGAGTACGCAGCCCAGGTCGCCGCGTCCGCTGCCGGCCTCGAAGCCTTGGACTCGCCCAACGGCTACGCCGACCCCTGGCGCTACTCCAAGGACCCCGAACCGTCGCCTGCCGACCGGGCGTTGGTCATCCCCGATATGTGGAGGATGTGGGTACCGGCACCCACGTCGCCGATCCTCTCGGCCCCGCCCGACGCGCAGCACACGGACTTCCAGGCGGTCGTCCCAGAGTTCGAGAAGAAGTGAGACGCACGATGCCTACCGACAACCCTGTGCGACCGGAGGCGTCCCGGTGGTGGGGCCGCACCTGGTTCAGAGAAGCCCCGAAGGCGAGAAAGGCTGTGGTTGCCATCGCCGTGCTCGCCGTGCTCGTGGCCCTCCTGCTCTGGGTGCCAGCCAGGTGCGCGCGTGACCCCCTCGCCGGTGTCCCGACGCTGTCCGTAGGTCCCGTGCCCGAGGTCCACAGGCCGCAGCTGGACCAGAAGTTCCGGCAGGCCACCGTCCTGGGGCACACCTACACCCTGCCGTGCCCGGGCAGCGCGTTCCTCGACAACGGCTGGTCTCCCTATTTCGATGACGTTCAACCGGTCGACGCGCATGGTAGCGACAAGGTCGACATCGTCAGGGACGGTATGCGGCTGGAACTGACGCTGCGGAACTACGGGGACGAGCCCGCGCCCTGGGACCAGGCTCAGGTCGTGGAGATCAGAGGCAGCGTGGGCCAGCACGGCCCGATACCTCAGATACAACCCGACATGGCCAAGGAAGACGTCGTCGCACTGCTGGGTACCCCTGACGTCGACGAAGTACGCAATGAGAGAGAAAACTACAGCATTATCGTGTACCACGGTCTTCCCGTGCAGAGTGCCCGGCTGCTAGATACTGGCCTGTCCCCTGGGAGCGTGGACGGCAGCGACGTCCTGTATGTCGACGACGTGAGCCTGGTGCTGAGCTTCCTTGACGACAGGTATTTTAGCTATACACTTTCCTACGACCTCGGCGAGCCGTTCGACCCCGCCAGGAAGATACCGGGCGGCGATGTGCAGTGCGGGTCCTTCCCGGACGAGCCGGTCTACTCGTACCGGATGCACCCCGACTTGTTCTTCAGGCACGGACCCAGTACGCGGCCCGCGGAGTACCTCGTGGATGGGCAGGCCTACGTGTTCGGGGTGTCAGGCTCCGAAACGTGCGACAAGATCGATCCGGACAAGTCGTCCGCCCAGAAGGTCGACGACTATCTTCTGGCTCCGGGGACGCTGAGGGACCCGCTGTCCGGACCCGGCGAGCCGTTCCTGCTGTGGGACGGGGAGGACTCCTCGGCCGCGGTGCTGGTCTTCCGGGGCGAGGGCCAGCGCACGGGTGACGACTACGTCCAGGTGTGGCTGAGCTACTGCGACTGGGAGAACGGCTTCCGGGTGCGCATGTCCTTCTCGGTGATCAGCGTGGAGGAGGGCGCCGCTGTCTCGGAAGGTGCGCAGAGCTACCTTCTCTCGGTGGTGTCGGAGGTGGCGGAGTCTATGACGAAGGCGGGTTGACCTGCAGGTGCGCCTGCGGCTTGACGGAAGACGGCGCTGGAGAAAGGACGGGGAGATGGTTCGCGCGAGGTTGGTCGGGTTCGGGGCTCTGCTGCTGCTGCTGGGGGTCGTCGTCGGTGTGCCGGTGGTGCTGTGGGTCGTGGCGGGTAGCCCGGTCCCCGGCACGGTGCCGGACTTTGACCGGGTCCGCACGGTGCTGACCAGTCCTGACGACGGTTCGGTGCTGCTGGGGGCGGTGCGGGTGGTGGCGTGGGTCGCCTGGGCGGTCCTGGCGCTGAGCGTGGTGGTGGAGGCCGTGGCCCGGGTGCGGGGTGCGCGTACCCCGCGGCTGCCGGGGCTGGGTCTGCCCCAGGCCGCGGCCCGCCAGTTGGTCGCGGCTGCGGCGCTGCTGTTCGTGGTGGGGGTTCCTGCTGTGGTGTCGCTGGCGGGCCCGGCCCAGGCGGCGGTGCCTGCGGCAGCGGTGGCGCCTGCTGCGGTGGAGGTGCCGGTTGCGGCGGCTGCTCCGGTGCAGGCCGCCGCACCGGACCGCACGGACGGGACCGTGGTGTACACGGTGGTGGACGGGGACAGCCTGTGGAAGATCGCCCAGTCCCGGCTGGGAGACCCGCACCGGTGGACCGAGGTGTACGAGCTGAACGTCGGGGTGGTCCAGGCCGACGGGTACGCCCTGGACGACGCCGGGTGGGTCGAGCCTGGTTGGCGGCTGGTCCTGCCTGCCGACGCGCAGGCCCCGCCGGTCGCCGTGGAGCACGCCTACACGGTGCAGCCCGGTGACACGCTGTCGCAGATCGCCAAGGACGAGCTGGGCG